>JBLHKB010000001.1:0-53917 GCA_047619315.1 Polyangiales bacterium
TTGCGGAGACACTCACCGCGGAAAGTGACACGGAGGCGACGTCGCTCCGCGAACTTCTCGCCGACGGTTACCTGGAGGCCGACGGTCGTATCCAGGCATACCAACGACTTGCCGTTCTTGGGGATGCGCAGGCCGTCCCACTCATCATCGAAGGTCTTTCGGGTTCGGACGAGGAGCCGCGCCAAGCCGCACTCGCCTTGGCGCGCCTGGGTTCACCGGGCGCAGACTCCGCCCGCCCTGCGCTCCTTGCCCAATTCGCCGAGTCTACCGACCAGGAACGTCTCGCGATCGCGTGGACCCTCGTTTGTCTAGGGGATGAGACCGTGACCGACGCCGCGTTGGAGGGCCTCGAAAGCGGTCGCCTTCAGGAACTCGACGGCTACGACGCCTATCTACTGGCAGATCGTTTGGGAACGAGCGGGTTGCTGAGTGCTCTTTCCGACGAACGCTCCGTCATCCGCCACTTCGGCGCGGAGCATCTCGGCTCGATCTGTGACGAAGGCGTCGTTGTCGCACTCCAGCAAATGGTGAGCGACAGCGACGCAGGCGTTGTCCTTGCGGTAACCGTTAGTCTCGCGCGGTGCGGCAGCCCCGGTGCCCTTCAAAGTGCCGCAGAGGTGTTGACCAGAAACGTCGCAATCCGCACTCCAGCGCGGACGGCGTTTGAATACGCTGTTGGCGCGCCAGGACTCGGACTGTTGCTCGAATTCGCATCCGACGATGCGGCGAAGATTGAGCTTCTGTCCTTGATCCAGAAGTCCGCAGACCCCCGCGCGGAGAGCGTTGTTCTAGCAGAACTCGCGCGAGACCCGGAACCGAGCCCCCAGCTACGTCTTAAGCTGGTCGAAACGCTCGCAAACGTATCGTCGCCGGAAGCTCTCCAGGTCGCCGCTCCACTAATGGACCTAGACGATGATGATTGGACCATTGCGGCGCTCCGAACTCTTGGAGCCTCTGAAACCAATCAAGACTTAGAACAAACGATTGCGTCTCTCCTCAATCGCTCGTCGTTGCGTACAGCCGCGCTTGATGCCCTCGCCCGAATGCGTGCATGTTCGGAAGAAACGCGGCTACGCGTTCGACGCCTCTCCGAGTCGCCCGAACGCATTCGTTATGAGGGACGCTGCGGTGGTGATCCTGCTCGCGCCGTCGCCTTGGTCAGCCGCGGCGGAGAGACCGGAAGGGTCAACGTCCGAGACGGCGCCCTTCGTCTAGCCGCGTACGATGCAATCGCCGAGAGCGGCTCCGAGGAGTTCTCAAATGGCATCTACGAAATGATGGTCGACCCCACTTACGACTCGACGCTACGGAGCGCGAGCGCGCATTCGCTGGGTGAAATTGCCGACGACATAACGAGGCGTCGGCTTGTGGACAAAGCCCTTGACGTGGGCGGAGATGACAACGTACGCGCCGCGGCGAGAGAGGTTCTTCGGCACGCCCTTCCGCCGGCAGCGGTCGACCGACTCATAGGCTACCTCCGGACGGGGCAGGACGATGCGCGCACGCTGTACGCTGTCGAACTCCTATCGCTGCAAGGCCCGGGTACGGCGGAGGCGGAGCTTCGAGAGCTTCTCACCGACGAGCGCGCGCGGGAACACGCGGCGCTTGTCCTTTCATTTGGCGGGCGTGATGAGGCGACTCTCCTCGCACTCACTCGCCTCCTGTCGCATGACGCAAGCCTCTCGACCGAGGTCTCTCGCCGCGCGCGAGCGCTCCGCTTCTACTTTCACTCCTCGGACTTCGATGAACAGTTCATCCAACGTGGACGATATCTGCTCGCGCTCCAGAATGCAGGTCACGGTGATCCCCTTACGGTGTTCATGAACGCGCTAAAAGAGGAATCGAACCCGCTTGGAACGATGAGCGCGCTGGAGATCCGACGCGCGCTGGAACGCCTAATCGTCACCGGAACGACCGATGAGCGACGAATCGCAGCAGCTGCGCTCCACGAGATGGGACACAACGGCCCACTTCTCGCTTATGATGGAGCGGATCGAGACATGATCCTCGGCATACTTCGATGATGAACGACGGCCTTGATGGGGTCGATGCACGTTCGCGAAAATGGCCGCGGCTGCAAAGAGCGACTACGCTGAACCCTTGACGTCGAGGTTCCCCCAACCCTTTGGACCGTATCAATTGACCCGTTTGATCGGGGCAGGAGGTATGGCCGAGGTGTTCCTCGCAACGAAGGCGGGTTTCGGGGGATTCGAACGCCAACTCTGTATAAAGCGCATCCGACCGGAATTTGCCGGCGACGAGCTTTTTGTTCGGCTCTTGATCGACGAAGCCAAGCTGACCAGCGGCTTGAACCATCCGAATGTCGCCCAGGTTTTCGACCTAGGACAGGTCGACGGCCTCTATTACATCGCCATCGAATACGTCGACGGGATCGATTTGTTTAAGTTGCTGAACCAAGCAGGCGAAGCCGAAGTTCATATCCCCGTCGGCGCCGCCGCTCTCGTAGCCTTGAAAATCGCGCGGGCACTACAGGCGGCACACACGCACACCAACAACCTTGGACAACCCCAGAATATTGTCCACCGTGATGTCTCGCCTCACAACGTGCTTTTGAGCGGCACCGGTGACGTAAAACTGATCGACTTCGGTATCGCCAAAGCGAAGACCCGCTTGAGTCAGACCGAAGTCGGCGTCATCAAAGGAAAGTACAACTACTTAGCCCCCGAGCAGGCGACCGGTGGCCGCGTTGACGCGCGCACCGACATTTTCGCACTTGGCATCCTGCTCTACGAGATGCTCGCAGGAACACCTCTATACGCGGGGAACCACATCGCCGCGCTCTTGGATCAAGCGCGCCGTGTGAAGATCCCCTCACTGCGCAAGTGGCGTTCAGACGTCCCAGCACATCTTTCGAAGATCATGCGAAAGTGCCTCAAGAAAAAGCCCGAACAACGCTACGAAAGTGCTCAGGCCGTTGTCGCAGACCTGGAGGCCTTCACTGCCAGCCGAGGCGAAGCGTACAAGAAACGCGAACTGGCGCACTTCATCGAGTGGCTACCCGCACAGAGTGCAACACCGAGCGACCCGCCGACGCCGACGCCGGAAGAGAAGCGAAAGCATGTCTTTGAGGACCCACGCGTGTTGTCTTCGGGTCAGCTCGATTCTGCACCGACCCAGATCGCCAACCCGTTAGAGATCGCGTCGCGTCGAAAGGCTCGGGCCAGCGGACACAGCTTGCAACCGGTACCTGTGCGGATTGAAGCACCCCTACCGGCGACAACACTCCCACCGGCGCCAAAGCCACGCTCCTCTCTGGGGCTCATCGTGATGCTCATCGTGCTTGCGATCGCGTGCCTCGTCGTAGCCATTGCACTGAATCTGGCGTAGGGCGGTCCGTCAGGAGAGGGCCCAAACAAACCTGGCGCGACATCATCGACAAGCGGTCTGCGCTGCCACACGCACAGACGAAGAGACCAAAGACGAGGACGGCGGAGGCGGTGGCTGAAGTGGAGGCGCGGGCTCGAACAAGTGTGCTGCTGCGCGTCGTTGGGAGTTTCGTCGTCCGTGTTCTCGTTGGAGCGTCGTGCGGAACGACCTCGGCGCGGTCCCGTGAGTGGCCGGCAAGCACGGTGCCGTTGAACAACAAGTGGTAGCGCAGCATGTGAAAGCGCGGCGGCGGGATGAGGACACACAGACGCCCGGATGTTGAGTGGGTCGAGCAGCACGGAGTGCGTGCCGCCGTTCCACGCGCTCTTGAATCGTATTCGCACTCGACCGTCGGGATGCTCTTCGAGGCGCTCAAGGGAGAGTGGCGGGCGAGCAACGTAACGGCACGCGATTCTAGTGACAACGCGCTCGAGGCGCTGGCGGTCGCGACCGTCCACGGCGACGGCGGCGCGGATGTTGACGCCGCCGACTTCAGCCAGGGCCGTAGCCCTCTCGTCCGTCCCTTGCACGAGGCGGAGAGGACGAACGAGCTTGGCGGTCTTGCGGCCCGCGCCGGAACCGAGCAGCTGAACATCGCCAGCGTGAAATCGCCACCTGGCTCGCAAGTCTCCCGCGCTAGCTCACGTTCGTTCACCCTGACTTCGCTCCAACGCGGGAATGCGCGCGCCTCGTCTGGAGTTCCATCGGACAAGCGATGACCTCATGCGCCAAAAGCGAAAAGCTCTGCCTGCTGTGCGCTGCCCTCGGGACGGCTCTCGTCTGTGCTGTGGCGATGCTTCGATACAGCGGCGAGCAGCAGTTCTACTTTCTTTACTACAACGTCCCCATCGCGGCGCCCTTCTCCGCGTTCGTTCTCGAGCGACTGCTTCGACGAAGAGGTCTCCCTCTCGCCGTGTTCGATGTCGGCGTGGTGTCTCTGGCCCTAACGCGCGCCGTCTTCCCGGTGCCTGGCTACAGCGGCCACGTGCTCTTCTTACTCTACGCGCTCTTCAGCGGCCGGAGCAAATCCGTCCGTGTTCTCAGCGCATTGGTCCTCGCCCAAGTCCTCGTCGTCAAGTTCGCGCTCTGGAACGACTTCGTCACGCCCGCCGGCGCAGCCGCTATCGCCGCGCTCGCGCTCGTGGTCCGCGCAAAGCTCGAATCTAGAACGCCTTCGGCGAGCCTGGAGGTCGTCGATTGAAGAGCTTTGTCACGAAGAACATCGCGATGACGAGGCTTAGAGATGTCCCCACCGTCAACGTCGCTTTGGCCGCGAAGTGTATGGCGGGAAGCATCGCCTCTGCATCGAAATCGTCGCTCTGATATTTTTGACGCAAGTACGCGACGTAGATGGCTCCGCTCACGATGAGTCCAAGAGCGAGGGGCATCGTTGCCGCAGCGCCCGCCCGAAACACTCGGCGCTCGCTGTACGGACCCACCGCCACCCGTGCGATGAGCGGGCCTAAGAACAGAAGCGCGACGCCCATCGAGATCCGCGTACACGTATGCAGGGCCCATACGATCCACGTCCAATCAATGTTGTATGCCTTGGGGGCGATTTGTGGCTGACCATCGAATCGAGAGAGCTCAAGTCCCGCAAGTAAGAGGACCAGCGCCAGAAGCGGAGTCCAGGTGGCAGCGCGCGCTTTCGTGCTCAGGCGAATACAGAGCGCGAAGACTGCGCTAACGAGAACGACGGCGGGCCAAACAGTCCAAACCCATTCGCCGACAAGGTGCAGCATTAGCGCGAGCCTCGTGACAACAGGTGCTCAACCGTGGCTTCGTCACCGCGCAACATGAGGATCACCAGAAGTGTCACCGCGACGGCCGCGAGCAACAAGAAGCCGCCCGCTCTCTGAGATTTCGTCAGGCGCATAGTCAGGTGACACCACTCTTCCACGAAATGTTCCCAGAGACCGTCGGCTATCGGACGCGCTCGCTTGCTCGAAACAGGGCCTGGTCGTTTTCGTAGAGCCAGAGTCCTGTGGGACCTTGCCAAAGGCGTGGACCGTTTGCGCCTCGGAAGTCGAGGGCTTGAGGAACGGCCGTTTGGACGAGGGACTCGATGGCTTCGTCTGAACGCATGAACGCGCGAGGGACCTCGAGGATGTGGGGTCCCCGCGGAGTCCCGAAGCCCCGGGTGTCCCGGCTGTAGAGCAACGCGCCCTCTGCGCCGATGGTCACAGCGTAGCCGTCTGCCATAAGGATCTCATCAGCCAGCTGGCGCGCCGCCCACGTCGATCCGTCATAGTGAAGCAGGCAGGGCGTGCCCGTTCGCGACGAGTCCATCATGAGACTTGCCCAGATTTCTTCTCCATCGACGGCAAGGTCGACGAAGCGCGCTAAGCCGCGCGAGCCCCACGAATTGGCGGGGCACAGCTCCGTCTGGAAAGTGTACGTCCGCGCTTCGCTCTCTGAGGTCCGAAGGAGCACGCGACCCAGGGCCCCACTGCGGCGCAGTTCGATGAAGAACTGGGCGACGCGGCCATCTTCGAGGGCCTTGATGCGGGGCAAGGCTTCCCTCTGGGGCGTTGAACGAACGGTGGTGCCGGAAATGACAAACAGGTCTCCTTCGCGCACAGCCAGCGCGCGGCCGCTCGGAAAGCCCGCCACCGCAAAGCGACGATGTCGTGGCTCCGAGTAGTAGGGTTCAACGGCATCCACTTCGAGAGATTCAAAGGCGTCGGCTGTTTGGCGCTCCCACACTTGCTCACTCGAGCCGGTGGCACGAACGCGGACGACGTCGCTCGGCTGAGTTCCCCATGCGGCGAGGGCGCCGTTCACCCAGACTTCCGTCGGCACGTCGGCAAAGTACGACGCGTCGAAGGCATGTTCGAAGGCGCTCGCTCCCCGTCGAAGAGATGCGTCGTAGCTGTCCGCCGCGCGGTCTTCGTCGACGCGGCGCATCGCCTCCACCTCTCTCCATTCTCCGTCGGCGTAGACGTGACGCTTCGACCAATAGTAGTTGCCCGAGTACTTCCGTAGCGCCGTGAAGAGTTGGCCCTCCGCGTCGAGGATGAGGTGATCGACGTGCCCAAAGTAGTCTCCGCGCCAGAGCCCTTCGTCCACGAGCTGCAGCCGCCAGCGAGTACCGTCGAAGTGCCAGATCTCGTGGTCGGCGAGGATCCACACCTCCCTCGCCGACTTGGCCACGACGGAGTCGATGCGCGCGCGGGTTGGCGACGAGTGATCAGACCAGGCTTCTCCATCGAAAACACGAATTGTCCCTTCGACGCCCACCGCGAAGACCGCACCTCCCTCGGGACCGTGAAAGTCTCGCAGAGGAGCGCCCATCACCCAGCACCAGCCCTCACGCCCGCAACCTACTGGGGGTGGACCCTCGTCCAAGAGCGGACCTGAGTCGTTCTCGCCGGAATCCAAGGCGGCTGCGTCGAGCCCAGCGTCTACGGGCTCGGTCCAGCCTGAATCCGAAGCGTCGAGCGCAAAGCGGCCGTCGGGCAGCCCGGCATCCATAAAGTTGGCGGAGTCCGGACCCGAAGGCGGCTGGCCGCACGCGATGAGAACAAGGAGAAGCGAGAGCTGCTTGTGCATGCCTTCGGTGTGAGACCTCAGCTCTTAAGCGACCACTTAAGCCTGAGCGCGAAGTGCACGCTTCTACGGATACTCCCTTACGCGGGCGCACTCAGCGGAGCTAGCGAACGCAGATGAGCGCGAAGGTGTGCTCTGGGCCAGGCGCCATGGGCCACCATCCGGCAAACGGTGCACAGGAGGCATTGCGGCCCAGGTTGAAGCGAAGCTCCACCACACCTGGATCACCCAGCGTGACGTAGCGCTCCACTGAATCGCTGACACCTCCAGGCGGCGGCGTCCCATCGTAGATGCAGCCGATACGGCCGGCGCGCTGGGAACCCACTTCGAACTGATTCGGGCAACCCACGCAGCCCGTGTCATTCAACGTGTAGTCAAAACGTAAGCGCACGGAGTCCCCGGAATCGGCGACGCTTCGGTTGGTGCCTTCGCCAACGCGCACGTTCGAGACCTGAATAAACTCCTGGCTGACCGTGCCCGGCGGAGTCGCGATATCCGTGCAGGGCCAAGGATCACACGCGTCGGGGATATCATCGCCGTCGACGTCGACGCGGTCGTCTTCGCCGGCGCAGCGATCGCACGCATCCGAGACGCCATCCAGGTCGCCGTCAGGGCCCGTCGTGCAGAGATCAGCGTCGACGCCGACATCACGCGGTCCAGCGTCCATCGGTCCCGCGTCACGCCCAGCGTCCATCGGACCCGCGTCACGTCCTGCATCGACGGGCCCGGAGCCCGCATCCAAACTAGCGCTATCGAAACTCGGCCCCGCATCCGTGAGCGGCGCGCCATCGAAGCCTGGAGCATCCAGGGCAAAGGCAGCGTCGGCGCTAGCATCTTGTCCCAAGTCGACTTCGCCAAGGGCTAAGAGCCCAGTGTGTTCCACCGCGCAGCCCACAAAGAGCAATAAGCACGGCCATCCGAGTCGCATGGGCGGGCTATTGTCCAAGTCTTCGCGAATGTACAGAGCTCGCTCGTTTGCCAACGGGCCGTGATACACAGCCGCTATGAAGATCGAAGATTTCGTATTTGAGACCACCGCCGAAGACGTCACCGAGGGCCTCGACCTCAGCAAGAAGACGTACGTCGTCACTGGCTGCAACTCCGGCCTAGGCCTTGAAACCGTCCGCGTTCTTGCGCTACGGGGCGCGAACATCATCGGGACAGCACGCACCGAGGAGAAGGCCAAGGATGCGCTCAAGTCGCTCGGCATCGAAGGCCTCGCCCTCGCCTGCGAGCTCTCCGACCCGGCTTCCGTGCGCGCATGCGCAAAGTCCATCAACGCTCACGACGCGTCCATCGACGCGCTGATCTGCAACGCCGGCGTCATGGCACTTCCCGCGGCGCAGACCACTCTCGGCTACGACCTTCAGTTCCTCACCAACCACATCGGCCACGCCATTCTCGTCACCGAGACGCTGGACTCTCTCGCGAAAGCCGGCCGCGTTGTGATCGTCAGCAGTGGGGCCCATCGCATGGCGCCGAAGACCGGCATCGAGTTCGACAACCTCAGCGGAGAGCGAGACTTCGACCCGTGGAAGATGTACGGCCAGTCGAAGCTCGCCAACATTCTCTTCACAAAGAAGCTCGCCGAGAGCTTCGCCGGGAGCGCTCGCGTGGCAAACAGCCTCCACCCCGGAGTCATCAAGACCAACCTCTCTCGCCACGTCGAAGACCCCGAGGCGATGTTCGCCAAGATGCGCACCAAGACCGTGGGCGAAGGCGCCGCCACTCAGTGTGCCGTCGCTACACGTCCGGAGTACGCCAAGCAGACCGGGCTGTATTTCATGGATTCGCGCCCTGGGAAGTGCAACAAGCTCGCGAACGACAAGGAGCTTGCGACGAAGCTCTGGGACCGAACCCAAGAGATCATCGCGGCGCTCTAAGCCCGTTTGTCAGAACTTGAACACCTCAGCGCTTCTCCGCGACGATCGCAATCACCGGAGGTGTCAGCATGAAGGCCCCCGGCGTCTCCCCACGCTCCGCGAGAGCCGCCTGAAACGCCGCGGCATCTCCCGTCGAAAGCAGCCCCTTCGCCACGAGGACGTCGACGTGGCCCTCAAAGAATGAGCACGGCCACTCCCAAACCGCCGTTCCCGGCCGCGCGCAATGGACGATGGGTTTCAGTGAGGTGATCGTGAGCCCCTCCGCCTCGAAGAGCGCTGGCAGCTTGCCACCTATGTCGAGGTCGCCGCCGGCATCACCCCAGCTGCGGGCCACCGCCTCGATGACCCGCGGCATCACCTCGACGGGCGGCGCGAGGGCGAACGTGTGGTACTGAAAGTAGTCCAGCACCGCGACGCGAGCTCCTGGCTTCAACGCCCGTGCGATCTTTCGAACCAACGCTTCGGGGTTGCTTAGGAAGCAAAACAACCAGCGCGCGAACGCTCCGTCCATCGTGCTCTCCCCGAGATCGAGCGCGTCGACGCTGGCATGCGTCGCGTCGATGTTGTGCACACCCAGCGCATTCGCGGCCGCCCTAAGGCTGGTGATGGACTTCTGAGACGCATCGACGGCGAGGACGCGGCCCTTCTCACGAACGCGCCGAGCCAAGGGTAGAGACGCAAAGCCAGGGCCGCACCCGAGGTCGACGATCGTGTCGCCGGCGCTAAAACCTGCGTCATCCCAAAGTGCGGCTGTGGTCGCGGACCAGACCTCGTGCTGAAATCCTAAGCGGCTCAGCTCCACGTCGTCTTCGCCCAGGAGGTACTCTTCGTCTGCCATCGGCGGATGCTACGGCTTGTTCAGGGCTCGAATCCAGAGCCGCCGCTCAAAGATTCCGTTCACGGCGACAAAACTACCCAGATATTTCGAGGGCGAACGACGAGGGTCTGGGTAGATCTCACGAGAGAGGCCCTTTCCTGGTTCTGAAACGCGCACTAGGTTGAGGTCATGAGCGAAGTCGTCACAGTCCACAGCGCCAGCAGTTCCGTCGAAGCCGAAGCCCTCCGTGGGTGGCTCGTCGAGCAGGGGATCGAGTGCCGCATCGACGATCCGCGCGACTCCGCATACCCCGGCATCCTCGACCGCGGCGGCCGCTGGAGACTTCTTGTCGCGGCGGGTAACGAAGACGCCGCGCGCGAGGCCATCGTGGCCTGGAATGCGGCGGAGATCGCCGGCGGCGACGGCCCCTATCGAGGAGACGCGGAGCCAGAAGAGCCCATGACCGGCCCGACCCCTTCGCAGCTGGCGCGACGGAGCATCGGAAAGCGTTTTGTCTTCGGAGCGGTCCTCGTGGGTTCGCTCTGTGCGAACTTCTACCTGTCGCTGACCAATTTCGCGCTGGACCGCGACTACGTGGAAGAACGTCGCAGCCGTGAAGCCGTCGAGAGGAGCTACGACAGGCTCTCCACCGAATCGAGCCAAAACACCGCAGCGGTTCAGTCCAGGCTCGAGTTCGCCGTCGAGGCTGAGCGCATACGGCTCGACCGTTGCCGAGTCGAACTTTCACGAGCGACGGGCACCCCACTCTGAAGAGAGCTCATCGCCTGCGTGTTGCGCCTACGCGTAATCGTTCTCGAGCGTCACGCTGCCTAAGTCCACGCTGTTCATCAGCGCAGAGAACGCCAAGAACGCGGCGAGGGATGGCAGGCGCGTCGCCCAGCGTGGCAGGTAACGCGGTGACGAGACCGTGGTCTCCATCTCCCCTTGGAACGCGATGACATCCCCGAGGGTCAAGCGTCCGACGAAGAGCGTACCGATGAGCTCCGGTCGCCCTTCACTGATCGCTTTTCGCAAGAACGTATGCACGGCGAAGAGGCCCCGAAGGTAGACGACGTCCTTGGTGAACGGCGAGCCCCCTGCGGGATCGGCGCCGCGAAAGATCCGCATCGCTGAAAACACGGCTTCTCGTTCAGATTCGCCCACGTCGAGGAGATAGCGAAAGAGCTCAACAAAGTCTGCGCCCTCTTCCACCAGCGCGATGGCACGAACTCGCAACGAGATTCGCCGAAGACGCGCTAGGTCGATGGAACCCGTCACAAGTTCGGCAAACGTGGCCAACCCTTCTTGAGTCGCCGTCGTCCGAGGCGCGCCGAGGCCGAGAGCAGGGACGATCGGCTGCGCGGCGCCGTTGCGCGCGGTTAGGCTGTGAACACCCACTTCGTGCGCAGAGAGTTGGGCAGCGTCATCGACGGTAAAACACGTCCCCGCGCGAAGACGGACTCGCTTGGAGGACGCCGCGGCCTTGGCGCTCAAGTTCTCATCCACGACGAAACGCATGGGCGTCTCGAAGAAGCCTCGCCACTCCTTCTTCATGTCCGCCGCCACCGTCTCAGCCTTCACGCAGTAGTCCGGCGGCTGCCGCAAATGCGACATCTCGTCCGTCGCCAACAAGATCCGATCCGCGGCCTCCCGATGGGTCAGCGAAGAACCATGAAGAGTCCCGCTGGAACATCCATAGAGCTCGCGACTGAGCTCGAAGAAGCGGCGCGTCCCCGTGTGCGCGAGCAGCTGCACCGCAGTTCCGTAGCTCTCCGCCGTGTCCGCCAAGTAGCGCCCTACCGGGTCCTGACGGTCGCACTTCGCGGCAATGGACGAAAACTCCGCCTCCAGCTTTGACGCTCGCTTTATGTTGCCAATGGGCGTCGGCACCACGGGGTTTCCCCGGCGCCACCCCTCAAGGAAGTCGTCCGCCACAGCCAGCGGCCAGCTGATGGCGCCCAGCACCCTCACTTTTCGCGCGGGGGCAGCCACAGAGCGCGAGAGTTCCAAGAGCTTCTCGTGTCGATTCACGGACCCCGGTGTGCCTCACGTCGCGAGCGAAGGCAACATTTGGTCACCTTGAAGCCCTCGGAAACGTCCCATGCTCTCATCGACGTGACAGCGACGAACTCAGCTGTTGAAGATACCGCCGACGGCCACGCCTGAGAGCACTTCACGATCGAAGACCTCCCGCGCGACACCGGCGGCACACGCGATAGTCTTCCCCATCGACGCCAAGCTGTTGTCGTAGGTGACATCGCCGCTCTCCGTGACGGTTCCGTTTGTCGAGTCGAACGCGAGGGCCGCGCCGTCGTCTCGGCGACCGGCTTCGACGCCGCCGTAGACCCCGCCCTTGGTGTCCGGGCTGATGACGAGGGAGACCGAGTGCGCGGGGTTGTGGCTTCGGCCATTCGCTACCTGTCGCATGGTGCGCCCAAACACGTTGAGCGTGGCAAACGTCATCTGGTCGGCGACGCCCGCAGCCTCCGCTTCGGCAAAGAGCATCGCGATGGCGGCGATGCCTTCCGTGTGCTCGAGGACCTCGTCCTCGAAGTCCGGGTCCGTGTGGTTGTCACCGCTGAACGGGAAGTTGACGCCCATCACCGGCGCGACGCGCAGCTGGATGAGCGCGACGGCGGCCTTGGCCTGAGAGGCCGCGCTGTCATCCTGGATGTCTGCCAAAAGCTCACCCGCGGATTCACCCAGCATCGCCGCCTCTGTGCGCGCCTGAGCCATATTGTCCAGGAAGCGCAGCTGCTCTCGGTTTCCACTGTCGCGTAGGGCCGCGTAAATACGGTCGAGGTTCCGGTTTCGGATCTCCGCAAAGCGAGCGAGCGGCGCGCCTTCGTCCTCCACAAGGAGCGCCTTGAGCGCGGTGGGCTTGAGCTTCGGAAGCGGCGCACCGTCGACGACGAAGGTGTCTGAATTTCCAAGTGGGAGAGGGTTTGACTGAACCGTGTCGAGGACGGTCGAATTCTCCCGCGCGATGAGCTCCGGGATACTGATGCCACCCTGGGTCTCGCCCTGAAGCCGGAGCACCTTGGGCAGATCCGGATGCACGATGGTTCGCGTCGCGTGATGCACGAAGGCCGCGCGAGCGCGCAACGCCAGGGGCAGCCCTTCCCAAATGCGAGCTCCCTGCGCTGTGTTCTCGCCAAGCCGAAGTGCTACCGGGGCAAACTCCGCGCCGCCGGGATGCACCTGAAAGTCTTGCCCATAGCTGCCGGGCGCGTTGCAGTTAAACGAGTCTCCCCGGGAGTTCGCCATCAGCACCAAGAAGCGAGCCGCGCCTGGGTCCGCCTTCGCCCGCCCAGTCCGCAAAAAGGACACTGGCAAACCCGTCGCCGCAGCCACCAATCCGACGCCGCCGGCGCCGAAGAGGGTCTTCATCATGTTTCGTCGTGTGAATTTCTTCGTCATGGCTCGGCTCACAGTGCTCGGGAAACGGCGGTGGGGGATTCACAGGCGAGGACAAATGCATCTTGTCGGGCGCGCGTGGCGCTTCCCCCCTCGGCCTCCATGACCTCTTCGTAGTGCTCATCGAGAATCGTCGTTAGCGACCCGCTCCTTGGGTCACTTGGTGTGATGCCCATGACCTGGTGCACCAAGAAAGAGATGAGCTCCGGGCGCTCGGTGGGCATGGTGGTGGTCCCAAGCGCACGCTCGCCAATGGCCTGGCAGCCGCGCTCCGTGGCGGCTGAGAAGAAGAGCGCCGGCCGGTTGGAAAGCGTCGGGCTTCGGTCACCACGGGGGAATACCCAGTCCGGCGCAGCGGCGACGATGTTGACGACGCGAGCATGGTCGCAGACGGCTACGCCAAGAGAGAGCGTCAGCCGAAGGCACATATCGCTACGCGCCGCGGTACCAACGCCGGCGCTGCCTGCGAGGTCCCAGGTGGCCGAGCGCTCCTGGAACACGACGGCGTTGGACACCAACACCTCGCGCAGGAGAACTCGGAAGTCGTAGCCTTCGGCGACGAAGGCCGTGGATGCGGCCATGAGCTCCGCGTCGTCCGTCGCACAATCAAAGCCGTTGGCGAGTCGGCAGACCTTCTGCGTCCACGCGCTCGCGAGATCCGGGTGGTCGAAGAGGATGTTCGCGAAGCGCTCTACGCCCACGCCTTCCACAGCACTTGGAAGACCGACACCGAACGCCGCCGTCTCCGGCACGGGCTCGTTGTCGGCGCCAGCGATGCGCTCGGAGCCAAAGGCCGTGTAGGACTGCCGGAAGAAGTCGCGCATCGGGTCGAGACCACGATGGCAGCCCCAGCACGCGGTGGTGGGGTCTGCGTGTTCCTCATCAGGCTCGGAGCTGTCCGCGATGGATGAGATCGAGTCCGGGTTGAAGTTCTTTCCGAGGGCGACGACGATGGCCTGATTCGCCGTGACGCGGTGCTCGTTGCCGTCGTTGGTCAGCCAGAACCCCTGGAACCCGATGTCGCCGTGGAACCCATAGTGTTCGGTTCCGAGCCGCAACGTGTCCGTCGCGCGAAGCTCGTCCATGTCGAAGAAGAGTGTTCGCTCGTCAACATTGGACGTGGGCACGATACGCACCGGGCGCATCTCAAAGTCCTCGGCCGTGAAGTGATTGAGCTCGATGATGCACTGAGCGATGGGGCGCCCGAAGAGCATGCCGAGAATGACCTCGGGCACGTCGTTGCGGTTTGTATAGCCGGCGGCCAGACGCTCCACGCACGCCATCTGAGTCGCGTTATTTCCAGTCCAGGCGCGCGTGTAGCTGAACTGCATAAAGTTGGCGTGGCCTGGGTCCAGCGACTGCGCCAAAGGAATGCCGGTGTCCTCGGTGAAGGCAGGATGAAGGCCTGGGAAGCGCGTCCGGATATATGACTCGTCGCGAACGCCATGGTCGTCGCGCGGGTTCGCATCGGCGTACGCCAGCAGCATCATCATCGGCACGTTCAACATGTACGTGTCCGTGTTCATCGTCTCGCGGAAGTCACCGCCGCTGGACACGATGTTCCAGACCGTCTCCGGCCACGCTTGAAGAATCGACTCCGAGATCCGAGCGCCACGCCGGTCGAAATCGCGAAACGGATTTCCTCCACGACGCACGCCGGCGTAGTCCTTAAGGAGCAGCGTATCGACGTTCGTTTGAAAGAGCAGCTGCATCATCGACTTGAGCTGGCCTTCAAACTCCGGCGTCGTCATCCAGCCATCGATCATGCCGCGCAGAGCATCCTCCGTGGCGTCGGCGTCGGCGGCGCCGTCGTACATCGCAAACTCTTCATCCGTCGGCGCGAGTCCCGTCAGGATGTATTTGACCTTGCTGAGCGCGGACGCCGTCGGGAGCGGGTCGAAGGGGATCGGTGCCGCAGAGTCAAAAGGAGGCGGCGGTGGTCCGCCGTCGAACCCGGGTCCACCATCAAAATTGGGGCCCCCGTCAAACTCCGGCCCGACGTCGAATTCGGGGTCCGAGATGGTGCCATCACAGGCGAGAATACCCACAAGAGTGAGGAAAAACAGACCGCGCATACGCTGAGTTTACCACGAAGTTCTGCGTCGCTCCATAGGCCTCAGTATCGGACCCTTCGCTTCTGCGTTACTCTGGGAGCCATGCGGCAGACGACTCTTCTCTTACTCATGTTCTCCCTCGCTTATGCCTGTGGTGATGACGACGCCGGGAATGACGCGGCCACGGATGCCGCGACGAACGATTCGTCCGTGGAAGCAGACGCCGGAAGGGACAGCGGTCCCGAAGATGACGCGGCGGTTCAAAGCGACTCCGGCCCACAGCGCGACGCTGGACCCGATGATGTCGGCGTCGATGCGCCTCCTCCCGGCAGCGCAGGCTGCACAAGCGGTGCCGGGCTCAGCGAGGGCGAACACACCTTCATGATGGATGGCTACGAGCGCCGCTACATCGTGCGTCTTCCCGACGGATATAGCGCCGACCAAACATGGCCTCTGATCTTCGCGCTGCACGGCAACGGCGGAACCCCGGACTACTGGGATAACGAGAGCGGCGACCGAGACATCCGCGGCGCCTTCGCAGACGAAGCGATCTTGATCTTGGGCCACGCCATCGACAACCAGTGGCGAAACTACGACGACCGCGACAACTGGGAGCGGAACATCAGCTTCGAGCTCCGCTACTTTGACGCCATCGTCGAAGAGGCCACAAGCGAGCTCTGCATCGACGAAGAGAATATCTTCTCCATGGGCTTTAGCGGAGGCGGCTCCTTCTCTGGGCTCCTCGGATGCCGACGCGAGTACATTCGCGCCATCTCCGTGGGCGGCAGCGTGATCTACTTCGACACCGACGACGCCTGCGTGAACACCCCCGCCGCATGGATCACCATCGGTCAGGGCGAGCAGGCGGACGGCCGCTCAACCTACCGCGAGTTCTTCCGCGACCTCGCCGGCTGCGACGAAGCCGACGCGCCCGATGAAGGGTGTGTTGAGTATTCGAGCTGTGCCGAAGACGACCCCGTCATCTACTGCACCCATCCAGCAGGCCATCGGTGGCCCGACATCGCCACGGACGCCACGCGCGACTTCTTCCGCCAGTTCTACGTGGATTGAAAACCGCCCGCGGCCTGCTCAGCTCGCTTCACCCGCTTCGAGCCACTTCTTTAGGTTCTTGGTGAGGAGCTCTTCCCAGCCCTCGCGATACCTCCCTTCGCTGTCGGCGTCCCGCGTCCCATGACAGTAATGGTTGAGCGTGAGCTTTGTGCCCGCGTCGCATTCTTCGAGCTCGAAGCTGTACTTGCTCACCCCCGGACCGCGGAGACCCATGCTTCCCTCGAGAGTCATCTTCTGACCTTTGCGGAGATGGGTGACCGTTCCATAAAGTTCGCCTTCACCGTCGCCCCAGCGTTCGATAAAGAGCCCGCCCACGCGGCCATCGAGGGAGATGTCTGAGTCGTCCGGCCCGACGTGAAAGCCCCACCACTTCGCGATGTCGCCGGTGATGGCACCCCAGACCTTTTCCGTCGGCGCGGCGTACGTGATCTCTTGAACAATATGAAAACTGAGGTTGGTGTCGTCGCTCATGGTCTGGCCTTCGTGTTGGGTTTCTGGTTTCGAATCGAGTGCTGTTCTGGATGTGAGAACTTGCTCAAGGTCGAGGAGTCGTGATGCATCAGCTTCGGCGAAGCCGCGCACAAAGCGCCGAACGAGTCGCTGAAGCGGCACCGCGTTCAGGTGGTTGAAGCGCCGGCGCCCTTCTCGCTTCACCAAGAGGAGACCCGCCGCCTCAAGGACATCGAGGTGCTTCATCACGCCGTAGCGAGTCATCGCAAAGCGATCACACAAGCCGCCCGTCGTGACGGGGCCTTCCCGAAGTAGCTCGAGCAGCTGACGACGAGTTGGGTCACCGAGGGCTTTCCAGACTCGAGTTTCTTCGGTGTTTTCTGCGTTGCGCCGCATATGTGATCATTTAGTCACATATTCGATTCGAGCGCAAGTCATCAGGCTCGTTAACGAAACGAGGCCCCGTTCGTTGGAACGGGGCCTGCCTGCGAAGTCGCTTATGAGTCAGCCGCGGCTGCTCGAGCTAGTCAGTCGGCGATGTCGATGCGGTAGACCTGACGCGTCGTCATGTGCGCGAAGTAGAGCGAGCCCTGCATCGCCGTCATGCCGCCGATGCCGCCGCCGAGACCCGTGTCGACTGTGCGGACGATCTCGCCGCTCGCGCGGTCGATCACTGAGATCATGCCGCTGGTGTGGTCGGCGATGACGAGTGTCTCGGCGTCCACGGTGGCCAAGCCACTGGGTCGTGCGTCTGCACCCCACTCTGCGGTCAGCTGCTCAGCCGTGACAAGCTCGGTGAGCGTGGGGTCGAGAATGATGTCGCCTTCGATGTCCTCGTAGGTGCGGAAGGTGCGCGTCGGTGCGATGTCTTCGGTGAGGGAAAGCGTGACCACTCGAGTGTTGAACGTGTCCGCGATGAAGAGAGTGTCGCCATCGATCTCGAGGTTGCTTGGTACGTCGACGACGCGACCAAGAGCGTCCTGGGGTGGAAGGTACCGAGTGACGCTGGCGTCCTCGTGGTAAAAGTGACCTGGGCTGTGGGGCTTGCCGAAATCGTAGCGGTCGATGGACCCAACGGATCCGTTGAGGACCCAGAAGACTTGGTCCTGCTCCCACGCCATGCCCATGCAGTACTGAGTGCCATGGACCATGTCGAGATGGCTTCCGTTGGACCACGGGTAAGGCATGTTGCCGTTCGAGTAGATATCGCGATCGCCCGTCCATAGGCTTGGACCGATGAAGGGTTGGCCGTCCGTGAGGTTGCCCGTGGCGTGCTCGGCGCAGGTCCCGAAGATATGTGGGATAATCTGGGTCTCCGTAATCAGAGGGCTGCCATCTCGGTCGAGCGTGCCGGGGTCTCCAGGTTCAAGCGTATCTTCGGCCATGCCGAAGGCGATCGCCGAAGGGCGGCGCATGAAGTGGAGAGCGTTCTGATCGACGACAAAATTGACGCGGTTGTTCGCGATCGTCGCCATGGAGTCGGCGGCTGGATCCGCGATAGCGGCGGTTCCGCCTTGGAGTCCGAAACAGTTGTCGTCGTCGGATGGGCGCGTTGAGGCCCCGCGCTCCGTGCACTCCTCTGCGTCGCTGAACTCTTCGCGGTCCATGCGGTGGATGACCCAAAGATCGCCGTCGGTGCCCTCGTCGAGGTCGACGGGGATCCAAGGACGCATCTCGCCGGCGTTCCGGTCGTTCGCTTCTGGCGCCTGATAGATCGGCGTGAAGGTCAGAGCCCCGCCGCGAATGCCAGATGGACCAGCGTCGGTTCCACCGTCAACGAGGTCGGGTCCTCCGTCGCTGCCGGATGGGCCAGCATCAAAGCTGCCTACGTCGGCGATGGGCAGAGTGGCGTCGTCACCACAGGCCATGGCCAGAATGAGAGATAAAAGCGTCAAGCACTTCGTAAAGGACATGAAATCACCATGACACGGGTTTGCCGACCGCGGTAGAGACGCAAAGATCAGGCTTTTAGGAATCGTCGTAGCAGCTGCTATGATCACGCGATGCTTCGGAGCGCGATTTGTCTCTTGCTGCTGGTTGGATGTGCCGATTCCTACTCGGTCACCGTACGCTTCAACGATGAAGCACGCCGTGCGAACGCCGAGCGGGTTGAGGTCGTCCTCGTCAGCCAATGCCCCGTGGAGCTACTCGCACCCCCGGTCGACATTTTTCGGCGAATCGTGCTCCGGGACGGCGAAGCCGCCGAGTCCCTCGGTGACTTTCCGAGTGGCGCATACGGACTCTACGCTCGCGCCGTCGACGATACCTGCCGGGTCATCGCGGCGGGCTGCACTCCCGTTCTCATCACCAGCGGTGAGAGTGGTGATCTCGTCGTCACGCTCTCCAACATCGATGGCCAAGAGTGCGTGGCGACCCTCTGCGGGAGCGTATGCACCAACGACGCGGCGGTGGACTCAGCTCTCAACGACGCCGCCAGTAACGGACCGGTAGATGCGGGCACGGACGCCGAGCTCGACGCCGCACCGGATGCGCAAGATGGCGACGCGGAGGCCAACGACGCTGGACCCCCCTGCCTCTTCGACAATTACCCAGCGACCATCAACGCCAATTCCCCTGATTTCTATTTTCGATTTGAGGGCGGCGGCGCCGCCGAGGATGACCGTGGAAGCACAGAAGCGGAGCTGAGAGATGACTTCACCATCGAAGCCACCTCGGCGTTCCCTGCCCTTGGCAACAGCCTCGCGCTCGGTGAGACGGGAGCATTCGTGCTTACGACTAATCAGCCGGACGACAGCGCGTTCACGCTCGCCGTCTGGGTACGTGTTGCCGCAGACATCCGAGACCAGCTTCCCCGCGCCATTTTCATCAGCGAGGAGTTTCGTGCGACGGGCTTTCGCCTATGGGTGGTCGAAGGCCTGGGCGTCCACTACACCACCAGGTTCGGACACCCGGCGGACGCCCGGATCGAACCCGTCGTCTTCGGCGAGCTCGTCCTGAACGAGTGGACACACGTCGTTCTCACCGTCGATCCCGATGAAGTACACGGTTACCTTAATGGCGTCGAAGTCGTGAATACCGAAGTGTCCAACCTCAACACGGGTTCGCTCGTAGCAGGGAGCGGGAGCGTGAATGGACTCTCCGCAGGCATCGATATCGACGAGCTGGCGTACTATCCGCGGGTATTGGACGCCGCATTGGTGTTGCGTCATTACCGCGCCGCTGTCAGCTGCCCCGCTCCTTGAGCGTCCCACGCAACGCATAAATGCGACCTTCCAGGAAGCGCCGCTCCGTCTGGTTTTCACAGCGCGACAGCGCAGCCTCATACGCTCCTCGCGCCGCCACGCGATCGTCAAGGCGCCGCAGCAGCTCGCCACGCGCCGAGTGAAACAAGTAGTAGCCGTCCAGCTCTTCGGCGAGCGCGTCCATCAGCTCCAGACCCTGCGCCGGCCCAAACGCCTCCGCGACGGCCACCGCCCGATTGAGCGCAACCACGGGACTTGGCGTCGCTCGCAGCAGGTATTCGTAGAGTCCGACGATCTGCGGCCAGTCTGTCTCCTCCGCAACTCGCGCCTCGGCATGAAGGGCGGCGATGGCCGCCTGCAAGGCATACGTACCCGGCGCGGTGCGCGCTCGCGTGCCGAGCATCAACGCGTGGCGCGCCAAAGCCGAACCGCGTTCGATAGCCTCGCGGTCCCACCGGCTGCGGTCTTGGTCGGACAAGAGCACGAGCTCGCCGTCGTCCGTCTGTCGCGTATCTGCCCGCGAGTGATGCAGAGTCATCAAAGAGAGGAGCCCATAGACTTCAGGTTGCTCCGCGAAGAGCAGCACCAGTTCGTCGCCCATCCGGATCGCGTGCCTGCACAAGTCCCGCCGCACCAGCTCTGCGCCGGAGCTCGCACCGTAGCCTTCGTTGAACACCAAGTAGATGACCTGCAAGACGCCGCTGAGTCGTTCGCGCAGCTCATCTCCGCTTGGCACGCGGTACGGGATCCTCGCGTCTTTGATCTTCTTTTTTGCGCGCACGATTCGTTGCGCCATCGTCGGCACCGGCGTCAAGAACGCCCGAGCGATCTCTTCCGTCGTCAACCCTGCGATGGTGCGCAGCGTGAGCGCCACGCGCACTTCCGGCGACAGCGCGGGGTGACAGCAGGTGAAGATGAGTCGGAGCATGTCGTCTCGTACAGCGTCAGGGTCTGGCGTTTCATCCGCCTGCAAGGAGTGAAGGACGACAAGATCTGGCTCGCGCTCCTTGCGCAACTGGCGCTTCCGGATCTCGTCGATGGCGCGGTTCTTTGCCGCACGGGTGAGCCAGGCGCGGGGCGAATCCGGCAAGCCGTCCCGCGCCCACACCTCAGCGGCCTCGACGAGGGCTTGCTGAAGAGAGTCTTCCGCCAAGTCGAGGTCGCGGACCGAACGGATCAGGCGCGCAAGAACGTGCCCGTAGTGGTCACGAACGACGGAGCGTAGCTGCTGTCGTGCGTCCAGCGGAACCTCCCGTGAGCCTAGGCGCCAAGCTCGTAGTTCATGATCGACCGAACCTCGACACAGCCCGTCTTTGCCGCCGGAATCCGCGCGGCCAGAGCGATCGCCTCCGCTTCGTCCTTCGCTTCGATCAAGTAGTAGCCCCCAAGCTGCTCCTTCGTCTCAGCGAAAGGGCCAACCGTCGTCGAAGTTTCGCCGCTACGCACACGAACGGTCGTTGCCGTTCCGGTAGAATTCAGCGCGTCCCCCGCGACGAAGTTCCCGTTCTTCTTGGCGTGCTCGCTGAACGCGTAGTAGCCGCCGAACATCTCTTTGCGATCCGCGTCTGGCATGGCGGCGTCTTCGGTTTCGTTGGTGTAGATCAAAAGTAGGTACTGCATCTGTTCTCCAAGAGGGGCATCGACGCCCTACCCTCCGAGCGTATCAGCATGCTCCGTTTCGACAGCACGGTGCGTTTTATTGAAAAGACGCGCGTGGAGACCGGCCTCCAAGCACTCGGTTCGCGGCGAATCTCTGCAATTTGAGCTTTTTCATACTTTTTTCATGCCTCTGTCGAATTCACCGTCACTCCTTCGCCCCTGGCACAACACGAGCTGCGAGCTCGCACAACAAGGATCTCGATATGAGCTACGACTACGGACGATTCGTTTGGTTTGAACTGAACACCCACGACAAAGACGCTGCGCTGCGCTTCTACCCCGAAGTACTCGGCTGGAAGACCTCCACCATGGACATGGCGAGCGGCAGCTACTCGATGGTCAACGTCGGCGAAGCGGCCTACGGCGGGATCGTCGATTCTCCGGTTCCCAACGTGCCTCCACACTGGGTGAGTTACGTATCCGTCGAAGACGTCGACGCCACCGCAAAAGCCGTCGTCGAAAACGGTGGCGAGTGCCTCATGGACGCGATGAACATCCCCGGTGTTGGACGCGTTCAGCCCGTCGCCGACCCCGAAGGAGCCGCCTTCGTGCTCTTCACGAACGCTTCGGAGGACAGCGCTCCCCCCGAGGGCGAGGGCTCCTTTCACTGGAACGAACTCTGGTCGAAGGACCCCGAGGCCCAGGTTGCCTTCTACGAGAGGGCCTTGGGGTACACGAGCGAGATCATGGAGATGCCAAACGGTCAGTACTTCATGCTCAAGAACGGAGAACACAGCCGCGGCGGCATCATGAAGTCCCCCATCGACGCGCCGACGCACTGGGAGCAGTACGTCCGCGTCGATGACGTTGACGCGGCCCGCACGCGCGCCACGGGCAACGGTGGTCAGGCCCTCGGTGACGTGATGGAAGTTCCCGGCGTCGGTCGCTTTGGCCTGATCGCCGACGCCAGCGGCGCCACCCTCGGCGTCATCACTCCCGCCGAGGCATAGTCAGCCGTCGTCGAATTCGCGCGCGACTTGGCGCGTGCGCGTTCGGCGACCTTCGTCCTTCGCGCGCTTCCTTCTCTTCCTCGCTCGCTCCCTTTCGCGACGCGTTGAGACATGATTGAAGCGCTGCCTGGTCGATGCTTCCGTCCGGACGGCGCGCCTGCTCCATACAACGCTGGTACGCGCTGCCGCCGCTCGGGCCGGCCGTTGTACGACTCGGCATCCGGCGCCGCGCTCGACGCCGCATCGGCTGTGCAGTGCTCATCGTGGACACTGTGCTGGGTGCATAGAGCGCCGCTGGCGCCATCACGGGGGGAGCCTCTGCGGCCGCTTGCGCAGGCGGAGCCACTCCCACCGGCACCTGGGAAGGCTGCTGGACAGTCGTCGCGGGGGTGTCGACGATGGATTGCTCATCCACGGCGATGAACGCCGTCCACTCCGTGAGCAGGTGGTGGCGGAGGCCCGTCAGCGTGACCTCTTCACGCAGCTCGTCGCTAGGGCGCAGCGCCATCGCGGTCATCAAGTCACGAATGCGCGTTCGCGCCCAAATGGACCCCAGCGCCGGACGCTCTTCGCCGGCCTCTGGGAGCTCGACGTGAACACGCTGTTCGAACGCTCGCCCCGCGACGCGGCCACGAATCACGACCTCGCCAGCGCCGCCTTGAGCGTAGCGCCCGTGCACCACGAGTGGACGGTCCGCGAAGAGGTCCGGAAGGCGTCTTGGATACGCGTCTTGGACGTCGAGTTCACCCCAATCGATCTGAATGTCCGTGAGGTAGGGACGGGCGATGCGCGCATGAAACGCTTCCGCTGCGGCCTCCGGCGATTCGTCGAGGGTCACAACCTGAACATCACCGCGACCGACTTCGGCCAGGCGCGTCAGCAAGTAGCGGTTCACCGCGGACCCAACGCCAAAGCCAAACACGCGCGCCTGACCCAGGTTCTCATGCACTGCGCGGAAGACCTCGGACTCACGGGCGATGTATCCGTCCGTCATCAGCACCACGAAGCGAAGCCTGCCCGTCTCCGCCTCGGGCTGAAGCGCCGCTTCGATGCCTTGGACCATTCGCGTTCGGCCAAGGGCGCGCATGTCATCAACAAATGCGAGCCCTCGCTCTTTGTTGGCTTCATTCGCGTCCAGCGGTGCCTCCGCCAAGGATTCCGTCTGATCGGCAAAGCTCAAGACACGAAAGGTGTCCGTGCGCCGCAGCCCACGGATCGCGGTGCGCATGGCGGCCTTGGCGAGCTCCATCGGTCGACCTTGCATCGAGCTCGAGGTGTCGACGACGAAGACGAGCTCCCGCGGCATCACATCGCTTTCGCTGACATTTAGGCTTGGATGGACCGCCATCGCAAAGTGGCCTCGCTCGTCGGCGGACTGCGGCGCGCTGGCGGTCACGCCGACCGTTGGCACTTCACCCGCGACGGCGAAACGAACTTCGAAATCACGGTCCGGGCGAGCCGCCTCGTCGAGTTCGATCTTGTGCCGTCCATTCTCCTCCTCGGTCTTGATCGAGTGCGTCGGCGAACTCACTGAATGAACCGCGACGCCCAGACCCGCGTCGATGGTGATGTCCACGCGATCGGGGCGTTCCGCGCCCGGCGCAAGAGCCACCTGCTGGATGCTGCCCGCCGTTGCGCTGTCCTCATCGAAGCGAGGTCCAGCCACGAGTGGATAGACGAAACGATAGGAACCCTCCTCGTAGGGGAGCACCTGCGTGTACGTGAGGGCGACGCGAATCGTGCTGCCGGGCTTGAGGTTCGCGACGCTCTGACGAAAGAGATTGGGTCGCTCCTGTTCGAGGAGACTCGCCAGCTGGCCATTGCTCCGGGCCGCCTCGTACTCTTCTCGCGCATCCCGCCTTCGACGAATCTGGGCGCGGATCACTCGGTCTCCGTTGCGCAACTCCATCGCGTCGACGGCGGCGTCGTCGGGGAGTGGAAAGAGGTACACCGCCTCGACGGGGCGGTCGTAGGGGTTGGTGAACGTCTGCTCCACCTCAACGCGCGTGATGAAGCCGTCGACGCGAGCCGTCACTCGCGTGCCCGTGAGTGGAAAGCCAGGGACCTCGCCGGCGCGAGCGTCTTCGTCGAGCTGCATCGTGCCTTCACTCGGTCGTTCATCTTCTTCGACGGGCGGGCTCGTTCCTGTCACGGCGCCGGTGTGTGAAGCGTTGCCTCCCCACTGGTGCCAGCCGTCCAGTGTGGAGTCCGACACCTCAAGGGCCACGACGCCGCCGCGCTGCGTGGATGCGTAGACCCAGCCGTGCGCGATGGTGGGCTGCGTGACGATGGGCTCGCCGACGTCATACGCCCAGGTCGTCATTCCGGTGTCGATATCGAGGCCAAAGAGCACGCCGGACTGCGTCCCAAAGACAAGCTGTGAGCCGGCGATGGCGGGAGGACTTGCGGGCCGTGAGCCGGCGCTTGGCGGAACATCCGCATAGCGACGTGTCCACAAGAGCTCGCCCGTGTCGGCATCGCGGCTTTGTACCTCGTTGCCAATCGTCTGATAGGAGCGCCCATCAACGACCGTCGCGCGTGACCCTTCATAGGCCCAACCGTGCTGAACGCCGGTGTCGGGGCGCGTGGCGAAGACCGCTGGTACGGAGTCGTATTCGGCGAGGGTTTCGCCGCTGGACTTGCTGAGGACCAGCGCGCGTTCGCTTCGCTCGTCGCCGCGCCCTTCGCGAACCGTGACGTGGATCTTGTCGCCGTCGATGGATGGTGCGCTCGTCGCGTCCAGTCGCCGACGCCAGCGCTGGCGCCCTGTCGCCTGGTCCATGCTGTAGACCGTGCCGTCCATCGTCGTAAACACAACGTTGCCTGCTGCATCGTCCACAACGGGCGCGTTCATCACATCGGCGGCGATGCGACGCGTCCAGCGCTCCCGGCCGGTGTTGAGGTCCAGCGCCGTAAACCCATAGCGACGGCCGGAGCCCACACCAAAGCCCGTCGTGCCGGGCTGAAGTCCGCCAGGGGATCGTGCGTCGATGATGTGCCCACTGAACACCATGCTCTCGTTCGCCGCCGGCTGGCTCATGAGAGGGTCGCCGAGCCAGCGGGACCAGACGCGACGGCCGGTGGCCCCATCCACAGCAAAGAGCGTACAGCTCTCCGTGTTGAAGATGACTTTGCCCCCTTCGTAGATCGCCGCGGAAGGTCCGCCGTCCGGCGCAGACGCGCGCCACTCGCGCTCACCCGTCCGCGCGGAATAGGCGAAGAGCTGATGCGACGAGAAGCCGCCGCCGACGTAGACTTTGCCCTCGCCATACACCGGCGTGAGGAGCGCCTGACGCCCTCCCGGTGTGCGCGCGAACCAGCCACGTCGATGACCATCGAAGGTGAACTTCGACGTCGTCCCCCGATTTGTCGGCGGGATGCTCAACACGCGCGGCGTCATACGAGCCGTGAGGTTCGTGATGTCGTCCGGCACTTCGGCTTCAGGGAGCGCCGGCGCTGCACCTGCAAGGTCGTGGGGCGCCGCCGCTTCTACGAGCTCATCGCCCGTCGTCACTCCCGAGGTCGTCGTGAGCTCTGGTTCGCTCGGCGTCTGGGCTGACTGTGACGGAGTAGCCCCGCTGCAAGAAAGCAGGAGCACGCTGCCGAGACTGAGGAGTACAGACCCCAGGACTTTGGGAGATGGTCGCAGTTGAACGGGCGAGGCGGAACGGGACGTCCGCTGAATCGAAGAGAACATGAGTGGGTCACTTTCAGACGCTGGCGAAGGCTCAACACGTCCACCAAGACAAAGCTTGGGCATTTTCTTTCGAGCTTCGTGTTTTGTTCCCTGCAGAGTTGATCATTCGCCGCGACCAGCGCTTTTGGGCTTCGCTGCTATGTCTCCGTCATCATGATTCGAACACTCCTGGCGCTGATGCTCTTCGCCTGGTCCGCCTCTGCCCACGGACAAGACGTCGAGGGATCATCGAACAGCGAACCCGCGGCTGAAGAAGCTGTCGCGGTTCCCGCAGGATCTCCAGTTCCTGCAGAATCTCCAGTTCCTGCAACTTCGGAACGCGCAGAGCAAGCAGCGGACGACACCGCTGAATCCACCCCGGAGCTCTCTACGACTCAGCGCATTCGCGCTCCCGCGGACGACGAACAAGCAAAAGAAGATGCTCGCGACTGGCGCTTCGTCGGCGCGTTTTCAATCCACGGCTCTTTGCTTTCCTCCGTCGCGGGCCGCTCCACCTTGGATCTCACCTATGGCGCCGCGCTTCGCTTCGGTGCTCGCCGTGGCTCCAACCAGCTCGCTTTCCTGATTGACTACTCGGGCTGGCAGAGCCTGGAAGACCGGAGCGTGATCACATTCGCCACAATCAACCTCGCCGCCGAGTACACGCGAACGTTCTTCAGTGACGTCGTCGCTGCGAGCCTCGCCGCGGGCCCGAGCATCCTCCTCACCGAAACGCTCCTCGACGACGCCGGCTCCGTGGGGCTCTTCGTCGAACTACGTCCCGCAGGGTTCCGGTGGCGTACCAAGCACATCAACATTGGCCTCGACCCTCTCTCCTTCACGATCGTCGCCCCGGTCCTCGGAGCACTTCCCCTCGTTCGGGTTCAGTACCGAACCACCCTCACGCTGGAGTTTCGACCATGATTCGCGGTCTCGTCATGCTCGGTCTCCTCGGAGCGACGCTCACTTCGCCGGCACATGCTTATACGGTAGGCACCGCGTTCACGGAGCCTTGCCACGAGCGGCTCTCCGCGGCGGCCATCGAGGACTTCGTCGAGCGCCTACCCTTCGAGGTGCCCCTTCTTACGGAGGACCGCACCCGGCGCGTCGCCGCGCATTTCGTCGAGCTCTACGGAAGCCCCGAGATGTCCCCGCAGGCCCAGGCGGTGCTCTTCGCGGTCATCATGGGCGTTCGAGATCCAGACTCCGAAGGCCTCAGCCCCACCGATCTATCGGGCTCACGTTACCTGCACGCCAACACAGAGGGTCAAGCCCAACACGCTCTACGCCGCGCCGAAGATGACGGCCCAGAGGGCAACGCGGCGGCCGCACGCGGAGTCCGCGAGAGCATCGAGGCGGAGCTCATCGAAGCACAGAACTGGTTCTCTCGACCGCTTGGTGAGCAGACACGCGAGGTGGACTACTTTCTCGAATCCTATGGCCCTGTTCGCGTCCGTGTATGGGCGCCTGCGTTCTTTTTGGGCCGAGCACTCCACACACTCCAAGACTCGTTCTCTCACACCCTCCGAACGCCGGACATGCGTCGCCTGGTCCACATATTTAACTACATCGAAGCCATCGGCGACACCCACGACGACGCCCGTGATGGCTTGCGTCACTCCGGCGAACTAGACGCCTGCTACGTCGGCGGCGCCTCGAGCTCACTCTTTCTCGCCGCGCGTGAAGCCTCCACGCAGCTCGTCGAGCAAGTGCTGGACGCTCCAGACGCCCAGCTCGGCGACGCGAGCGCCGCCCTCGATGCGTGGCTCGGCTTCGAACCCGGGTGCACCATCGAAAACGACTACTGCAACAACGCGTTCTTGGAAACAGCTCGCCTCAAGGCGACGGCGCCTATCGGCACGTGCGGCATAGGCGGAGACACCGCGCCGCAGAGTGGTCTCTTCTGGGCTTTCCTTATCGCCGCCTTTTTCATTCGGAGACGATCCAGAAGATCCAGAAGATCCATCCTCGTGCCCATTTTCTTGGGTGCGCTGATCTTCACAGGCTGTAAACCCACCCCGCTCTTGCAAGAGGAGTTCGACGTCACGCCCCCATGCGGCGGTGACGCCGGTGGCGTTTGGTACTTCGCAGCGACGAGCGCAGCCGTGCCGCGCGAGGAAGTCTCTCTGGAGTGCCCGCTGATCCGCGACGACGTCCGTGTGCTCTACAGCGGCCGTCTCGACCTTGTCGAAGACGGCTCCGTCGACGCTGGAGTGAGCCTGCGGCGACACCTTATTCAGGTGCGCGACTCAAGCTGCGACCCCTTGTGTGAAAGCGACCCAAGCTGCATCACGCGCGGTGACGTCTGCCATTGCCTCGACGTCACCCGAGGGGACTGGCTCAGCGGCCAACCCGGAGCGCCTACGCAGTGGGCCACTCAAGAAGACACCCTCGAGCTCTTCGATGCCGACGGCGAGCTCGTCCTCGCCACCGGCTATTGCGTCGATGACGGCGAGATGGAGTGGGCCTCTATCACGTCGCCTTCGGTGGGCCAGCGTCTTCAGCGAGTACCGGGTGAGTGATCACATCCGGTAGGGGAACGTGATCTCGAGGCGGTCCTGCTGAAATGGTTCCAGTTGAACCCCCATGAGCGCACGCTCCATGCAGCGCTCTGTTTCACCGCTCACTCCACTCAGCGACACGGAGCGAACGCGACCCGTCGAACCAACCACCGTCGCACGCGCGCTGACTACGCCCTCTGCTCCATTGCCGCACGCTTGAATCGCGCGCGTGACGCCACGAAAAGACGATGAGACATGAGCGCGAGCCGGACGCAGCGGAAGGCTGCTCTCCGCCGCCCGCGTCGACCCTTCACGGAGCGTCACCTGTCCACCGGTGGCGGCATGCAAGAGCGCATCGATGCTGTCGTCTGAAGACCGAGGAGATGTCGGACGACTGGGAGTCTGGCGCGCTGTCCTTCGAGTTCGCGGACGAGTAGCGGACACAAGCGCTGGGGTAGGCGCCGCCGGCGCTAGAGCTTCCCGTGTCTCCTCAAGCGCGAGCACCTCCGTTTGTTCCGGTGTCACCAAAGCCGCCGTGGCCGGCTCAGTGCTGGTCTTTGCGACCTGCACAGTTGCGACGGGGGTGCTCCATTTATGCTGCGTCACTTCGTGATGAAGTGCGTAGGCCGCCGATGTCAGACCGAGCAACACGGACGCCGCTGTCGCTACCCCCAGCACGCTGACACGCGAACGCCGTGGCTTGTCGACACGAAGCACAGGCACGTGTTCACTCAGTAGACTTGGATCGAGTTCGGTCTTCTTGTTCGCATCATCGAGGGACTCCCGAATCTTCGAAAGTTCAATGAGACCTGAATCGGATGTGTTGGAATGCTGCGTCGTCATGATGTCTCCTTCGCTTATAAGGATCGACGGCTCGACTCGGCATTCGGTTCATTGTTCTTTTCAACGGGACCTCAAACTAGGCGTTTACTGACTAGTTTTTCGAATATTGGGCTTTCCTCGTCACGGCGGCTTCAAGACATCAACGTAGAGACGGGAGAAACGGTGCAACTCGCATCGTCCTACCATCGTTGGTTCGGGAGTGTCGCAACCTCCCCAACGCGCGACGAGTTCGCCTACACCACTGTGGGCTGGGACACGGACGTATTTGAGATCACGCCCGCGCTCTAAACGCCGCCGGAAGAGGTCCCTCAGAGCCCGTTGAAGCGGAAGTCTCGGACGATGGCCATGTGCTGCATCATGTTCGCGCCGCTGTCGTCAGCGAGTGCCGGCGCGAGGGCGTCGATGGGGGTAAAGACCCGCGTGTCCACGACGAGACCGGATGGGAAAGAGTCTCCGCCAATCATCACGGGAACTTCACGCTGGTCGAGGGTACGGCTCACGAGGATGCCGTCCAAGTTCCGACTTCGCGGCGCATTGGTGTTCGTGTTGCCAGCTTGATCGCGCGGAGGCGCCGGTGGAATCTGCACCACGCCGCGCAGGCGGTTGTACGTCTCGCCACCGCCCGTGTTGAAATCGCCACCGACGACAACATGGTCCCCGCCGGGAACGTTCGTGGTGATGTGTTCCGCAAGGGCTCGCGCCTCCGCCTCGCGCGCCGCGCCGCTGCTGGTCAAAAGGTGAATGCTGACGGCCCAAAGATCGGGTCGACCTGGGACATCGATTCGCGCCCAAGCAAACTCTCGCGTGTCGGTCTCCGGGTCATCCCAAATACCAGCTTCGAGAATGGGAAAACGTGACACGACAGCGTTCGGGATGAGATCGCCCGTTCCTCGATACACCTCGCACTCGTCGCCGCAGACCTGGCGCGCAAACGTGTTGAAGGCCGCGTCGCTGTTGTTTCCAAACAACATCTCTTGGACCAAGAATACATCGCCATCGAGGCCATCCATGATCCGAACACCGTGACCTGCATCATAGCTTGGGGTGCCCCCGCCGCTGGTCAGATTGGCCGCGACAACGCGGACCATCGACTCAGGGCACAGGACGAGGCTCTGACAGTCCGCGTCGTCGCAGTCGATGTCTCCATCACGATCGTTGTCGAGGCCGTCCTGACACGTGGTGTCATCGTCTTCGGGCGTGGGCATGGCCGCATCAGGGCTTGGCCCCGCATCGGTGCCACCGTCCGGGAGGCTGCTGTCCAAGGGCTCCGCATCCGTGCCAACGTCTGAGCTCTCGGCGTCACGACTCTCCGCGTCGACAGCGGCATCTGCGCCGCCATCCATGTTCGGGGGCGCTGCGTCGTCTCCGCAAGCAACGAGAAAGACACAAGCAAAACACAGACGAGTCACGAACATCCGCACATGGTGACGGGTTTGGGCGGCACTACGCCAGCGCTTCCTTAAAAGCCGACAGCTTTCGTACCACGCTGCATAGGGCCACTTACTGCTGCTGAAGAGCAAAGACGAAGGGGTACTGAATCGTCACGCTGCCACCTTGTGGCCCGGGGCTGATGCGCAAGTTGCCTATCAGCGTCGATAGGCAGCTCGCTAAGCGTGTGCTGCCCGTCTGGTTCTCGATAGAATGCGAACGCGTCACCGTTCCACGCTCCTGCACCGTAAACTCGATGAGGACCTTGCCCGCCAGGGTGGGATGAGCGTTGAGCTCGCGTTCGTAGCATCTCCGAATCGCTGACATACGACGTCTCACCGTGGACGCGACGTGGTTCATATCAAGGTCGCCGGTGCCGCTGTCCGCGATGGGCGGCCGAGCTGTGGCGAGCCCCCGTGGTCGCGTCTCTTCAATTGGACCCGTTCGCACCTCTTCCGTTTCTCGTCGCACAATTTGATCAATGCCCACCCTTGTGCCTGAGCCCTCCGTTCCGCCATCGCGGTCTCGGAGCTCGTCCAAGCGGCGACTCGCCGTCTCGACGCCTGCAACTCTCGCTAGCACCTCGTCCGCATTCTGCGTGGGCGCGCCGCCAGCGAGGAGGTCTTCCAGTGCGCTTTGTCCGTCATCGCGAAACGCGCGGATCATTAGATCTTGGGCGTTTCTCAACGCCGTTTCACGAATCGTCGCGTTGCGGGCGAGGGTCTCCGCACTCGGCGCGGATGTTCGGCGCGGCTCAGAGTCAGGTTGTTCCGTCCGGCGCGTGTCCTCCACGGGCGCCTCCGCCACCACTTCATCCGGCGCGTTGAATTCTGGAGTCAGCTGCGGCTGTTCGATGGGTGGTTCTGGTTCGTTGAACACCAAGCGCGCAGCAAGCTCCGGCACTAGGTTTGCGGGCTCAAGCTCCCAGTCGGCGTTCTCAAGATAGATAACGAACCCAAAGAACCCCATGTAGCTAGCGAGAACAAAGCTCGTAAAAACCCAGTCGATGCTTCGCGCAAAACCGCCGCGTGCGGCAAGGGGAAGCTGCGCTCCTTCGCCGTGCACGGCCTCTGGCACGAACTGAAAGAGGATGATGGCGTCGCCGATCTGAAGCCGGCCCCGACTTCGCGAACTGAGGATGAGTTCACACTCTTCACCCTGCAGCTCACGGACGCTCTCGCCATCCGACACCCGGCCGGAGAGCTCCGCCGGAACGCGTAACGTGTATGCGCCGTTCTTCACCTGCACCAATGTATACGTCGCGCCAAGCGCCGTACTTTCGATGAGCAGCTCGTTCTTCTCCGAGGATCCAACGCGCAACGATTCGTTCGCCTTGAGGGTGCGTTCCTCGACGATACGCCCCGCTTGCACGAGCCCAATACGAAGCACGCGAGGCCTCGCATCGTGTTGTACAGCGCTCATCGCGCGCGTCATCAAACCTGGTTTCTGGCCGTGCGGAGTCTTCGTCGTCTGCATAAAATTCACCGTCCCGCGCGCTGTCCCCCATGAAGAAAACGCACCTCACGCCACGCAACGGGCGCGGCTTATAGGCGGGACGCCATCGGGTTCCGAAAGTTCCCGATGTTTCAAAGAAATGTTCACGTGGTGGCCATTCACTCCAGTCGGAAGGTCGACCACGACCACGCTCGGATGCGGCGAGCACACGTGCGCCGCCGAGCATGTGGAGCACGACTTGGGCGACTATCACGTGTGGTCGAGGCCACTTCTTTCAACAGGACCAAGGTGCACGGTGCGGGAGCGCCCCACGCGATTGGCATTGCCTATCCAACGTTCGAAGGTGGAGGGACGTCCGATTCTTCACGCTGTGATAACCTTATATTCGTGCAGCGACGAATCACTCTTGGGTGCGCCCTCCTCTTCGCCCTGGCCTGTGGAGACGACGTGTCTTCGAGCGGCGACACCGGCATCGACGCAGCACCTACTCCAGATGCGTTCAGCGACGTCCGCGCGTCCGACGGCGGACCCAGCGCCTTTGACGCCTCCGCCAGCGACGCCGGCGCGGATTCAGGCAGCGATGCCGGAAACGACGCAGGAACCGACGCTGGCCCGAGCGGCATCGTCGTTTACACCGCGGACCACCAGCACTCGCCCATTCCGGAGTCGCTGTCGACGGGTCTGCAAGCCCGTCTCGCGGCCGACCGCTCCGCCAACGTGTTCGCAAAGATCGGTGATTCCATCACCGTCAGCACGAATTACCTACGCTGCTTCGGCGGGGAACGATTCGATCTGGACGGCAGGCCACTCGAGGCGACGCGGGCGTTCTACGACGGAGGCGACGCCGCTGGAGATGACCCATTTCGACGTGAGAGTGGCGCAGCCACCGTCGGATGGCATGCGGGACGTGCTCTCGCTGGCTCGCCAAGCCCGCTCGACCGGGAGCTCGCAGCGCTCCGACCCTCCCTCGCGACGGTGATGTTTGGCACGAACGACATCGGCATCACGGGCCTCGAGGGGTTCGCCGAGAACCTCTACGACGTCGTCGACACCGTGCTGGCATCCGGCGCGATTCCGATCGTCAGTACAATTCCCGCGCGTCAAGACAGCGCGAGCGCCAACGCGGAAGTTCCGCGTTTCAATCTCGTCGCACGCGCCATCGCTCAAACCCGCCAGGTGCCGCTCGTCGACCTCCACCGCTCCCTCGAAGCTCTCGCGAACCGAGGTCTTGGCGGCGATAACCTCCACCCTTCTAGCTTTCGCGGCGGGGCGTGCATGCTCACGGGAGAAGGTCTCGCCTTCGGCTACAATATGCGCAACCTCGTCACCCTCGAAGCGCTCGACCGAACGCGCCGCGCCCTAGCCGGCGAAGCGCCCGACGGCGAGGCCACTCGCCTGGTCGGCACTGGGACTCACGAAGCGCCCTTTGAAGTCGGAGCACTTCCCTTTGTGCATGGAGACGACACCATGCGCTCGAGCGAACGACGCTTCGACACCTACGATGGCTGCTCAGCCACGCAGAACGAAAGCGGCCCAGAGCTCGTCTACCGGGTCGCGCTATCGGCGCCGACGACTCTTCGCGCCCGCGTCTTCGATCGCGGCAGCGTAGACGTCGACATTCACATTCTCACGCGGCTCGACACCGCGGCGTGTGTGGCCCGCGATCACAACGAAACGAGCGCCCGCGTCGATGGCCCCGAAGCGTTCATTGTCGTGGACTCTTGGGTAGGCGACGCAGAGCGCGGCGGGGAATTCCTCCTCGTCGTCGACGCGATCTAGCGGAAAGTGCTCAGTGTTCGGCGCGCAAACGACGTGCCGTGTAAGTGTCTGGAAAGCGCTCAAGGTAGGTATCCACAGCCTCCTCGAGAGCGGCGCTCTGGTGCGTTGCCTGAAACAGTCGAATCTGCAGCGAACGGGCTCGCTCCTCCACGATGGACTCCGTGTTCGCGGAGCGCCCTTCTTCAAGCGCCTCCAACGCAATACGGGGTCGATGCAAGCGGTCCGCATAGATTTGTGCCGCCGCATATCCCAGCTGCGCTCGACGTGAGCCGCGCGCAAGGGCCGCCGCCGAACGATATGCTGGAGCGGCGGACTGCCAATCTTGCAGGCCACGATAAGCATCTGCGACGACTATGGCCCACTCGACGGTGCGGCCGTTCTCGTTCATCTCGGCTTGGGCCATCTCGAGCACATCGCGGTACTCACGCCGCAAGAGCAGCGCGCGAACCGGCTCCTCCTCGGCCCGCGGTGCGGCCTCCTCCACAGGTCGAGGTGGCTGTGGCGTGGAGAGTCCTGTTCCAGATTCGCGCACGAGCGCATTCCAACGCGCTTCGCTCGCTTCGCGCCACTCAGCGTCGACCAAAGAGCGATTTGACGCCCAGAACTCTCCGGCGCCAAGAACGCGTTCGCCGCTTGAGTCCGTCACCGCGACGCGGCCTTCGTACACCAGGACCGCCACGCCCTCTTGTGAGCGCCGGACGGAAAACACGGTTCCGAGCACGCGCACCTGAGTGTCACCGGCGTCGACAACAAAGGACCCGCCGGCGATGGATTCGATATCAAAGAGAACGTCGCCCTCTCTCAACGCAACGACTCGGTCGGGGTCCGTCGACACGACATCGTAGTGCGTTCCGCTCGCGGCAAGCATCCGGTCGCCTGTAGGAAGCCGCACGTCGGCGGCCTCCGCAGCCTCCGGTATCGCGGGAAGATCGCCCGCCGCTAGCGCTTCTGCGGCTTCACGCTGCAACACCTCATCGCCAAGGACCGGCGCGAGTGGGACTTCCAGCTTTTGCACGAAGGCCGGAGGTTCAGACTGGCTCAACGTCGCCACGCCAAACCCACCGACGACACACAGCAACGCCACAGCTGCGACAGCAAGGACGCCGAACGCTCGGGGCTTCTTCTCTAGACTCGCCGCATCGATGGCGCGTCGAGCCATCTCACGCGCATCACCTTCGTGGAGGCCAGCCATCTTTTCGCGCTTGGCGTGGAGAAGCGTTGCCTTGAGTACTTCTTCAGGCGTCATCAGCACCCCTCCAGCAAGTCACAAAGGTACACATCGTGACTCAAAACCGTGGCGAGGTCGGCGCGTGCGTGGCGAAGACGCGAACGCATGGCGTCCGGACGAATGCCTTCGCGCACTGCCGCTTCCGGCGCGCTCAGTCCCTCGATGCAGCAAAGGATAAACGCACGGCGGCGCTTGATGGCAAGCTTATCGAGACCTCGATAGAGACCACGCAGCGCTTCGCGACTCATCGCCTGGGACTCAGGGTCGATTTGGTTTGGAGGTGGCGGAGCGATCTCAATGCGCTCGCGGCGGCGCTTTCGCGCTTTGTGATAGCGCAACGCCACGCGCATCGTGATTCGGTACGCGTAGGTGTCGAGGTGCGAGTCTCCACGAAACTTGGGCAGGGCCTTCGCGATGTCTGTAAGAGCGTCTTGAAGCGCGTCGTCGACGTCGTTTTGCCCGAGGTCTCGGCACAGCCAAGCCTTCACCCGCGGCGCCAAGTCCGTGAGCGTGTCCTCAAGAGTTGGCCTATCCGGAACTACCCGGAGCAGGCCACCAACATTAGGAGGAGGGCTCAATCGAACTCCCACTCGAGGGACATTTGGTAGCCAAGGTGGTGGCGGCCCGCGTACGGTGCCTTCGTCCACGACGGGCCGACGTTCACGAAGAGGCCTCCTTTGCCGTTGACCTCAAGACCAATTTCGAAGGGGAGGCCTATTCGGTGACCGATCCAACCGAAACGGTTGCCGGTCGCCCGGTCATTCTCGCTGACCATGAGGGCGGCTAACTCGAAGCCGACTCCCAGTCTCAGACGCGTTGAGGTGACGAGCATAGCCTGAAGACCCAGAACGCCTTCGGGTTCACGGTCAGCCCACGCGAACTCACCAATCGCGCTCACACGCAGGCTTGAGTGCAGCCATCGTCCCGCGGTGATGCGGAGACCGCCGCTTGGCTGGATGTACTGGCTCGAGCCGCTTCGCAGCCAGTCTCGCCGGCGTGGAGCAAACCCGTGCGTCCAACCAAAACGGAACATCCAACCATCGCGGGCTACGGGTGACGGCCACCAGGGGCGCGGGCGATTGCGCCGCGCGCGCACGACGCCACGTTGGTAGATCCGCAGATCGATAAGGCTGGCATCGACGGGGCAAAGCTCGTCGGCGATGGGGTCGGCGGCGGCCTCTCGATTGGCCGTGGTTTGTTCACGAATCAAGCCTTCGACCACGAGCGCAAATGCACGCGCCCACTCCGGTCCGCCGGCCGCTGGCAACGTGCTCGAGCGCGGCGTATCGCCTGCGCCATCGAGGAGCGCGACACGCTCAACATCTTCGCTGTGCTCGATCCAAACCACCACGTCGTCCGGCATGAGCTGCGCTTGGGCACGCCAAACCCGCAGGTAGGTCGGTCGGACAGAGATTTGGCGGACCTGCCAATCGGGAAGCTGCAGCTCGAGCATATGCAAGAGCGACTCACGTCCATCGGCAACGAAGATGAGGCGGCGACGAGCCCCGCGTTCGGGCGGAGAGGCCTCCGCCCGACCAAGCTCGCCTTCATTCGACACAGACACAGTTCCCGCGACACTTTGGGAGAGGTATTCGGCGCTCTCGACGCTCACGCTCGCGTCCGGCGCCGCCTCTTGAACCACGTCGTCGTCGTCCACGTCGTTCACGTTCTCATCCACGTTCTCGTCCGTGGACTCTTGGACGAGCTCCGGATCTGTGAGAACGGGCTCGTCGCCTGGCTCTTCGACTTGGCCCAATGCGGGGGAGCCCAAAGAAAGAACGAGGAGGGCCGAAGCCCAGGCGCGGAATATAGAAATCGAGTCCAACGTTCTTCCGACGACCTAACAGCCGTATCCTGCAGCCACGTCAAGTTCGACAGCCACCTGCACGGAGCGGTTTTCGATGTAGATCACGAAAGTGAGTGTCGCCTGGCGGCCCAAGGGCGTGTTCGCGAGGGCTGAATCAACTTCGGATGTAGTGATGAGGATCGGCTGTACTTCAGCGCTCCCCCCTCTTTCGATCAGAATGCTCTCGACACCACCGCTTTGGATCGTCGAAGCAAGATCCTCCAGCGTCACCGTCCCCGACCACCCCTCCGCATCAAAGGAGAGGTCGTTGGCGCCCGTCGCAAAGTTCGGCACAAACGTAGCGCTAAGAACAGGTTGCATGCCCTGATCCGTCTCAGCGCGAACCTCACTGATCTGAACCAGTGAGTTCCTGGGGCCCACCACCGTGCTCGTTTCAGCACCAAATACACATCCGCTCATCAAGAGCGCTATCGCCAATGGTTTTGTCATATTCGCCATCTCCTCGCACCTTCGGGGACGCGGAGCGCTCAACTGTGACAGCTTATTTTCAAACTCTGGTTCATTGACGGGTGCATTGGGGAAAGGCCCAATGCTTTCGGTCCTAAAGGAGGCAGCGAGGGATAGCCTCTTCGGACTCGTTGTTGTCCAAATCACACTCGCGGAAGAGCGGAGCGTCGGCGTCTGTTTGAATCCGGGCCACAAAGCTGACGCCCGCAGGGACATCGGCGGGCGCTTCAAGACGAACTTCATTTCCACGGCCGGGCAAGGTCGGACCGGTCGTTGTGCCGGTACCGATCAATGTATCCACGCCGCCTTCTCTCCGGAAGAAGCCGACCTCGACGCCCGCCGGCAGAGGCGCTGGACCTTGGTTTCGAACCGTCGCGACCAGACCGAGGGGCGCGGTGCACTCCACTCGAAGGCTCACCTGCGCGTCCGGCGCGTTGAAGATGCCTTCGTTCTGAACGTTCTGTCGGAAGTTGTTGAGCCAAGGGAGCGTCCAGTTTCGCTCTTCGCGAAGAGGAATAGCGCCGTACCCCAGCGCTGCGTCACACGCCGCGTCTCGGCCGTCGCAGGTGTTCGTCACGTGGTAGGCGTGTTGCGTCCAGAGTGAGCGCGTCGCGACCCAAGAGTTCGTTTGATCACGAAACACGGTGATCCCCTTCCAAGAGTCCGCGTAGGAGGGCGCCTCCCAGATCGGATAGCCGTCCGTGCCCGTGGTGTGTTCTGCGCAGGTCCATCGAGTGGGGTCTGCGCCCGTGGAGATCATGACCATCTCCGCGTGGCCATCTCCGTCCACGTCCGCCACGAGCGACGCCTCGGTGCCCGTAAAAGACGCGGTGGGGGCAGAGAACCGAACGTCTCCTGTCGGCCCATCGAAGACCCACATGAAGCACTCGTCGTTGTAGATGACCTCGGCGACGCCATCGCCTTCAAAGTCGAAGACCGTGGACCCCGTGACGGAAGAGCTGTTGTCGTGGTTGAGCGTAGCCCAGGCTGTGGTCAGCGCGCCGCCGGCAAAGTCGACCTCTACCATGGAGTAACGGTTCTGCTGCGCGACTCCGATCTCCGGCTCTCCGTCGCCATCGAAGTCGGCCACCGTAGGTGGACCGCCGAAGCCATTGCCCGTCAAAGTGTAGGGCCCAAGGAGCGTCTCGCCCGTGTCGCCACGGAGGAGCGTGATGGTGCCGCTCGCCACATGGACGATGTCCGGCTCTCCGTCGGCGTTGAAGTCCGCGACGGCGCTGAAGCCATCGGCGATGTCGAGACGCTGCCAGAGGATCGTCCCGTCGGCCTTGATGGCTGTGCGTCCAGCGAGCAGCTCCAAGTCTTCGTCGCTGTCCAAGTTGACGAAGAAGCTCGTCGACGTGCTGACGGTGCCCTGATCCCAGCCTCCACGCGCGCTGGCGACGTTGAACACTTCGGTGAAGGTGCCATCGGCCCAAGTGTAGACGGCACCACGCCAAGCGACTTCAGGGTTCCCGTCGCCATCCATGTCCGCCATCGCGAGACCGCCGCCCCAGCCAAGACCCACCTCTGTTGCGACCGGCAGGATGTCCTCGCCGAGTCCGAGGAGCTCACCGTTTCCGTCGATGGCGGCGAGGCGCCTCTCAGCGGTGATGAGGACGATGTCCATCACACCGTTGTCGTCCAAGTCGCCTAACGCAGCGCTTACTGCAGAGAAACCTTCACTGCCTTCAAGGTTTGGGAGTGACCAGAGTTCGCGACCCGTGGCCCCGTCAAGGGCACGCAAGATACCGCGACGACACGCGTCGAGTCCTGCCTGGTGGCAAGCGCTGCCGTCGGTGTTGTTGGAGACGAAGATGATGGCGCTTGGGTCGAGGGAATCGACGCGACCGTCACAGTTGGTGTCGTAGATGCGGCCCACGACCGGTGTCGACCAGACATCGACGCGGTCGCTAAACTCCGTGGCTGTGGTCGGGTCCCAGCGCCACTGAACGACGGCGTCGAGCTCGCCAGTGTCATCAGGCATGAACTGACAGTCGCTGCGAACGCAGCCCTCGGCGGCGCCGGGTTCGTCGCAGCTTGGCGGCGACATGAGGCAACGTCCGCTCGGCACAGAAGTACACGCCATCGTCGGATCCGGCGGCGGCATCGTGCCCAGTCCGAGTTCGCAATATTCGCCGTCATCGCAGTCCGCGGCGCTCGCGCACTCGTCTCCTGGAGTGACGCACGCGTTCGCGAAACACTCTTGTTCCGCGCCGCAGCACGACGTTCCGCACACGTTCTCGAGCGAAGCGCAACAGGAGCCTTCAAGGCAGACCCCCTCGCCGCACATATCGTCGGTGGTGCAAGCCGGTCCGGCGTCGAACACGTCCGCGACGACGGCGTCGCTCTGCGGTCCGGCGTCACGGGGTCCAACGTCGACGCCGCGCGGTACGCAGGCGCCATCGAGGCATGTTCCACCGTCTTCGCAATCCGAATCGAAGGAGCACCCGGGCTCTATCGGGTCACTGCAGTCGCAGGCCGCGACGGAAAGAAGAAGGAGAAAAAACGGGTAGAGAAAACGCTGCACGCCCCATATTAGCGATGGGGGGCAGTCAGACGCAACAAGTGACTAAGATCCACTCAATGCAGGCTTAGGACTCTTCTTCGCCGCCGCTGGTCTCTTCCTGAGGGGGTGCAGCCATGTCTTGGAGGCCCCAACGGAAGTTCACGCGGTTGATCCCGAAGACAACGCGTGGGCTCACCGTCGTCACACGACCCTGGTTGGGGAAGCAGACGCTGCCGCCGCCGGTGGCGTCGTAGTACGTCGCCGGTTCATAGAAGGTGCGGTAGATCGGTCGCTCTTCCCAGCGCATGCACTGGTTTGTGCGGCTGTTTCGACGTGTGCATTCGTTGGACGAACCGACTTCGCGCTGGACGGCCTCGGTTCCCTGACGGCTGGTGACCGTTGGCTGAAATTCCTGGGTGACCGTGGCGTCTTCGTACCAAGTCCCATCGGAGTTCATCAAAAGGCTCTGACTGGAGAGCATCGCGTTGGGCGGCTGGTGGACCTCTGAAACAGAGAACGACACATCGAAGCACACGGCCTCGGGGTCGAGACGCTGCATGGTCGACTGCCAACCGTTGCGGTGAGTGATCGTGTTTGGCTGATCGACAACACCCACCTGCAGTGGGTTACGGATCATCACGTCCATCTTCAGGCCGCAGCCAACAAGTGAAACGGACGACAGGGCTATAAGAAAAGCGACTCGATGCATAAACAACTCCCCCGAAATACGGTAACGCCTAATACGACGCAACTCCGTCGAACTTCCTTCACTTAGCAGACAAAGTACCGAGCGCTGCTCCTCAGATAGCCGGCGCTAACAGGGAAATGAGACCTGTTCCGCCGCGGTCCTTAGAAGGCGGAGCGATTCTCTGACTTGGTCGTGCCTATTTTTAGGGATTCGCTCAAAAAGCGCATGAACCGTGGCTTCCGTGAGCGCCTCAAGCGCCCGGGCCCTTTTTTGGCCGGCAGCGCTCAGTGAGAGAACGAAACGACGGCCGTCATCTTTGTCAGCCTTCTTCTTGATCCAGCCGCGCTTGTCGAGGCCCTCCACGAGGCGTGTGACAGCGCCCTTCGTCACGCCGGTTTGCTCGGCGAGCGTCGAGCTATCCATGGGCGTCGCATACAGGAGCTGCATGGCGACGCACTGGGCGACGCTCACATCCCCACAGCAAACTAAATCGCGCCCCGCCATCCCGAAGAGACGACAGAACGCGAGGAGATCTTTGGCAGGTTCGTTCAATTTTTCTTTGCTCGAATACTGTAGCTGAAGACGCTCTTTACCACGCGCGCTAGCGTGGCTGCTTCCGTCGTCGCGATCAACTGCTGCGTGAGAGGGTCGCTTCCGCACGAGCGCAGCAGCTCCCCGGCCCCTCGGCGCTCAAACGACAGGTCGACGAAGCCCGCCTGACGGATCTTTTCCAGATACTCCGCTTCCGGCAGTGCTCCAGCGAGGCACGCATTCCAAGCCGCCGAGTGACCGCGTAGCTCCTCCGGCAAAGGTGCGTCGAGGACGATGTCCGAGATAGCGATACGTCCACCAGCCTTGAGCACGCGAAACATCTCCCGAAAAACAGCGTCCTTGTCCGGGCTCAAGTTGATGACGCAGTTGGAAATGACGACATCGACGCTTCCAGAAGCAATGGGGAGAGCTTCGATGAGCCCTTCGCGGAACTCAACGTTGCGCGCCACGCCTGCCTTGACCGCATTTGTACGCGCGCGTTCGAGCATCGCTGGTGTCATGTCGACGCCGATAAAGCGGCCGCTTTCGCCCAGCTTTGGAGCCGCGATGAGGGCGTCGAAGCCCGCGCCAGAGCCGAGGTCCACAACGACCTCACCTTCCTGGAGCTGCGCCAAGGCGTGAGGGTTTCCGCATCCAATCCCAAGATTGGCCTCGCCGGCGATCTCTAAGTCTTCAGGTGTGTAGCCGATGGCCAGGGCCGCCGGCGCGCTGCCCGCGACAGAGTAGGCCTGAGCCGTCGCAGAGTACGCGCTGCGAACTTGGGCGTGGGTGGATGTGAGTGTGGGAGTGGAAGGGATCGTGCTGGCCATGTCAGCCCTTTGGTTGAGTTACGCAACTATCATTAGTTGCATCGCTCAACTTGTCAAAGGCGAAGGCGAACTCATGCTGCGCGCCGCATAAATGTCGCTGCAGCTGGACAGAGCACACGGGAATCGTGGAGGCTGACGACCCATGGCCGACTTCAGGGTCCAATACGGAATCACTCGTGGCTAAACGCGAAACTCTACGAAACACTCTCAAGCAGGTCCGCGCGTGTGAGGTCTGCGCAAAGGACCTTCCCCTTGGGCCGCGACCCGTTGTCCAGGTGGGTGCGAGAGCGAAGGTGATCATCATCGGCCAAGCGCCGGGCACCAAGGTGCACGAGAGCGGCGTGCCCTGGGACGATGCCTCTGGGGACCATCTGCGCGAGTGGCTCGGCGTGACGAAGGATGTGTTTTATGCGGCGGCGCGCTTCTCCATTTTGCCCATGGGCTTCTGCTATCCTGGAGCCAAAGGCGGAGGTGATGCGCCACCCAGGCCGGAGTGCGCGCCGCTCTGGCATTCGCCCTTGCTCGACTTTGCCCCCAAGGGCGCCTTGCTCCTCTTGGTAGGGATGTACGCCCAGAAGTACTACCTAGGCAAAGAGCGCAAGAAGACCTTAGGCGACACAGTACGAGCGGCGGAGGAGTACCTCCCACGGTTCTTCCCCCTTCCCCACCCAAGCTGGCGCTCGAAGCATTGGATGAAAAAGAACCCGTGGTTCTCGTCGTCGATTCTGCCTAGCCTTCAGCGCGAGATCGCCTTGAGGAGCACGTGATCATCGGGCTACTGAATAAGCGGGCAGCTTGCCATCACGGGCCCTGCGTCGTTGTTGTCTATGTCGCATTCATTAAGACCGACCAGCGGTGAATCCGAGGGATCGTTCAGAACCGCGACGAAGCTGAACATCTCACCATCGCGCGCTGGCGGGATGATGAAAGGGACTTCGATGAGCTCGCTTTCGCCGGCGAGAAGAGGACGCGTCGTCATCGTTCGGGCGATATTCGTTCGGGTGCCGCCGACGTCTTCATAAAACGTCACGGGAACTCCTGCGGGCGCGCCGGCGCGGCCACGATTGATGACGCGCACGCGAAGCGTGAAGGACTCAGGACACGTTCGCGTGGAAGCCTGAAGATCGACGAGCTGAAGGTCCGGGGCGTCGAAGAGGCCGTCCGGCTGGACGTTCTGGCGGAAGTTATTGAGACCTTCGCGCGAGTGGTTCGCCACTTCGCGCGTCGGCACCGTCCCGTCTTCGTTGATGTTCGTCACATGATAGGTGTGCTGGTTCCAGATACGCCGCGTTCGTACCCATTGGTTATCCGGGTGGCCGAACACGTGGATGCCTGTGCTCGCTGCGCTGCCGTCCACACAGACCCCACCGAAGGCGTAGTTGTTCTCCATGAGGACGATCTCGGCGTGGTCATCGTTGTCGACATCCACAACGATGGGGAACTCCTTCAGCGTCCCGCTCAGGTTGCACTGGTTGTAAAATACGCTGCCGTCCGTGCCGCGAAAGACGCGAAGGAAACGCTCGTCGTTGTAGAGGACCTCCGCGATGCCGTCGCCTTCAAAGTCGAAGATGCTTGAACCCGTGCTGCGGCTGGAGCGGTCCTGGGTTTCAAACCACCACTTGCGACTGCCATCGTGTTCGAGGACCACGTACGCGTATCCGCCGGCGAAGGCGACTTCAGGGTTGGGGTCCTCGTCGAAGTTCGCGATGGTCGGTGGTCCGCCGCCGCCGGGGCTGGCCGCCCATTGGTCCATCAGCTCCGGGGGGTTGATGTCGACGGGGCCCCAAATGGTCTCGCCCGTCGCTCCTTCGAGGGCCCACGCCACGTGGCCTCCAACCGTGACGACGTCCGGCGTTCCGTTAAGGTCGAGGTCCGCGATGGCCAACTGGGAGGCGCCCACGGATGGGCGACCGTCGCTGCCGTCGCGAACCCACACGGTGGTTCCGTCGTAGTTGTAGGCGCCGCTGCCGCCGACAAGCTCCAGGTCGTCGTCGTCGTCGATGTTGTAGAGCGCCGTGTAAGCGCCGCTGGCACCCACGCTGGGCCGAAGGCGCTGAACCACCGTCCCGTCCGCGTGCGCGATGATGTAACGAACGACGATTTCGGGTGTCCCGTCGCCGTCCATGTCGCCGACCGCGGGTGCATCAAAGCCACAGGGCACGACGTTCGGCGCCGTGTCGAAGCGGCGCAGCAAAGCGCCACCCGCGGACAAGATCATGAGATGACCGGGCAGTCTCGCGGCGTTGTCGCTTCGTGAACACACCATGATCTCGGGGCCCGGCGAAGAAGGGTCCACATCCGCGATGGTGATCTCTCCGCCCGGCGTCACGGAGACGGGGTTCGGCACAGTTGTTTCCGTCGGAAAGATCTGCGCGCCGTCGGCGCCGGAGATGATGCGAAGGACGCCACCGATTTGGTCTGCAAACTGACCCCAGTACCTTGACCCGGTGAAGGTGCTGAAGACCACATCGGGCACGTCGTTTTCATCGATGAGGCCGTCGTCGTTGTCGTCCGTCATGTTGGCCACCATCGGCGCCATCATCACCTGGTCGTGAGTCGGGTAGGCGTCCGCGTCGCCGGTCCAGGACCACTTCTCAACGAGGGAGAACTCTTCGAGCTCTGGGCGGTATTCGCAAACCTCGCCTTCGGGCGCGCGCGGCAGACAGCGACCGATCGTCGCCTCGCAGTAACTTTCAGCATCACAGTCCGTGCTGCGCGTGCAGGCATCACCGGGTGTCGTGCATTCGCTGAGGTAACAAACGTCTCCAGCGCCGCAGCACGTCGTCGCGTCGCCTTCGCCACATGGCGCCTCCTCGGCTTCACACGCGAGCACGCAGCTGTCCGCAACGCATGCCTGAGAGTCGCTGCAGCAGAGGCCGCCGCAGAGTTCACTGGCCTCACAGCAGAGGCTGCCGCCGCAGACGGTTCCCGCCTCGCAGCACTCATCGCCACACACCTGCACCGGCAAGCAGCTCATGACGTCGGGGGGGCTGCCACCGTCCGTCCGCACGGCGGCGTCGACTTCGACGGGCTCCTCACACAGGTCGTCTGTGCAGACCAAGCCAAAACGGCAGTCGTCATCCGTGACACAGGGCCCTCCGACGCCATCATCGACGGTCGTTCCGCAGTCGCAAGCGCAGACAAAGATCGCGAATAGGAGGTAGGCGCGGGTCATCCCCACAGCCTATAGGGCAAGCGACCGCGTGCCCACCTCGCACGGCATTCGTCCGCTGCTCAATCCAAAGCCAAACAGAGCCTTGACAGCTACCACGACGTGTTCATCGTGGCGCCACCATGACAGAAGCAAACGAAGCCTCCGAGAAGACCACCCACTCTTTTCAAGCAGAGGTGGCCCAGGTCCTAAGCCTGGTCATCAACTCCCTTTATTCGAACAAGGACGTGTTCCTGCGGGAACTCGTGTCGAATGCCTCGGATTCGCTCGACAAGGTGCGCTTCGCGGCGCTCACCGACTCCGAGCTTGCGGACACCGACGCGCTGAAGATCCGCATCTCGGCGGACCCTGAGAAGAAGACGCTGACGATCAGCGACAACGGAATCGGCATGAGCTCCGAGGAGCTCGTCGAGAATCTGGGAACCGTGGCGCGCTCGGGTTCACGCGATTTTCTCGCTCGTCTTAAAGAAGCGCAGAACGACGTAAGCCTCATCGGCCAATTCGGCGTTGGCTTCTACAGCGCCTACCTCGTCGCCGATCGCGTCGACGTCGTGTCTCGTTCCGCTGCAGATCCCCAGGCACATCGCTGGAGTTCGGATGCGGGAGAGAGCTTCACCATCGAGCCGGCGGAGCGCGCTGAGCGCGGCACAGACCTGATTCTCCATCTAAAGGAGGACTCGCAAGATCTTCTGAAGGAATCAAGTCTCAAGGCGCTCATCAAACGCTACTCGGACTACATCGAGCACCCCATCGAACTTGAGGTCGAGAGCTCAGAGGGCGAAGGCGACGACAAGAAGACCGTCAAGAAGTTCGAAAAGGTCAACGAAGCAAGCGCCCTCTGGCAGCGCTCCGCCTCCGAGGTCACGGACGAGCAATACCAAGAGTTCTACAAGCACCTCACCCACGACTGGGAAGCGCCACTTACGCGTCGCCACTTCAAGGTCGAGGGCACTCAGATGTTCTCGGGGCTTCTTTTTGTTCCCCGCAAGCCACCCTTTGATCTCTTCTCCTCCGAGACCAGCCACGGCGTTCGCCTCCACGTCAAACGCGTGTTCATCATGGATGACTGCGACGAGCTCCTTCCACGTTGGCTTCGCTTTATTCGCGGCGTCGTCGACTCCGCCGACCTTCCCCTCAATGTCTCCCGCGAGATTCTCCAAGACTCAGCCGTCGTTCGGGTTATTCAGAAGCAGGTCGTCCGGCGCAGCCTCGACATGATCGAGGAGCTGCAATCGAGCGATGACTACGGCGTCTTCGTCGAACACTTCGGTTCCGTTCTCAAGGAAGGCCTCCACTTCGAAAACGAGCCAAAGCTCGTGGCGCGCATCGCCAAACTATGTCGTTGGGAGAGCACACACGGCGAGGGCCCAGTGTCCCTCGAAGACTACGTGGGCCGCATGAAGGAAGGCCAGAAGGCGATCTACTACGTCTTCGGCGCATCACGACAGATGGTCGAGAACGCACCGCACTTAGAGATGCTCAAGGCACGCGGCTACGAGGTCTTGTTGATGACCGACGCCATCGACCAGTGGGCCGTCGACGGTCTCCAGGAGTTTGATGGGAAGCAACTTGTCAGCGTCATGGCGTCTGACCTCCAACTCGACGAGACCGAGGAGAAGGAAGACGCCGAAGAGAAGAAGAAGAGCGAAGAAGAGCTCGACGGACTCTTGGGTGCGGTTCGTACGATCCTCAAAGAGCAGGTCTCAGAGGTTCGCATCTCGGATCGCCTTGCGGGCTCACCGGCCTGTCTCGTGCTCCCCGACGGCGGCTTGCCTCCGTACCTAGAGCGTCTGATGCGCATGCAGCAGCAGAACATGCCGAAGCAGAAGCGCGTCCTCGAACTCAACCCCAAGCACGACCTCATTCTCGCGCTCCGGGCCATGCAAGAGAAAGAGCCGGAGTCCGAAAAGGTCACGGAGTGGGTGAACCTCCTCCTCAACCAAGCGCTCCTCGCAGAAGGCAGCCCGCTGGAGAACCCCGCGATGGTGGTGCAGCAGATGACGAGTCTGCTGACAGAGGTTGTACAGCGCGCGAGCACGTAGCGTTGGGGAGACCGTGGCTACAGAGGCTAGAGCTCGGCGCACGGAAGTAAGCGTTGCGGGGCTCGCTTCATCTCTCGGGTCTCACGCGCAGAACGAAGAAAGACAGACTGCAGATGCAGCCTGTCTTTCTAGTTCTTGAGTGTGGCTAGTCCCGTTGCCTCACGTTGAAGCTCCCTTGAAGCCTAGACCGACCTTAGTGGCCTACTGACAGCTGCGACCGCGACCCGTCGGATCCGAGTTCGGGCCGGAGTCCGAGTCGTTGCAGCCGCGACCTGCGCCGCCGTGGTCTGCGTTTGGACCGCTGTCGCTGTCGGTGGTGCCGGAACCGCTCATGTCTGCGCCCGGACCAGAGTCCGAGTCAGTGGTGGCTTCGGCAACTTCAGGGCGAAGCGCCATGCCTGCCGTCACCGCCGCAGCGCCAAGTACGCCAGTGCCCATGGTTCGAAGAGCGGAGCGACGTGTCATGCCGCGCTCGCTGGAGATATCTTCGGGATTGAGGGTCTTCTTTTTGGTCATAATGGGGCTCTTTCTGGCTGCGGGACGTATCTAACTAATATGTGGTGCACGCTTGTCGAAGCGGCACTGACCACAAGAGACGTAAGGTACGGCTCAAAATGCAATAATATCAATGATATTGAACTTTTTGAACGTCAATATAAGAAATCGGCCAGAATTCTTGTGGTTTTAGCCCCATTCGATTTCGTATGACGGTCCTCATTCGACGCTCAACCCCGGATTGACAAGGGACCAGCGAGAACGTCCTATGCCGGCAACGTGCCCAAAGACTCATTCTCACTCGGACAGATGCTTCACCCTTTTGATCGGGAGGAGTTTCTCACGGAGCGCTTTGAGCGACGCCCCCTCCTCGTCCGGCGAGAGCAGCCCGACTATTTCCGACACCTGTTGTCCTGGGAGGTCATCGACCGAGTTGTGACGGAGCTCAACCGTCATCACCCGGACGTGATGCTCGCGGACCAGAAGGTCCCGCGGCCCGTGTCGAGTTACACGTATCCCAGCGGCCTCATCGATGTGACCCGCCTCTACCAGGCCTTCGCCGACGGAGCCTCCATCGTGCTGGGCAACCTCGAGGTGCTGCACCCTCCGATCTCGGACGCGTGTCGTGCGTTGGAGGCCGAGCTCAGCACGCGCTTTCAGGCCAATATCTACGTCACGCCACCCGGGCACCACCAGGGCTTGCCCTCCCACTGGGACACTCATGACGTCTTCGTGTTGCAGGTCGAGGGCACCAAAGAGTGGTGCGTTTGGGAAGAGGGCGTCGAGCTACCCTTGCGGACCGAGTCCTTCAATCCTGCGGACTTGCCCGAGCTCGGCGAGCCCGCGATGCGATTTATGCTGGAGCCCGGAGACACCTTCTATTTGCCGCGCGGGTTCGTGCACAAAGCTATCACCGGCGAGTCGGGTTCTGCGCACATCACGCTCGGCGTCATGTTCGCCAGCTGGGCAGAGCTGCTCCTCGAGGCGGTGGCGACTGCGACCAAGCAGCACACGGACGCGCGCCGCTCACTTCCACTGGGCTTCACGCGCCCCGAGTACGATCGCAATGAAGCGAAAGAGTACTTCGAGAACCTGATGAAAAAGGTGTGGGACGACGTCGACTTCGACGGAGCGTTTGAGCACTTCGCGGAGGACCTCGTCGCCAGTCGTCATTCCATCTTGCGTGGACAGCGTGCCCAAGTGATGGCGCTTGGAGAGCTGAGCATCGACACCGAATGCGAGCCACGAGCCAACGTGCTCTACCGCATCACGGAGGACGAAGAGCGAGTCTCCATCGCTTGCTATGGCAACAACATCCACCTCCCCAGCTTCTGCGCAGAGCCGCTGCGCTTCGCCGTGGAGACGGACAGCTACCACGTGCGCGATCTCCCAGGCGACCTCGACGACGACGGCAAGCTCGTGCTGATCACGCGGCTCGTTCGCGAGGGCCTCATCACGATGAAGCTCGACGAGGCGTAGCGGCCAGCACACTTGGCCAAGGCTGATTGCACGGCGTGAGTCGATGTCACGTACGACGTCGCTGCAGACCCTGAACCTCGCGCGCTCGGAGCATCTATCCCTACGTCGTGGTCGCCCAATGTGACAACATCTTTCAGGCACCCGGCGGCCCCCTTCAAGAGAGAGAGCGCATGCGACAAGTCGAGTTCTTCTTTGACTATATTTCTCCCTACGCGTTCTTAGCGTGGGAAGACACGAAGCGAATCGCCAAAGAGCACCGAGTGGAGGTCGTACCAAAGCCCATTCTCTTTGCGGCGCTTCTCAACCACAACGACACACGCGGGCCGGCGGAGATCGCGAGCAAGCGCCGCTACCTCTTCGTCGACCTGCTGCGTAAAGCCGAGTTCCTCGGGCTCGAGCTCAACGTGCCGGCGACGCATCCCTTCAACCCGCTCCTGGCTCTGCGAGCGACCTGTGCTGCCGACGCGGCGACGCGCGGCGAAGTGGTCTCAAAGCTCTTTGCGGCGGTATGGCGCGACGTGGCAGACGTCAACGATGTGGAAACATACGAGGCGCTAGGCCTCGGCAAGTTGGTCACCAAGGCGTCGAACGCGGAGGTCAAACAGCAGCTACGGAGCAACACCGACGAGGCGATTCGTGACCACATCTTCGGCGTGCCCACCCTGCGTTTTGAGGGAGAGCTCTTTTGGGGCGTCGACAACCTGCCTTTCCTTGAGGAGCGCCTGGGAGGAAAGAGCGGACCCGAACTGGAGAAGGTGAAGTACTGGGAAGACCTTGAGGCGAGCGCTACCCGTCCAAAAAAATGAGGTTCCCCGGAGCGATCCTTTTCGTGGTCTGCGGTGTTTGCGCCTGCGGCGACACAATGGTGCCTCTCGACGGCGGGAACGAGCGAGATGCCGCACGAGACGCCGCACGAGATGACGCGACGCCGGACGTGAGGGCAGCGGACGCTGACCGAGGGGACGTCGGCGACGCCACCACTACGCAAGACGCCACGGACGCGGCCGTCGAAACCGCGACGCGGCTGCTGAACTGGAACGATGGTGATGGGCTCCGCGTCGTCTCACCCGAAGGCTCGAGCCTGGATGGCTACGTTCGCGGAGGCGACTTCGAGCGCGCCATCTGGGCCTCCGATGATGTCTGGTCCTGGTACATGCTTCACATCACGGAGGGCGGTAGCCCCACCGAAGACTTTGCCCGAGTGACACTTCCGATCCTCCCAGGCCGCAACGGCACGCCCACCACGGTTCTGAAGATGGCGCTCCTCAGAGATGCACCGGGGACCACCGTCGAGCAGATCGAGTTTTTAGAGCAGCAGTCCGCGGGTCGCGCAGGCGAAGTCGATGAGAACTTCCCATCGCACACGCTCGTGGAGCCCGTGTTCTACCAGCGCCAGTGGATCAAGTTCTCGCCGGACACGCGCACTCGTGCTGGCGCCGTTGGTGAGAGTGATTTCTATCAGATCTTTTGGGAGATGAAGGCAGAGCCGGACTACCGGCTGCGTGTACAGCTGAGCTACAGCGACGCCATTGGGCTTGTGGTTCGTGCCCACGACGATGTCCTCACGAACTCTGAACCCGTATATGTCGACAGCGGCCCCGTTCCCGTGGGCACCATCGATCTCGCAGAGGAAGAGCTACCGGTGGGGTGGAACCTCTTCGAGGTCTGGATCGACCGAACCCGGGGTGACGAGAGCCGCTGGCGCGTTCGCTTCAACGGCTTCGATGTGCTGGATTACACGGGCCCGCTCATGGGCGCCTCGGGCAACATCATGGGCACCGCCATGCTCGTTCAGATTTACTCCGACGTCACCGATCTCTCGACCTCGCCCTTCTATCAGCTCATCGACGGCATGGAGATCTGGGACTCGCCGCCGAGAGACGCGTTTCTACCCTGAGCTAGAGTTTCCGCTCCAAGGAAACCACACACGTCGCGCCGTCCTGCATGTCGGCCCACGCGCGAATCGCGTCTCGACGATCAGCCTGCACGATGCGCAGCGAACCCGTGACGTGAGGCAGCGCTTTCTTTCCTTTGCGTCCTTCCATCACGACCTCCACGGCGGCGCATCCCTTGTAGATAGTTTCGACCCCCTCGAAACTCTGAAGAGGCATCTCCGCAGGCCCTATGCAGGCCGCGAAGTGCTTCGCTGAATCAAAACGCGGCCGACGATGTTCGAGCAACGCCGGACCGTCGCTCCGCCGCTGCATGACAAAGGAGAAACGGCGCACGGCCATCATTCGAAGAGGGCTGACGAGCTGAAAGAAGCGCCCGGAGAGCAGGTCAAGAAACGACGTCGCGCTCGGGTAGTTCACGATGAGGAGCGTGTCGCGACCGCCGGAGTCGCCCTTTAACGTCTCCGTGACGGCGCCCTTAAAGAGCAACTTGCCGCCCGTTCGAAACACGCTCCATGCGGCGAGGGCCCCATACAGTTCGTAAGCGCGCGGGCGCTTCGCGCGAAACCAGTTGATGGCGAAGAGCGGCTCGTCGAGCCAGGACTCGTCGCCAAGGCTCTCCATGAAGGCGCGAATGCCCGGCGTGATTCTGCGTTCGCGGGACACTAGGCGCTCGCCAAAGGAACGGCGTATTCCATCACGGAGTCGTCGCTCTTGTCATCGAAGCGATGGTCGTAGAGCTCGAGGTCGGCGCCGTAGCTGTGTCGCTCACCGCTTCGAGCAAGCCACGCGCTGTAGATGTAGTTCACGGTGTGGTCGAGCATGCTTGAGGCCCCTTTGTGGGTGAACGTAGCGTATCGCGCGGCGGGAATATGCAGCTCGACGAAACCATCCGTGAGAGGTGCGTCCGCAGAAATGGGGATCGCTGCGTGGTAGGTGAGCTGATCCGTTTCCGCGCTCTGCGGCCGAATCACCCCATAGCAAACGTCGCCGCGCGCTTCGCCAATCGAGGGCAGCTTCTCCAAGAACGCACCCCACAGCGGCGGAAGTCGATCCGCGATGTTGTTCTTGTCCGAGTCGACTCCGTAGATCTCCGTACGAAGACCACACAGGCGCATCGCTGGGCGCTCGGCGATGACGGGGTCCGGCGAGACGTTCTCGTGCACATGCATGAGGTAGTCCGTGTGAATGCGGGCCTTCTGCAGAAACAAGCTCTTGTCGCCGATCTTCCGATAGGCGCCAGGCGTCAAACCAAAGGCGGTCTTGAACGCGCGCGTGAACGCCGCCTGTGATTCAAACCCCGCATCCATCGCGATCTCAAGGATGCCCACCTTGCTTCGGAGCAACCGATCGAGGGAGCGCGCGAGGCGCCGAGAGCGCACGTAGGTCATGAGCGTCTCACCGGTCAGCGCTTTGAAGATGCGCTGAAAATGCCAATGGCTGATGCCCGCTACCTTCGACACTTTCGGCAGCGCGAGGGACTCGTCGAGGTTTGACTCGATGTAGTCGATGCCGCGCTGAACTTGCGCGAGGTATCCATCTTCGAGGTAGCGGGGAGCGGTCATTCAGGCGCGGTTTCAGGTGTTTCAAAGAAGCCCGTCATGCTCGTGAGCCTACCCTGCTCGTCGTATTCGCCGTAGCTGATTCCCTCGCCGATGACGCTCTCATCGCCGGCGACCATCTCCCACTGCGCGATGCTCTTGCTGTTGTGCGCGAGGAAGGTCTTCGTTCGAAAGTAACCGCCTGGAACCTGCTTGTGAAACTCGAGCATGTAGCCAACGAGATCTTCGCGTGACCCGACCTGAGCGAGAGGGTCCGTGTAGGTAGCGTCTTCGCGGACGGAGTCCCCGAGGAGCGAGGCCTTCTCTTCGCGGCTCTCTGCTTTCCACGACGAAGTGTAGGTGTCCCAAGTTGAGCGGTAGTCGTGTGGTGTCGTTGTCATTCGAGTTCTCCTTGCCGCGTGCGGCGTTTGAGAACCCAACATGCGCGAAACCAGGACGGCGTTTTTGACATTGCGTGCGAATTTGAAGCCTTCAGCTCTTTCGCGCGATCCTCTCCGGCGGTACGCGGCCGTCCAGGATCAACATGGACAGGCCATGAACCAAGCTCCAGAACGCAAGGGGCCTGCTAGACCGTCCGAATGAAGAAGCTTCACCTCGCGATTTCGACGAGCCGCATCAAGGAAACCATCTCCGACTATAGCGCGCGCTTCGGCGTCGAGCCTTGCTCCTTCGTGGCCGGCGAGTATGCGCTGTGGCGAACCGAGAGCCTCAACGTTTCCGTCCGTCATGATCCGTCATGCGAAGCGGGCACGCTCCGGCACTTGGGCTGGGAGGATCCCACCGCGACGGAATCGAGCGAGGACGTCGACGTCAATGGGATCACCTGGGAGCGCTTCACGGCGGAGCACCAAGCGGACGAGATCAACGCGCTGTGGCCGGACGCGAAGTACCAGCCACGTTGAGCCCAGGGATCTCCTCCGGCTTTTTTTCGCTCGCTTGTGTGAAGCGCCACGAAGGATCTACGCCTAGATCAGCAGGTTGCACTCGACACCATCGAGGCCGGCGTCGTTGTTGTCCTCACGGCACTCTTCAACGGCGTCTTCGCCGTCGGCTTCG
>JBLHKB010000002.1:0-53253 GCA_047619315.1 Polyangiales bacterium
GACAGGCAATCTGGCCGTCATCACCGCAGATGGTGCAGCTCGTGTCGTTGCTGCTGTAGTAGTGACCTTCGTTGCAGTAACGCTCCCGCGTGGAGCTGTCACGACAGGCAATCTGGCCGTCATCACCGCAGATGGTGCAGCTCGTGTCGTTGCTGCTGTAGTAGTGACCTTCGTTGCAGTAACGCTCCCGCGTGGAGCTGTCACGACAGGCAATCTGGCCGTCATCGCCGCAGATGGTGCAGCTCGTGTCGTTGCTGCTGTAGTAGTGACCCTCGTTGCAATAACGCTCCCGCGTGGAGAGGTCACGGCACGCAAGCTGACCGTCATCGCCGCAGGCCTCGCAGATGCTCGACACGAGGAAATTACCCACAGCACAATCGCTTTCGCCCGAACAGCGCGCTTCGCCGTCCGTTCCACATGGGAAGCAGAAGTCACCGTCAAGGTCGTGGTTCTCGGCGCAGGTTCCATCTGCGCAAGGGCGCTGGCCGTTGGACCCACAGGGTGGAGGTCCTGCGTCCGGCGTCCCCGCGTCGATGCTGATGCCGCCGTCGAATCCAGTCCCCCCATCGATGCCCGCTCCTGAATCAACACTTCCTGCGTCGACGCCGGCCGGCGGCTCAAACGTTGCCGCGCCGTCAGCGCTCAGGGCGTAGATGCCAGGACCGTTGAAGACGAAGTCTACATCGTTCGAGCCGAAGCGGCCGCGTGCGAGGAGCGTGCTCAAACCGGGGGCGACGGGCAGGAGGAATTCTTGGGGCTCTGCCTGAATTGTCGGGAGGTTGAACTGATGCTCCACCTCGCTGGGTCCGATGAAGAACTCCCAAGGGGCGACGTCAATGGATTGAGGTCCCACGCTGGTGTTCGTCACGATGCCATCGTTGGCTGCGAAGAGACGAACAGGCCAGAACTCGAGGGGCAAAGGCAGGTCGGGGGTTTCGTCACCAGCAGCGTTGAAGGTGAAGCTCGAGGTCATGCTGCGAAGGTTGCTTCGGTCGCTGTTCTGGTCGCCGACGAGGAAGTCCGCCCGTATCTCAAGGCTGACCACGAGGATCACGGGGAGCTGGCTGGTGGGAAGCGCGCCGAGCAAGTCACGCTTCCCGGCTCCTGAAACTCGATGCTTGCGAGTTGGCCAGACTGAATTCGGCCGCTGGAGTCTGTGAACCCCTGTCCAAGAGCCGTGACATCCACGGTGACGCCGACGGGAAATGAGTCTGGCACGCCGGTGTAGTCACACACAACGTCACGGGAGGAGTTGAGTTCGCAGTGAACGAGGGACTCCGGGCCTGCAATGGGCGCGAAGTCGCCGAGGCCGTCGCACTTGCCTTCGCAGCCCGCGATCTCGGTACCGGGGTCTGTGCCGGGGGTGCACGCGAAGCCTAGGAGAGCACACAGCGTCGCGACAAAAGCTCGGTTCATGGAGGGGAAGATAGCACTTGCTATGCCAAGTGTCCGTTCGAACAAAAGAAGCTATTTGGAACGATTTTGTGGGTTTCAGTGCCTCGCCTGGCGCCGGGCGTGGTCACTGGAGCGGCCAGTTGGCGCAGCGGTGTGAACCAGACTTATCGGTCCCACCTGGCTCTTTTTTGACCTGAGCGTCGCGATCGGCTGCGATAACATATGTCGACCTGGACCCACGAGGCTTTGCTTTTTGCCGCGCTTGGACTTCTGGTGCTCTTGTCCGCGTCCCTCATCATCCGAAATGGACGAGGCGCGCGCAACGCCGCAAGGGCCCGGCGCTTGGGCAAGCGGGGGGAGAGTCGCGCGAAGAGTCTGCTCGTGGCAGCGGGCTACCGAATCATCGAAATGCAGGCGACGAAGGCGCTCACGATTCTCGTCGATGGACGCAAGGTCACCACGCACCTCCGCGCGGACTTTATTCTTGAACGACGCGGACGACGCTATGTCGCCGACGCCAAGGCTGGAGAGAAAGCCCCCTCCCCGTCGAGCGCCGCGACTCGCCGACAGCTCCTTGAGTACGCCACGGCTTACGACGTGGACGGCGTGCTCCTGGTGAATGCGACCAGCGGCAAGATCCACCACGTCGAGTTTCCTGCCCTCGTGAAAAGACGACGCTCATCGCGCGTCCCCACGGGGCTGATTCTGTTGGTCTTGGCCGTCGTCGGCTTCATCGGCGTCGCCGCCGTCAAGCTAGCGCTCAGCACGCCATCGTAGGACACGCCGCGGCCAGCGGCCCGCCGAGCGAAAGCTGCCCTGAGTCTGACGAAGAAACGCCTTGGCCGCCGCTTGGGCGTACGCCGGCGCGTCGATGAGTCCCTCGATCTCGATGGTTCCTTCGGGAGGCACCGTGGCTTGTCCGTGGTGTCGGCGTTCGGCGCTGAAGAAAAGCGTGAGCGCGTACTCCGCGGCGGCAGCGCTCTCGGACTTCAGGTCGAGTCGAACGCGCACGCCGCTCTCGGGATGTAGCTCTTCAAACATGGCTCTCAGCCCGCCGTCCCCGGTGCCGCCATCGCGACAGGAGGCGCTACTCTTGGCACCCCCGCATCGGCGCCTGCATCGGCGCCTGCATCGACTCCCGCGTCGACTCCGCCGTCCATGCCGCCTTCGACAGCTCCGTCGAGGCCTGCATCTGGGAGCGTAATGGGCGTAATGTTCCCGAGACGATCGACGGCCACGGTCTGACCATCCGGCATGACGAACGCGCCGACTTCTCGGTCGTACTTGGGCAGGGGGATGGTAATGGGCGTCAAGCGCGCTCCACGAATGCGGCCCTCGAGAACGGTGACGCGGAGCGGCTCGTTGAGGCGGAACACATAGCCACCGTTGTCGATGGCCAAGTTGTACGTGGAACCGTCGACCTCGAGGTTGCGCCGGAACGCCAACGACTGCTGACCTTCTCGATGATGCGGACGGTGACGCAACATGAACGACATCAAGCGAACAGCGATGTGGTTGTGGAGACGATGGCAGCCGTGGCTGTGACGCCGCATAATGGACATGTAGTCGACGGAACCGTGAGTTCGAATGCCCTCATCGCCGCCGAGGCGAATGCTGCCGTCCTCGTTCTCGCGGAACTTTTGGTGGTAGGCCGCGACGAGACCATAGGCGCTGGCGTAGCTCGGCCCTGTCTCGTGATAGTTGACGGCGTAGCGCTCTCCACGCTCTTGGCTTCGGGTGAGCAGCGAACGGGCGGGGGTGCTCTCAGGAGGCAGCCAAACCGGCGAAGACACGATGCGACTAATAACCCTCGGACCGACTTCGCTGCCCTTGTACTTCCACATGAGGGTTCCGTCGACGGAGTCACTGCGCCAACCGCCGATGGTGGTGCCGAAACGCGCGAGAGGAATCCGCTGTCCTTCGTAGCGAACGTAGACCGTAAGACGGGGCCTGCGGGCGACGGGCTGGGAGCGCTCGTTGCCTTCTGCGTCGTATGGGAACTCGTACCAGACATCGCCGCGGTCGGTTTCAAACTCGAGGTCCATTTCCTGCGCGTAGTACGCAGGGAGCTCTGGGGCCTGCAGCGCTACCACTTGGTGCTCGCCGGCTTCAAGGCCGCCGAGACCCTCCAGCCACTCGAGGGTGGACTCAGGGGTTTGAAGGCCAAACGAAGTGACCAAGATTTGACGCAGGCTCTCTTCGAAGTTGGGGAGGGGATGTTCACCGCCGGCGGCGTCTTCGTAGGTGCGGGCTTCGCCTTCGCGAACGAGGCTGCGGCTGCCGTCTTCGATGACTCCGAGGGCGTGCATCGCTCGTTCGACGAGAACGCGAATCACGTCTTCTTGCTCATTGACGAGGACCGGGCGCCTCAGGGCGTCGAGAGTCCCTCGGCCGATGTAACCCCAACCGTAGATGCGGTGGCGACGCTCGAACTTGGCGAGGGCTTCGTGGGTGACCCAGTCCATCGCGCCGCGGGTGAACTGGGAGTCGCCGTAAAAGCCTTCGCAGACCAAACGGTCCTGCGTCGCACGGATGGCAGCGACATCGTCTCGCTCGTCGAGATAGTCCCCAACGCGTCTTCTGTCGCGACGCTCCAGGGAGTCCTGATCGAGATCCGAGGCGTCCTCGACACCGGCTTCAGCGACGAGCTCGAGGGCGCGTCTTTCGTCTCGAACAAAGCGACGCGCGTCGCGGCGAGCGCGGTCGTTGTTGCGGTAGGCGATGAAGCCGTCGAAGGACTCGAGGGCGGAGACATCAAGTTCGTCCGCACACTCCAGGCCGCTGCGTTCGGCCAAGCGTTGCCGAAGAAGGCCAAGAGTCGGCATGATGCCGTAGAGTTCGAGGTACTCGTCTCGGCGCGCGCGGTCTCCGTGATGGTCTTCGGGGAACTCACCACGAGCCAAAGAGAGGTACGTGGACCGATACGCGTTCGGCATCCCGGGGCGGTCGGTGAATAGGTAGGGCGTCCAAGCCTCGCCAAGGTCGAGAGGCAGGTAACCATCGGCGCGTGCGGAGCTTCCTTCTACGTCCTCCGACCTGGCTCCGTTCTCCCAGAGTGTCATCGGCTGGAGAAGCTCGGGCTCCTCGTCAACGACCTCTGCGACGGGTGGCGCGACCGGTGTAGGTGTAGGAGCCTGCGGCGTCGGAACCGAACGCGCTGTAAAGTCATCAATGACATCGCAGCCCACGATTCCGAGGCTCAGGAGAAGAGCAAGGGCATAAAAACGGGTCATCACAAGGTTACCTTTGGGCATCGATCTCTCCAGAGCAAGTTTCAGACAGATGACTTCACGATCCATGGGGCTACACCCAGCAAAGAGCGCTCCAAGCCGGTGGTGCGCCTTAAACCCCGGGAATTCCCAAAAAGGCCAAGAAGTCTTGTGTCACGCCGCCCACACTCCCGTCGTTGGGCATGGCGATCAGCCATGATCGCGGAGTGTGTCCGCCATGGAGTGGTCGCCCCTGGCTTCATCGTGGTACTCTGTGGGCGATGAGCGTAATCACTCGACGAGGCTTCTTCAAAGGAGCCGCCGCTGGCACGGCCGCTCTCGGCGCTTTGAGTACAAGCCGGGCTGCTGCCGAAGACGTACACGCGTTCTTTCGCGGCCTCGTCGGAACCGAACTTGGGGCGGCGACCGTCGAATCCGCCGAGCTCCACCTGGGCGCCGTCGCCGTTCTGATGCGGGACGCCGACGGCCAACGTTTCCAGGTCGATGTTCTCCGAACCGACGCCACCCAAGAGGGCGTGCGGGACTCGGCTGGACTGAGTTTCTTCCTCGCAAACCGTGGCAACGGCCACGCGCCGAGTCACGAATCCCACGGGGTCAGCTTGATCGAGCTCGCGACCTGGTGCAGCACGCGCGCTTCCGGCGCCCCGGCGCCTGAGCTTTTGACGTGGACCGAGCGCGCGAGCGCCCACCCGCGTGGCGCGTTTCTCGTTTGCTGATTCCCTAACCCATGGACAAGCTCGCCGCCTGGCGTCGTGAAGGGGGCATGGCGCTTGCGCTCGTCCTCGCACTCATCGCGCAGCGCCCCTTTGTTGCGGACGCTTTAGGAATCGAAGGGGAGCCAAAGGCCCACCGCCTCCTCGTCATCTTTGTCGCCGTGGTGATCTTGTGGGTTACCGAGGCGCTTCCTATTCCCGTGACAGCGTTGCTCATCGCACCGGCGCTCATCGGCTTTGGGATCGTGGGTAGTAAAGTTGCGTTCGCGCCCTACGCCGACCCGCTCCTCTTTCTTTTTGTGGGTGGTTTCTTCATCGCCCGTTCCATGCAGCGTCATGGGCTTGACCGCCGACTGGCTAGCTCCCTACTTTCGTTGTCGGTGGTGCGGGCAAAACCAAGTCGCTTGCGCGTGGCTTTTCTCGCGACGGGCGCGCTCCTCTCGATGTGGATCAGCAACACGGCGACGACGGCGATCCTCGCGCCGATCTTGCTCGGCACTTTTGCCCTCGGAAAGACAGGCGGCGGAAAGCCGGGCGACGGAGATACAAACAGCGGCAAAGACCCCGCAACAGGCCCACTCCTTGGCCTTGCCTATGCCTGCAGCGTGGGTGGCCTAGGCACCTTGGTGGGTTCGCCGCCCAACGGGATCGCGGCACGCCTCATCGACGACAGCCTGGGCCCCAACAGTTCCTTCGGCTTCATCGAATGGGCAATGATCGGTATGCCGACCGCGTTGATCCTGCTGGTGATCGTCATCGTGTTCACCGGCCGTGCTTCGAAAGAGAATCGCGGCGCGGCTCTCGCCAGCGTCGTCGCCGACAGCAAGGAGAGTGCCGCTACGCCGCCTAAGAAATGGAGTCGCGGCGAACGAACCACCGCAGCGGCCTTGCTCTTGGCCATCGTCGGTTGGACAAGCACGGGCTTGTGGAAAGCGAGCGGCTCCGAGGCCGGTGTCGCGTTCGCTGCGGCGCTTCCCGGCGGAGCCGTTGCGCTCCTGGCATGCGTGGTTCTCTTCGTCGTGCGTGACGAAAAGAAGGAGCTCGTGCTGCCTTGGAACGACGCCGTTAAAATCGACTGGGGCATCATCTTGCTCTTCGGAGGTGGCATCGCCCTCGGGACCCAGATGCGGGCAACGGGGCTTGCCCAGGCGCTCGCAGAGAGCTTCGTGTCGGCGACGGGCATCGAAGGTCTGTGGACGCTGACGGCGGTCGTGACGGTGTTCACGATCTTTTTTACGGAGGCATGCTCCAACACCGCGTCTGCGACGATGCTTGTGCCCTTGGTGATCTCCATCGCCGAAGAATTGGGGGTTTCGATCATGCCCCCGGCGTTGGCCGTTGGACTCGCAGCGAGCTGCGCTTTCGTGCTGCCCATCGCGACAGGCCCCAACGCGATCGTGTATGGGACAGGTCGAGTGGATCTCCGCTCGATGATGCGCACGGGGCTCGGTCTCAACCTGATCTGTGCGGTCGCCATCGTCGTGCTGCTGCGAATTCTGCTTCCACTCTATGGATGGATGAACTGACCCGTGAGCGAAACCAAAGAAGGCTGGGCCCAGCGTTTGCGAGAGGAACTACGGAAGCCTGAACTCGCCCTGCCCTTGGTCCTTGCCCTTGGGTTTGTCTTTTGGGGACACGAGGGCCGGCCCTGGGTTCTGAGCTTCTTGGAGCCGATGACTCCGGCGCTTACTGGGATGCTCTCCTTCGCCATTGGCGGATTTGTGATGGTGCTGATACCGGCGCTGGTGCTCAAAGGTCTGGGCGAGAAGCTCTCCGACTACGGGCTTGGGTGGGGCGAACGAAAACACGGCGTTGTCTTCGCCGTGGCAGCAAGCCTGCTGAGCGTTCCCGTGATGTATTTCGTGTCCGCCGATTCGAGCATGCAGGCGGAGTATCCACTGTATCCGCCGGGCGATTCCCTCCTCGCGTACGAGGCGATGTATTTCTTTTTCTTCGCGGCGGGAGAAATCTCGATGCGCGGCTACCTTCTCTTCGGCGTAAAACGTTGGAGTGGGAGTACGAGTCTCGCCCTCGGGGTCTCGACCATCGTTCAAACCGTGTGGCACCTGGACAAGCCCCTGGCAGAGATGGCTGCGGCTCCGATTTGGGGCCTCGCGGTGGGCGCACTTTGTCTGCGCCTACGTAGTGTTTGGTATGCGCTGATATTCCACTACGTGTCCAACGTGGCCCTGGACATCTGGGTCTTGTCTCGATGACACGTCGGTTGGATACGCTTCAGCCCTTGGCTCAACCGGCGATTGCTACCATGACTAGCGGGTGAACGAGCCTCGCGTCTTTGGTGCGCTGATTCGAAAAGAGCGCGAGGCGCTTGAAAGAATCGTCGGATCGGAATCCGTCGCGTCCGCCCTTCGAACTCTTCCGGAAGAAGTGCGCGAGGAGTACTCCACGGTTCGAACACTCACGCGTATTCGAACCCAAACCGTTGAAGCCGTGTACGACGCGGTGGCGAACGAGACGGGTCGTGACGTGATGCGACTTCATCGCGAGCTCGTTCGCGTCAGCATGGAAAATGCGTTGCGCGGGGTCTGGCGCTCTCTTCTTCGTTTCACCAGCGATGAGGCCCTCGTTCGGAGGGCGCCGGTGGTGTTTTCGCGAGGCCTTTCCGCTGGGACATTGAGCGCGCGCATCATACGACCGGGCTCCGCTGAGATACGCCTCACCGGTTGGGATGGCGTGTCCGACATGCAGATCAACGGCATCGCGGCCGGCGCTGAAACCGTACTTACTTGTGCTGGGCGCCATAACGTACGCATGGCTTCACACCGAACCCTCGATGGAGCGTGCTGGCTGGCGACCTGGCACGTATGAGCCGTGTGGCTGCGCTTTTGTTGATCTGAGAGGACATTCCCCGGGACCATAGGCGGGTGGACCTGATTTTCGAGAGCGTCTCCTCCTCACGCCAGGACTTTCGTCCGCCGCCTTCAGGCGGCAACGATGACGCTGCGGAAGACTCCCTGTTGTCGCGAACGGCTGCGATTGTGGCCGCCGAGCACAAACGAACGGGACGGCCCGAGACCGTCGTCGATGTGCTCCATGGCCGAGCGCTCCAACACTACGAGCGCGGGCTCCGGGAGTACCTCACGCTGCGCTTACGCTCGGTGGCGAAGGCCGAGGCTGCTTGGTCCCAGTTGCGGGCGATGGTCGCTGTGCGCTCGAGTGAATCTTTGGTGGCCGCCCCGGGGATCCGTGCCCACTTGTATCGTCTTGCTCGGGACACCGTCGCGTCCCGCGAGCGAAGTGACGAGGAGGCTCCGTTTAAGGACACGTGCATTCGCTTTGAGCGACTTCGTCGGGATCTCCTGGACGAAGAAGCCGAGATCTTGGAGCTTCGCTACGCGCGGGAACTGCAAGCGAGCGAACTAGCCCTCGTCCTCGACCTCGACCTGGATGGTGTTCTGGTCAAACTCGGCGCCGCTTCGGAGAAAGCGTCCGCCCTTCTCGCCGCGACGCGCAACCAGGGCCTTCGGAGAATGCTCTTGCAGGCGTTCAGCGTTCGGCTCTCGGACGCGACGGACGAGGCGCTCGAGAAGGACTCGGCGCTTGGAACAGGAGCGTTCATCGGAAAGCGCTACCGGGTACAGACGCGCGTGGGCAGTGGCGCTTTCGGCGATGTGTATCGCGCCGAAGACGCCGAGGTCCCTGGGCACGTCGTGGCGCTAAAACTTCTTCATCAACCGTCCTACACGGATGCAGCACGTCAGCACGCCCTTCGCGAGCTTCGGCACATCGCGTCGGTCTTTCACCCGAGCGTTGTGCAGTTCAAGGACCACGGCTGGCACGAGGGCCGGCTTTGGTTTGTGATGCCTTGGTACGATGGCGAAACGCTGGCGTCGCGCATGGAGCGGGAGCCGCTTTCGCGCCACGAGGCGCATCAAATCTTCGTCAAACTCGCCCGCGCCCTCGAAGCGATGCATGCCGGAGGCATTCGTCACCAGGACATCAAACCGGACAACGTTTTCCTCGCGGATCTACCCGGCGAGGGCGAGGTCTTACCAGTGCTCATCGATCTCGGTGTGTCCGCGACGGAAGCGGAGATGCTCGTCGCTGGGACGCCGACCTACTTCGCGCCGGAGGTCGCGGCGCAGTTTGCGACGGTCGCCGACAAACCATGGGTCAGCACAAAAGCAGACATCTTTGCGCTGGCGCTCACGCTTCGAAACGCCCTTGAGCCTTCCACCGAAGAGGACGTCGACGGTGGCGCCATCGAGACGTTTGTGGAGCAGCGCGCACGCCGTATTCCTCGCCTACCCGAGGAACGACACCTTCGCTTCTTGGCCCCGCATTTCAAACGCTGGATGTCCCTGGATGCTCTGGAGCGACCGAGCGCGGAAGAACTTGTCCGAGAGCTCGATGTGCTCATCGAGCCAGAAGCGAAGAAGAATCGACGGCGACGACTCCTGCGTTTGATGTTGCCAGTCTTGCTCGTCGCGAGTGCGGCGTTCGGCGGCGCTATCGTTCACTATGAGGCGCAGGTGAACGCAAGTGGGCGCGCGCTGAGCGCAGCGCGATCCGATCTTGCGGCGACGAGCGCCGAACGGTCCGCGATCGCATCACGATACGAGTCGATGCAGCTCTCGTCGTCCGAGCTCCGCGAACGCCTCGCCGATGCCGAGTCGCGACTCTCTCAGTTGACGACGAATCATCAGGCTCAGCGTGCGCGGAACGAACGTCTGAGCGCTCGCGCAAACCAACTGGGGGGAACGCTTGAGCGCTCGCGCGAGGCGCGACGCAGTGAGCGAGCGGCCTTGGAGCGTGAACTCAGCGAGCTTCGCGAGAGCTCTGCGGCGAGCCTTGCCAACAGCGAGCGGCGTTTGGCCGAATCGAGCGCCCGAGCGAACGAGACGTTAGGTCGGCTGCAAGCGCAAGAGGCGTCAGCGGCGGAGCTTCGACGAGAGCTGGTGGCTTTCGAGCGCCAGGTAGCTTCCGCCGAGGCCGAAGCCGCCGCCGAGCAGAGCCGGGCAGCCGCCCTCGCCCGCTCGCTGGAAGTGCAGATCGCAGCGCGTCGACACGCTGAGGACCAGGTGGTCGCAGCGCGTGCGTCGGCGAGCGCCCTTGCCCCGGCGGCCGCTCAGCCCGAGAACACTGCAAGCGCGGAAGACGCCACGGCCACTTCAACGGGCCCAGCGCCAGTACTTTGAGGAGAGACGATGGGAACCAAACGACGACTGAAGAAGCTTGAGAAGGCTGTGGCTCGATTGCCCCAGGAGAAAGCGCTCATCGACCGCATCGTGGAGCTCAGCGCTGAACGCGTGGAGGAGAAAGTCCGCGAACAGCTCCGCGACGCCACGGAGCGAATCGTTCGTCAGGTTGGGGAAGAGCTCGACCGACGGCTTCCACGTGAGGCGGACGTTCGCGGGGTTCTCGCCGAGGTCATGCGCGAGGTCCTGCAGAGCAAGACGTGAGTCGTCGCGGTATTATTCGTGCGACGCACGAGGAGCATCAATGGACGTTTCGTCTCGATCATGATGACGGACCGGCCTTTGCGCGGGTCGGGCCCTGGCGATTGACGCATTTGGAGAGCGCCGCGCCGTAGTTACGTGACCTGAAAGTGGCCCTGGCCGAGGCGCCAGAGGCAGCCGAGCGTGAAGACCGCGTCGCGGAGTTCGTGGGGGCGGCGCTCTCCAGCGTGGCCGCCCTCTGCCTCAGCACGCGCTGGCAAGATGAAGAGTTCCCGTGGCCCGCGTGGCCTGAGGAACTTCGCCTCGGCTTCCCGTCTTCGGGCGCGCTCTGGCCGGCGGACTTCGAACTTTGGGGCTCTGGCTTGGCACTCGACGCGTCGTGAAGCGCGACTCGCTCACGACAGACGCGAAGCACGCGCGCATCGCATGGTGGCGCAGCTCAGGGCTCGCGGTCGCCGAGGTGGAAGGTGTTGTCTTGGGGGCGCTGGACGAGGTGACCCTCGGCGAGGCGGTGGCGGCTCAACGTGCACTCGCGACGGAAGAGGATGCGGCATCTGGCTACTTTGGCGACGCGCTGGGCTACCCCCCTTGCTGCGTTCGTGCCTACTTGACGCTGGGGGCGCGAGACGATGCGGCCATGCTCGACGCCCGTCTCGGCGTGGAAGCCGGGCCGCCGGAAAACGGTTTCCTCATCGGGCCGCTGGCGGTCATTTCTCACACGCCCTGCTCTGCGCACTGTCAGGGCAGCGTCCTGCTCGCGCGTCGACTGCTCGGAGCCATGGACGCGAGATCACCAGGTTTCGAGGCGCGTTGGCGCCGAGTCGCGACCGGTGTGTGGGGCTCGATGCGGCGGGGAGCGCGTGGGTTTTTGGCGGCGACGCAACGGTGAGTCGCGCGTATCGGCTCGATGGCGGAGTTCGAGAGCGGCCAGACTTCCGCGGCGAAGCACTCGACGCTTCGGGACCGGCCTCCCTGGACTTGACGTTTCATGCCGATCACCGAAGAAACACGGGGTGAGCTCTAGAACTCGGCAGCTGTACGTAGGTTTTGCCGCCGTCAGCGTCATTTTTGCGACAGCCAGCATCACGAGAGCACAAGAGGGCGACGCGACGGAGTTGGCAGGCATGGGGGAGGCTGAGGCGGAACCAGCGGGTGTTGTCACAGAAACACCCGTCGCTGAGACGCCCGTCGAAACACCCGTCGCCCTCGCCGACGAGGCCGACGAGGCCGACGAGGCCGACGAGGCCGACGAGGCCCGGACGCCGGCGTCGGAGGTCATGGAGGAAGAGAGCGAGAGAGAGGACGCCGCCGTCGATGATGATGATGATGATGATGATGATGATGATGATGACGGGACCTTGGTTGATGTCGAAGTGACGGGCTTCGCTCTTCCCGCCCTACCGAATGTCCAACTCCATCTCGACTTCGCGGCGCCTCCGCCGGTGTCGATGCGCCCCTGGGCAGCGCCCTTCGCGCTGGTGCCCGGCTTTGGCCTGGCGCACCTCATCGGCGGACAGCGGCGGACGGGTCTGCGTCTTATGGCGGCGGGTCTCGGTGGTCTCGGCGCTGTTGTCGTGGGCGGCGGTGGCATTGTCCTCTCGGGCGCTTCGCGCCGAACCATCCTGGTGTTCAGCAGCATCGCGCTCATCGGTGTCACCTCCTTCCTAATTGCCACCATCGCGGACCTCGCCGGCGCCATCAGTCGCGGTCGGCTGCGGGGCAGCGCGATGGAGCGCGAACGCTTCTTTCTTCGCGGCGGACTGCTCTATCTCGTCGACCCCCAGTTTGACTACGGCCCCTTTCTAGAAGCGGAGGGCCGAGCACGCTTTGGTTCCGTGCAGCTCGAGCTCGGCGGCAGCGTCGCCATCACCCACGACAACCAGCGTTTCTACGCAGGACTCCGCTACTTCCTGAGCGGCGCGGAGGCGCGCGGGACGAGCAGCTACCTGCGAACCTCCCTTCGCTACCATCGCTTTGGCAGTGAGGGGTTTGCTCACCTCACGGGAGAGGTCGCGATCGGTGGGCGCGTCGAGCTCTCCACCTTCGGTCCATCGCTGCGCGGCATGTTCGTCGAAGGCGAGTGGGGCGTTGGATTCCAAGGGTTCGGCTTCGACGCCACCGGCGGAGGCGTCAGCAACACGACGAACTCGCTTCTCGTGCTCCGCGGCGGCATCGGCGCCTACCTCGCCGACCGGGGCGAAATAAGCGTCTTCTATGACCATCGCCGAGACGGCTTCGCCGGGATGATGAGTCTCAACAGTGTCGCGGCTGGCAACGTCGGGCACGTCGGGGCAGAGGCTCACGGCTACTTTGGTGGCGGCGAATGGGGCCTCGGCGGCGAGTTCAGATTTGGCTCTGCGTGGGTTACGCGCATGATGCTTCAGCGGAGGTGGTTGTGATGTTCGCGCGTTTGCGATCGACGACGTTTTTGGGGGTGGCCTTGCTCCTCGTGTCGTGTCTTCGCCCGTCGGAGCACCACGAGCGTCTCGACGAACGTGTGGGGATGGCCGAGGTGGAGGGGCTCCGCATCGACAGCGACGGGTCCCTAGCGATTCGCTCCGTCACGCCCCAGGAGATCGTACTTTGGGCGGGCACGCCACGGCTTCGCCTGAGCATCGAGGGCATCACCGTGCCTCTGCGCCTCCGGGTCATGAACACCCTCCCCGATTCGTTGCTCGTCGCTGGCGGGACGCTCGTCGCTCGAGAGAACGGACGGCGCCGCACGGAAGGTCTCTGGACGCTGGACCCGTCGATGAGCGGCGAGGAGCTCATCATCGAGAGCGCCGACGCCGAACTTCCCATCGCGCACGCGGTGGCAGTCCTCAGCGACATCCAAGAAGCCGTCGACAATATGGCGGATATCGTGGACCGACTAAACCAAGACGAGATTCGTTATGTGGTCTCGACGGGTGACCTCACCAACAACGGAACTCGCGAAGAGATCATTCGTTTTCAGCTGGAGCTTGAGCGGCTCGATGTGCCCTTCTATTCCACGGTGGGCAATCATGAGACGCCCGGCCCGGAAAATTGGCACGAGTACTTTGGCCCTTTCAGTGGCTTCTTTACCCAGCACGGCGTCGCCGTCTCCCTCGTCGATTCGTCCAACGCCACCATCGACCCAGACCTCCATGCGCGCATGCTCGAATTCGCCAACACGAACGTGGAGACGCTCCATCTTTTCCTTACACACACGCCTCTCCTCGATGCGTCTGGGTTTCGCTCCGGCGCCTTTCGTTCGCGCAACGAAGCGGCCCGTATCATCCAAGAGCTGAGCGCACGCCGTGTCGACGCCATCTTCTTTGGACACGTGCACTCCTACTACGCGTACTCGCTCGGTGACGTCCCGACCTACATCAGCGGAGGTGGCGGCGCGATCCAAGAGCGTCTCGATGGCATCGAACGTCACTACCTGCGGGTGAACCTGGTTCCGGACGCCGAAAGTCCCATCGACGGAGTCACGCTCATCCGCGTGGACTAGGCGCAGCTGCATTAGCGAAGGCACCATCCGCGTCGAGGGTGACGCGGCTCCCATCGGTCCTGTCGACGTCCCCCACAACGAAGAGCGCAGGGACTCCGCGCTCCTTCAACTCTCATAGCTTCCGGCGGTGTCCGCGCCGCGGGCGTCCTCCCCCTGGGCGCTCCTACGACGTCGGGCCAGCGCCGAGCGCCAGCGCTCGACGTCTTTGTCGAGCTCCCCTTGGTAACCGTCGTAGACGACGACGCCAACTGGCACCGGGACGCCGCACGCGAGAACCCTTGCTAGTCGCTCGGCTTTGCCGCCAGCTCGCTCATCGGCAAAGCGAAGAGGTCGCAGGAGAGCGCAGGAGAGCGCAGGAGAGCGCAGGAGAGCGCAGGAGAGCGCAGGAGAGCGCAGGAGAGCGCAGGAGAGCGCAGGAGAGCGCAGGAGAGCGCAGGAGAGCGCGGGCGCTCGATGAATGAGTCGGCCACGACAAGCCTCGCAAAGGACGCGAAGAAGGCGCCGACGGCGGCGCTGTGGAGTCCGCCAGAGCCTTGGCCAAAGAGCCCGACGAGGGCGAGAAGGCGCAACGAGGCCACCGCGCAGACCAGGACCGCCGCCGCCGCCTAGCGCGTTCTCCGCTGCGGGAATCGCTGGTCTGCAGCGCGCCGGAGACGTTGAAGGCCGAGAGGAAGCGCCAGCAGTCCAAGAAGCAGAATCCGCAGGAGCAGGTCGGCGGCGAGGCCCAGGACGATGGGGCTCGGCAGCCCGAAGACGTTCATGGCTCGAGGGCTCGGCGGAGCGATTTTTCGAGGGGCGTGCTTTCATCGCCGACAAGCCGCGGCGGCTCGGACAAATGAAGCATGGGGTTCGCCATCCAGCGAATGCGCCCCGAGGAATTCGGCGCAGAGGTGTGGAGCAAGAGCGAAGAGCAAATGTAGACGTCACCGGCCGCGCCATACACCTGTGTAAAATCCTCACGTCCGTCTGCAATGGATCGGACCAGCGATGCGTCACTGAGGTCGACTCCTTCTGGGTGTTGATCGAGGTGGCGAGCGACCAAATCCACGCTTCCCTCAAGTAGAAGTGTGCCTCCCTCGCCCTTCGCACAGTCACTAAAGAGCATTACGAGAACGAGTCCGTTCCGCAGCGTTTCGAGGGACATCGCGGCGCTCGGGTCATCGACGTGCCAACCGTGAGCATCGGACGCACGAGCCACAAGACCATGGTCTTCACGCAGGTTCAAAACGAAGTAGTCGCTGAGCTTTTTGGTTTCGAGGGACGGCCCAGCGATGTTCTGGAGCACCCCCCATAGCTTCGGCGAGAACGACTCGTACGTCAGATGGCGCTGCGCCAGCAGCTCGATTCGCTCCCAGGTCCACGTGCTTGGATCGCGGCCGTCAAAGCCCCACAGCGGTGGCGACGACGGGTGGTAGCCCTTCACGAACACGTCCGGCTGTGCGCGAACGCGAGCCGTGGCAGAACGGACCCACTCCAAAGCGAGGTCCCTCGAGAAGCCACCGCGCAGGACGCAGTAGCCGTGTTTCACAAAGTGGTCGCCGAGCGCCTGCGTCTGAGTCGAGGTGAGCGGCGCATCGATAGCAGAACCCAAGGCTCCGGTGGGTCCACTCACCACTTCGACGCCGGACGCTTTAGATCCGGGCGCTTCGAGACCGAGGACCGCACGCAGGCGCTCGCGTTCACCGTCCGCGATACTCGCCTGATTGGGCGCGCCGGCGCGGGGCCGCTGCACAAAACGACGAAGAGGCCCGCGCGGTGTTGTCGCGACGTAGCTCATGCATGTCGAAGAGCGATTGGCGCCGAGCATCGCGAGGGCTTCACGCAGGATGTGCGCGTCGGTGACGGGACCCTCCAGCTGCCGCCGCGCGTCGCTCAGGAGCCCCGGCGCTTGCTCGCGTAGGCGGTTTAGCATCGATACGCCAAGGCGTTCGTCGCCCGTCGCGTGAGCCAAGAGCGCCAAGTTGAGGCTCGCGCTGATGCGCGCGGGGTGAAGCTGCAAAGCCTGGACAAGCGCCTCTTTTGCTTCGACGTGACGTCCCAGGAGCCGCAGCGCTTCGCCGCGGTGGATGTGGACGCTGCCGCCGATGGTTCCACCCATGGCGCGAATACCATCGTCGTTGAGTCGAAGCGCCTCCTCGGCATCTCCTCGCTGAAGCGCGAGGGCGGAAAGTCCGATGTAGGCCCAGCGCGTTCGAGGGTCCTCTGCGATTGCCGCATCAAGTTCAGTGCTCGCCTCGTCGTAGTGGCCGAGCCACATCAAAAGCTCTCCCCGGTGGGCACGCATCAGGGCCCCGCCCCAGCCATGAGCTTTCGCGTCCTCATCGAAAGTCGCGAGGGCTCCATCCCCGAGAACGACGATGCGCTCGATGGCGCGGCGAAGTCCGCTTCGAGCGCCCGTGAAGACGAGCTCCGGCGGCATGCTCCGGCGGCGGCCAAGCTTCTTGAGCACCACGCTTGTCAGAGACGCGACGGACTCTGCGTGCGGACCGGCGAAGACTTCGTCGACGCGCGACGCTTCGCCAAAGTGCCGAAGGACCGCCTCCACCTCTCGAAAGCGATGCGCGCCGAGGGTTTGGCCGCGCTCGACGGTGGAGACCGCGAGGAAAAGACGCTGCAGCGCGAGCGTCCCGGCCAGAGCGCCGCCATGCAGCCGCGAGCGATGAAGCACAGCGCGCGCATCTTCGAAACGCTCCTGACGCAGGTAGAGTTCGGCCCACCAGGAGAGAAGGAACGGGCTCACTTCGTTCTTCGACGCGCGCGCAAAGATCCGCTCAGCGCTTGCTTCATCTCCGGTTTCGAGAGCCAGGGCGCCGAGCACCACCTGAGCTTCCTGGCCCTTCCCTTCGAAGTCGCGTACCTGCGCGCACCATTCTCGCGCGCGCACATCGTCGCCATCTTCGAAGGCGATGCGTGCGAGTTGAGCGCGGGCGGGGTCTGCGATGTCGAGAGCCTTGGACTTCGCGCAGTGTTCGAGTTGTGGACGCGCATCTCCCCCCAGCGCACGCAACGCGAGCGCGCAGCGGCGCCCCAGATCGCTGGCGAGGAGCGGAAGGCCCTCAAGCGATCGGCGTGCACGCGCCTGCTGTTCAGGGGGCGCCGCGGACGCAAAGAGCAGCGCTAACTCGGCATCATCCGGCGAGCTCTTCAGAGCGTCTGCGGCGATCTCCATGGCGCGCCGCGTATGACCGCCTCGTGCATAGAGGTCCGCGGCGGAGCGGCGGTATAACGCGGAGGCATCTGGGGATTCGAGAATGCGAAGCGCGTCGAGGGTCCATCCCAGCTCTTGGGCGAGTCGCAGGCACAAGCTCGCCGCGACGCCACTCTCCGTGAGGACATCAAGGCCTTCGCCGTAAGCGCCGGCGGCGAAAAGCAGGTGACCCGCCACACGGTCACGCGTCGCGCCGCGACCGCGGCGCGCGTCGTCTTGGGCGGCGTCGAGTCGGCCTTCTTCCAAGCGTGCCAGCGACCGAAGCAGAAATTCGAGGGGCTGCGAACACGGCGCGTCGGCGTCCGCTTCGTAGCGAGCCATGGCGTTTCTCATCGCTTCGCGCTGCCTAGCCCGCACGAGTCACCTGCCTAGTCCGCACGAGTCACCATGGGTCGCAATGATCACGTAAGCTCTCGGGATACTTGAGTTTTTTCTCGAAGGGGAGAATTCAGACGGCACTTGAGCGACGAGAGCTCGCTCGAGCATCCCGTAGGGCTTTGCGACGACGCGGCAGCGCACGACGAATTTGGGCGAGGGCTGAGCACGGTAGAAACATAACGCAGGCGGCGCTGTGGTGGTGTGACCTTTGCGCGCGAGCAGTTCGACTTGATCGTCGTGGGCGGTGGCCCCGCTAAGAGTGCCGCGGCGGCCGCGGCGGCCGTGGCGGCCCGAGGCGGAGCCCGAGTGCTGCCCCTTGAAGCGGCGCGAAGCGTAGACCCAGAGCGTAGAAGGACTGAGCGCGCGCTTCGTCGATGAGCGCTGCGTTGGTCTCAAGAACTACCCGCGCGCCTTTGGCGGCGGCGGCGGCGGCGGCGGCGGCGGCGGCGGCGGCGAGCGAATCCAAGTCACCGCATGGTGGGCTCGCCTCCGCTAAGCACGATTTCCTTCGGCGCGGCGAGGACGGCTTCCTCGACGTCCTCAGCGGCTTTTGCCAAAGACCGCGGTAGACTCCTTGGTGCGGCGGGACCTACCAGCAACCTTGGTTGCAGCGCTCGGCGACGAGCACCCACAGCGTCGTGGTCATTCGGAGTCTTCGGCGCCTTCTATGGGCTGCGCATCTTCGATAGGCTGCATCATGTCGAATCCGTAGCTTCGTACGTGGCTCACGTGGACGCCTTCGCAATCGTCTACGTAGCGGCATGGCTCGCATCGGAGCGACTTCGTCCGGTAGCGGGACTCGATGTAGCGACGAATAAAGCGGAAGGCCTCGAGCTTTCCGTCTGGCTCGAGCATGGCGGCGTCCATGGTTTTCGCCTCCGCTTCATACGCCGCTCCGGCCACGCAGCGCGGAAGACCGCGGATCGGAGCCTTGGCCCCGAACTCAGCAAAGAAGGGAACGAGCTCGACGTCGTGGTCACGAGCATCCGTCGCGCGCTCCCACGTAGGCTGAAAGAGCGCCAAACGCGCGAGCTCCGGCGCGTCGTCCGCCAGGGACAAGAGCCAAGGCGCCGTCTCTTTGGTCAGCGCAAGTCCGACGCGAAAGCTCGCCTCCATCGCGAGCAGGTGCTGCGCCGCCTCCGGGCGGAAGACGTCGATGCGGACGATGTTCTTCTGCGCGGCGTTCAAGCGCGCGTAGTGGTCGTCAAAGTCAGAGACTTCCTGCAGTTCGAACTCCAGCTCGCCGTTTTCGCCGAGGGAGTCCGTGTATGTCTGGACGTGGGCCCATGCGGCGGCGAGGTCCTTCGCCACGACGCGCAGGCGCGTCGCGCCGGCACTCTTCGCGAGCGCTGCGGGCTCTTCATACTTGAGCTTCACCATCGGCAAGCGGCGCTTCTTCGCGCTCGCTGGGTCGCCGCCGTAAACCGGCGCCTGCTGGCCTTCCCATTCGGCGTCGACGCGGAGGACTTCAAACTCCGGCGCGAGCAAGGTCTTCTGCGTCGCTTCAAACGTATCGCAGACATGCTCTAGGTAGCAGTGCTTGCAGCGACGCGGGTCGCGACAATCAAGGGCTTCGCCGCTGTCGATCCAACGCGCGTATTCTTCTTTGCGACCACGGATCTCGTCGTTGAGCTTGTATGGGTCTTGAATGAGTGTGTGAAAGCCCTCGAGGTGCTCGACGGGAAAGCGGTTGAGCCAGATGTGAACGTCTTCGCGCTTGGCCCAGCTGAACGCCGCCACCAAGTGCTCACGCGCGTCTTTGAGGTCGTAGAAGAGGACCTCTTTGCCGTCTCGCCAGGCGTTGCCAAAGGGGATGACGTGAAGAAGGTCGAACTCTTTGACGCCCTTCGCGTAGAGCCCTTCGATCATCGCCGGCAGGTGTTTGACGTTGCCGCGGTTGACGCAGATATCGACGTTGATGATGGGGCGACCATCCGAGAAGGCGTTCTCGAGGCCTTGGATCTCTTCTTCGTACGCGCCCTTCACGCCAACGAGGGCGTCGTGCACTTTGGCGTTCGGACCATGAATGGAGAAGGTGATCTCCTGGAGCCCCTCGTCGAGACACTTGGTCAAGAAAGGCTTGTACTTGAACATCCGGCCGTTGGTGACGGTCTGCACGCGATCGTAGCCCGCGAGGCGACCGAGCCGGACGAAGTCTGCGAAGCGCGGATGGATCGTGGGCTCACCACCGGACAGAATGAGGCGCTCAGCGCCTTTGCGGCGGCCGTCGAGTATCTGCGCTTTGACTTCGTTGACGTCGCGATTCGTTCCGTCATGGGCATCGCTGTCGAGGCAGAAGATGCAGCGGTCGTTGCAATCGAAGGTCAGTCGCACCCAGTTGCGCTTCTGATGCGCCGCCGCTTCGTGCTCGTCGACCTTGGTATCCGCCCAGGAGCCTCCGTCCGCCAGCGCTCGTTGTTCTTCCGTGAGCATGGCCGACAGGTTAGCAGCTTGGGCGCAAAGGTGCGCTTCGCCGTGCGAAATTGCGTTCAGTCTCCCTCCTCTGAAGCTGCTATGCTGCTCATCTATGCGCGTACTCGTGCTCCATCCATCGATGACCGTGGCGCGGGATTTCATCGACTATCCCTACCTCGCCAACCTCGGCGGCGTTCAGCTCGCTGGCGCGCTGCGTTCAACGGACGTGGAGATGGTCTACATCGACGCCTTCGCTCTGCAGTCGTCGGCGGCGACATGGCAAGAAGACGGGCGCTTGCTCGTCGGTGCGCCAGTTCAGGACGTTCTTGCCCACGTAACGGGCAACTTCGACGCCGTGGTTCTCATCACGACACCCTTTCATCGCCCTGGGACCCGTGACGCGCTACTCGCGAAATTCGTCACGGAGCTCCGTGGGCGAACCCCGTACCTGCTCTTGGCCGATGCATATCAGTCGGGGCAGCACTACGTCGAAGCCGACGTACTCTCGGCGTACCCAGAGGCCGACGCATGGCTCAAATACGAAGCCGAGGCTTCCATCGCGGAGGTCCTTCGAGAGCAGCCCCGAGGCATCATTCTTGGAAAGCGCGCGGACCTTTCCACGCTCCCCCTTCCCGCTTGGGACCTCATCTCGACGTCGGCGCTCTGGCAGTTCCACCGTCGCTTCGAAGAAGCCATCGCCCGACCGGCCTGGGCGTTTCCCATCGGCGAAAACGCGCTGCCCATGGTCACGAGCCGCGGTTGCCCTTTTCGATGCATTCACTGCTCGTCGAACCCAGACTTGAAAGCCGGAGAGGCCAAGACTCAGCGGCGCTTTGCCGAAGATGCCCTCCGTGCCCGCGTAGAGCAGGCGTCCCAGCTCGGTGCAAGGACGCTCCAGATCCTCGACGAGCTCATCAACGTCCGCCAGTCGCACTTCGACGCTTTCCTGGACGCCGTCGAAGCGTTGGACACGCCGCTTCGCTTCGAAGTACCCAACGGGTTTCGCGCGGACTACCTAACACCGGCGCACTTCGCGCGGATGCGTGGGCGATGCACCACCGTGAGCATCAGCGCCGAGAGCGGAAGCGCGCGCGTCGTGGCGGAGGTCGTCGACAAGCAGCTCGACCTCGGCGCCATCGAAGCCGCCGCCGAGAGCGCCCAGCGCGCCGGCATGCCGCTCTTGGTGCACTACATGATCGGGCTTCCCGGCGAGACGGCCTCCGAGGTCAACGAGACGCTCTCCTTCGCCGCGGACCTTTCGGATCGCTTTGACGCCATACCCGCAGTCCAGTTCGCGACGCCGCTGCCCGGCACGGAACTGGCGCGACGGCTCCCCGTGCTCGAGAACGCGCCAAGCGATGGGGACTGGGGGCCTCGTTTTCAGATGGGCCCGTCCACGGGCGGACTCGACACGGAGACCCTCGCGACCTTCAAACGAGTCTTCGACCAGCGCATGGATGCCAGCGGCGGCCCGAAGAAGCTCATCATGAACGTCACCTATGTGTGCAACAACCACTGCACGTTCTGCGCGGTGGGAACGCGCACGCAGGTCGACGGACATCCGACGCGACAGCGCGAGATCCTGGACAAGTACCGACGCCACGGCGTTCACCTCGTCGACTTTGACGGCGGCGAGCCCACTTTGAACCCCGAGCTTGTGAGCCTCATTCGCTACGCACGACGCGTCGGCTACGAACGCGTCAACGTGACGACGAACGGTCGACTCCTCGCGTATGAGGACTTCGCCAAGAAGCTCGTTCAAAGCGGACTCACCAGTCTGCTCTTCAGCGTGCACGGGCCGGACCTCAAGAGCCACGCCCGCGAGGTTGGTGTCGCTGAGGCCTTCGACCAAACGGTCGCCGGGATCAAATACGCCGTGAAGCACGCGCCGCCGAACGTGGAGATCGGCATGAACGTGACGTTGACGAAGACCAATTATAAGAAGCTCGATGAGCTCGCCGCTTTCGGCTTTGGTCTTGGGCTTCCGTGGCTGAACATCCAGTTCCTAACGCCTTTTGGCCGCGCGACCACGGACGTTGCGCCGGACACCGAAGAGGCCGCGGCGATCACCGCGGCGGTCATCGACAAGTGGAAAGACCGCATGAAGTTCCAGGTGATCAACCTGCCTTGGTGCTTCTTGCCGGACCACGAGGAGTTTCTCGTGGGAGACAGCCTCAAGCTCGGGCGACACATGGTGTTCGTGAACAACGAGACCGTGAACCTCGCGGAGTACCTCGCCGAGCGAAGACACAAGAAGCCGGTGTGCGAATCTTGCGCATATGGCGTTTTCTGCGGCGGCTTCTACCAGCTCGAGGACGTGCCTGAACCGGAGTGGATCGTCTCGCCGGAATCCCTGACGAAGAAGATCCGGCCCGAACTCGACGTTCGATGACCCGGCTTCTGGACGTCGTCATGCACTACGAGTGCAATCTGGCCTGCGACTACTGCACGATCACGCCTCAAATGCGGACGCGTTCGCTCTCGGCTCGGCAGATCGCCGCCGCCATGCAGCGTGCGAGGCGCGACGGGATTACCGAGCTGAGCTTCACGGGCGGAGAGCCCACCATTCGCGGAGACCTGCTGCCGCTCATCCGCGCAGCGAAAAAGCTCGGCTTCATGGACATCAAGGTCCAGAGCAACGGGCTCCTCTTCACGCCAGCGAACGTTCAACGGCTCCGAGACGCCGGCGTGACTCGATTTCACGTGAGTGTGCACACGCATCTCAAGGAGCCCTACGAGCGGATGGTGCGTGGCGCCGCTTATGACGCGATGGAAGCCGGACTTCGGGCTCTCACAGCCGCAAACGTGCGCCCGGTGGCAGACCTCATTATGAGCGACGAGACCGCCCCTCGGCTCGCCGGGGCCGTCAAATGGCTCGCCGAACGCGACATTCGGCGGGCACGGCTCTGGCTTATTTCGCTCACCGATGGGAATCGCGATCGCCTTCACTCACTTCTGCCCCTCGACGAGCTGATGCCGCACGTTTCACGTGCTTTTGAGGCTGCAGACGATCGCGGCTTGGACCTCCGAAGCCTTCATTTGCCGAAGTGCATCCTTGGGAAATACGCCGACCGCAGCGAAGACCCGGCGGCGGGCGGCGTTCGCCTCATAACACCCGATGATGAGCGCGATCTGGCCGACGCCAAGCTCACTCCCGGCGCGTTTGTCCCGGCCTGTGAGGGGTGTCCAGACCGGCAGAGTTGCCGTGGGTTACGGGCGGATTACCTCGAAGTTCATGGGGACGCCGCCGTCGCTCATGCCCGTGGAAAAAACCCCGCTATCAATCCGACACGCCTACGTGTAGTAAGTGAATCGTGATTCGGCCCTACAGCCCTGAGGACGCCGGCAAAATTCTGCTTCTCAACGAAAGCAGCATTCCTGCCGTCAGCGTCATCGACGCACAGCGTCTCGCCTTCTTTGCGAAGGAAGCCTCGTGGTTCCAGGTCCTCGAAGTCGACGGGCAGGTCGAGGGCTTCGTCATCCTGCTGGTGGAGAGCACTCGGGAATACATGAGCCCGAATTTCCGGTGGTTCTTGAAGCGTCACGAGCGCTTTGCTTATATCGACCGAATCGCTCTGAGCGAAACGGTGCGTCGGAATGGGCATGGCCGCCGGCTATACGAAGAAGCTGAAGCTTGGGTCCGAGCAAACTCCCGCGCGCTCATCTGCGCCGAAGTGAATACAGTACCGCCGAATCCCGCCTCTCATCGCTTTCACCGAGCCACGGGCTTTCGTGAAGTCGCGCGCACTCGCCCCTACGGGCCGGACAAAGAAGTCGCGATGTACGAGAAGTACCTGGATTAGCGCCACGGCGTTGTCGCGCTAAAAAGTCGCGCTAAGAAGACGCATGGCCGCCGCTCCCCAGACTCGCCCCGTGGCTCTCGTGACCGGCGGCGCAAAGCGCATTGGCCGCGCGATGTGCGAAGACCTCGCGCGGGAGGGCTTTGATGTGGCGGTGCACTACTCGCTCTCCGAGAAGGAAGCGGAAGAGTGCGTCCAGGCCCTGAAGCAACACGGAGCAAACGCGTGTGCCCTTCAGGCGGACTTGAGCGTGTGGGATCAAACGGCAGGCCTCGTGAGCGCCGCGAGTTCACAGCTCGGTCCCGTGCAGCTCCTCGTCAACAACGCCTCGCGTTTCCTCCCGGACGCACTCACCCGTTTCGACGAGGCCACCTGGGATGCCCATTTCAACCTCCACGTCAAAGCCCCCGCGCTGCTAACACAGGCCTTCGCCGCCGAGCTTCCGGAAGCGATGGAGGGCCTCGTCGTGAACATCATCGACCAACGCGTGTGGCGCGAAACTCCGCTCTTCTTTTCCTACACGCTCTCGAAGAGCGCCCTGTGGACGGCTACGCGTACGATGGCTCAGAGCCTCGCGCCGCGGATTCGGGTCAACGCCATCGGGCCGGGTCCAACGCTTCAGAGCGACCGGCAAAGTGATGAGGACTTTCGCGGACAGGTCGCGGCGCTTCCACTTCAGCGCTCACCGACCTTCGCCGAATTTGGCGCCACGCTCCGCTACCTGTGGGAGTCGCGCTCGATCACGGGACAAATGATCGCCCTCGATGGCGGAGCACACCTCGCGTGGCAGACGCCTCACGTGGCCGGCGTCATCGAATAGCGACTCTCCCACGCAGCCCCTGCGTGCTACAGAATCGCCATGACGCCCGGTCAGCTCATCGACACACTTCTCGCGCTCCACCCTCTCTCTGAGCTTCCGAGAACCGGGTGGGTTTTGAGCGGGGTCGCGAGTCCCGAGAGCGTCGCTGCTCACTCCTACGCTGTGGCCGTTTGCGCCATGGGCATCGTCGATGCGCTTCGTGAAGCCGGCGAGAGTATCGACGGCGAGGCGGTTCTTCGATTCGCGCTCCTCCATGATGCCGCGGAGGTCGTCACTGGCGATATCCCTGGCCCTGCCAAGACGGCGGCGCTCAAATCAGCGCTGGCGGAAGTGGAAGCGGACGCGCTGGCGAGACTCCTTCCAGCGGAGTGGTCCGACAGCGCCGCGGGCTCTCCCCTCGATTCGCGCGTGGCGGAGATCGTTCACGCTGCCGACAAGGTTCAGATGTTGGCCAAAGCGCTCAGCTACGAACAGAGCGGGCGCGGGCAGCTGAGCGCTTTCTGGGAAAAGAAACGAAGCTCGGACATCCCCTTCGTGGATGCTCTTCACGCGGAGCTCCGGTCGCGAAGGGATCCGTCGTGAGGGCTTTCTCCATCGCGCTTCTATGGTGCGCCGCCTGCGCACAGCCGCAATCCGTGGCGACCTCGTCCAGCGGCGGCGAAGCGGCCATGGAGACATCCACGGGGGCATCGCCGGCCGAGGTGACGCCGGCGGAAAGCGCGGGCGCGTTTGAAGATCCGCCGCCCCCTTCGCGGGAGGCGGCGGCGGCGGCGGAGACGGTGGTGGCGGTGGTTTCCACGACCACAACAACAGAGACCGAAGCCCCCGAGACCGTTGCGCGCGCGAGGCCCACGACGATTCTCGCGCCGGCGCGCTCGGGACGCCTTCGACTGCCGGCGGTTCACGAGGTGATTCGAGAGCACCGGCCCGAGGTGACGGCTTGTTACACAGAGGGGCTCTCTCGGGATCGCTCCCTCGCAGGCGTCGCCAAGGTGCGCTTCTTGGTGGGTCCACGCGGTCGCATCGAGGACGCCGAGGTATATGAGTCGTCCCTCAACGATGACGTGGTGGAGCTTTGCATCCTGACAGCGATGCGGGAATGGCGTTTCCCCCGCCCGCGTCCCCGGGGGGCGTCGGTGCTCATGACGTACCCCTATTCCCTTGCGACGGAATAGTGCGCTACGCTCTCGCATGCCCAAGTGCCAAGGTTGTAAAGAAGAGGCCGATGACCTTGTGCCCTTCAAAGTCGAGGGAAAGCGCAAAAAGCTCTGCGAAGATTGCCTGGAGATAGCTGAAGAGCAGGCAGAGATCGCCGAAATGGGCGAATCCGCGATGCAGGATATGATGGGTTATAAGGGCCGCCGGTAGTTGGACCGGCCTGCTGGGAAACAGGTAGGTAAATAGGCGACACTGGCCGAACCACCACGCTCTCACGAGGCGCTTCACGCACGGTGTGGCTGCGAAGTGTGGGACGTCTCGACGAAAACGTGCAGCACGAGCGCCGAAGATGCGGATCCTAGGCTATACTCGCTACGTGAATCACTTCTGCGCCACCCTCCTCGGACTACTACTCGTCGTTGGCTGTGCGAAGGGCAGCGGCGACGCCGTCGTCCACGTCAATCTTCGAACGGACTATGCAGCTCTCGCGGAGTGGACCGAAGCGAGGATCGTGTTGGTCAAACCTGGCGGCGAGGAGGAGGAGTACATTCACACCGCGTCCGCGGCGGACTACGTCTCCGGCGCGCGCGTTCACTCCTTCGAAGGGCTCGGCCAAGGCGACTACGAGGTCCGTGGGGAGCTCGTGACGGCCAGCGGTCGCACCGTAGGTTCGCGTCGCCTGACGTTCACGTTGTTGGGGGAGACGTTTGCCACGGCGCTCATCACACGAAGCTGCGAGGGAATCGTATGCCCCATGGGCGACCCGGCGGCCACGGAATGCAGCGGCGGCCGCTGCGTCCTCCCGGAGTGCTCGGATACAAACCGGGATGCCTGCGACGTTGGCTGCGCTGGTGATACCGACTGCGTCAGCTCCGTCGCATGCGCGGCCGGACTCTGCACGTCTGAAGGTGCTTGCATCTTCGAGCCCATCGAAGGCATTTGCCAAGACGTCGAGTACTGCGACAGCGATCGCGGATGTCTGATGGCACCGATCGGCGACGCCGGCGTGATGGACTCCTCCGTGCCCGATTTCGATGGGGGTACTCCTGACGCGGGCCCCACGACATGCGACCCCGTGTGCGCTGGCTTCGACATCTGCGAAGACGGTGTGTGTGTCCCTTCCACGGGTTGCCTCACAGGCGGAGAATGCGCCGACGACTTAATCTGCCGAAACCGCCGCTGCGTGCCTCCGACGCAAGATGTTGACGGTGACGGTTCGCCAGCAAGCGAAGACTGCAACGAGCTTCGCCCTGAGGCCTATCCGGGCGCTCCCGAGCTCTGCAACAACTTGGACGAGGACTGCGACGAGATCGTCGATGAAGGGAACCCCGGCGTCCTCTGCACAGAAGAAGGCGGCGAATGCATGAACGGAACCTGCGGCTGTCCCCCAGGCATGCTGGACGTCGACGGCGTCCCGGACACCGGCTGCGAATGCGTCATTACGCCCGATGAGGGAGCCACCGGCGCGGTCTGCGCCACTCCATTCGGCCTAGGCAGCCTCGCGGACAGCGGCCAGATGATGACCGTCAGCGGCAACGCGCTCCCGATGGGACGTGAGGTTTGGTACTCAGTGATCGGTTCGGACAGCACCGATACCGCCTGCGACACCTACGACTTTAGAGCGCGTTTCACGGACAACCCGGGCGACGCGTTCCGCCTTGATGTCCGGCGCAGCGCTTGCGACGCTATGTCTTGCGACATGTCCGAGGCCGGGTTCACCGAGTACAGCTTCTCCACGAACTTCCGCGACGCCGCTGGAGTCGGCGAATGCCCCTGTGCTGTGGCTCCAGGCCAGCCTGGACGAAACATCTGCTCGAACAACACGGCGACCTACTACGTTCGCGTCTTCCGCCGCCCGGGTGCGCCGGTGACGTGTGCGCCCTACACGCTGCAGCTCAGCAACGGCATCTGAGCGACGTCATCGAGAGCAACCGCATCAAGAGCAACGTCATCGAGAGCGGCGGCATCGAGTGAGCGAAGAAGACACCTGTCCGCCTCAATGCTTGTCGTGCCTGGGGGGAGCGAAGGATGCGCACGAGGTTCACCATGGCTATCCAGTCGCTGCCGCGGCGCGATGGCTCGTTGATCTTCATGCAGATTCCGAAGCGCCCCACGATTTCGTGACGAGCGATGGTTCCTTCGAGCGGACCCTTGCGCTCCTGGAACAAGGCAAGTCGAACAACCAGATCATCGAAGTACGCACGTGGCTGACACGCGCCACGTTTCGCCATCTTCGCGAGCTGCCTCGCCTCCTCAAAGAGGGTCAGGTGTGCGCGTGGCATCTGAATGTCCTTCCTTGGGGCAACGACGCTGTTCCGCGCCTGGCCATGGCATGGCCACACGCGCTGAGAGCGGCCAAAGAGGCGGAAGCCGAAGGCATCACCGTGACCACCCACGGTGCTCCGCGGTGTGTCCTTGGACCCTTCTCTCGCTTCGCCGGCGATGAAACGTCCAAGACCTTTGGCGCGAAATGCGAAAGCTGTGTGGCGCGAGCTGAGTGCGTTGGCGTCGACGAGGGCTACCTCGCTCGCTTCGGAGACGAAGACCTTCGAGCCCTCAAGAGCTAGCCCTCGGCGGCAAGAACTGGCTGCATCTCATCCCAGCCGTAGCGGGTGAGGTAGTTTCGCCACACGCCTTCGCACACGGAGTCGTACTTGCAGCTTGAGCACTCCGCGCGCTTCTCCCGCATGGCGTCATCGAGGTCCGAGCGACGAATCCCTGAGACGCTCGCGCCTCCTGGCCCTTGCACGTCTTCGCCTTCGAGGGCGATGTCATGGCTCGTGTCGCTTGGACCTTCGTAGTGCTTATAGCTCTCGACGAAGCCGCGGTTAAAGTCAGGGAGCGCCGTCGTCGTGCATGGCGGGATGTCGACGAGGAAGGCCATGGGGCGTTCTTCTTCGCTGGCTTCGAGGAACGCGCGGACGGTCTCGGCGATTTCGCTGTAGCGGGGGAAGATGCGCTCGAAGTGGGTGTTCGCGCGTCCGTTCGCTTGCATCACATTGAGGATCACCTGCTGCACACCCAGGCCGCGCAAGAACGCGTAGATCTCGCCGACGTGCGGGAGGTTTCTCTTCGTGATGACGGTGCTGGTGTGAAGCTCGATGCCGTAGCGTTGGAGTGCGGCGATCTGACGGATGCCGGCGACGGTTTGGTCGTAAGCACCAGGGGTGCGAACGAGGGAGTCGTGGAGCTTCTCCGTGTGCCCATGAATGCTGATGTAGAAGCGGTTGAGTCCAGCCTTGGCGAGGCCTTTGGCGAAGCGCTCATACCCCAGCGCGCGACCGTTCGTCATGATGCTGATCTTCGGCACGCCGGCGGCTTTCGCCATCTTTACCCAGTGCGGTAAGCGACGGTTCGTCGTCGGCTCGCCGGAGGTGAAACAGATCTCTTCGCACCCCGCATGTTCACGGAGGATCCACTCGACGAGGTCGTCGTCGGTGCGCGCGTTCGTGACCTTCCGGCCATCGCGATCTTCTTCCATGCAGAAGATGCAGTTGTTGTTGCAGACGGTGCCCGTCAGAACGTGAACGCGTTCGCTCTTCGTTCGAACACGTTCGCGGAAACCTCGCTCGCCGTCTTCACGGCCCTCGTCAAGAACCGGTAGGCGACGCTGAGGCGAGCCGGCGTCTACCACGAGCCGTGGGAGCCGTGACTTCCATGAGAGCCATGACTTCCGTGGGAGCCATGACTTCCGTGGGAGCCGTGACTTCCATGGGAGCCGTGACTTCCGTGGGAGCCGTGACTTCCGTGGGAGCAATGTTGAGCGCCGCGCTGAGCGCCGCCCATGATGCCACCGCCCTCGTCGGCGTTCTTACGCGCTCGTTCCGAGAGCTCGCGCTGCTGGACATTGAGTCCACCCGCGGCGTCTTTGTCGAAGGAGGGGAGCTCGTCCCAGTCGTCGGCTTCGGCCATGGAGGCAGTATAGCAAAAAGCGTGGGGAGCAGCATCCTTTGACGAGAGAGTCTCGTTTTCAGGGATTTCCGGTAGCGATCGCCCTACTCTGGCCGATCGCAGTCCACTTAGCCGGCGTCGCCGGGGTTCGGAGCACTGCCGGTTTCAGCTCGCATCCGCGCGAGAGCGAAGGCGCCGCGGATCGCTCCGAAGAAGGCAGCGCCGAAGATGAGCGTGAAGACGATGCCGCTGGTCGGGGTCTCACCCGCCTCGACGGCCAGGACCATTCCCAAGACGCGTTCCAGTCCATAGAAGATGAGGAGGAGCACCGCCGCCACGCGCGAGTGCTTGTACACACCAAAGCCGAGGGCTGCGAAGATCGTCACATCGATGAGAGACCAAAAATCGAAGCCCATCGCCTGAACAAGCCCGACCCCTGCGAGGCTGAGCCCGACCGCGATGCCCGTCATCCCAGCAATGAACCACGCGAGCTGCGCCGCCTGCTTGCAGGCTGCTTTCGCGTTCTCCGGTAAGCTGACGTCAGGCCAAAGGAAGTTGTTCGACATACGAGAGAGGACCACACTCGATCGAGCGGGTCCAGGCTCGCACGCGTGTGCCGAGGAGAAGCGCGAGCGCAATCCCGGTAGAGACTTCACTCCGCCGGGCGCACCCAGCGGTCGCGGTGTGCGTTGCAGCCGTTTTCTACGCACACGTTCATCGGGGGTGGCAAGCCGTCTGTTTGGATAGCGGCGAGTTCGATGGGGGCAAGGCCCACCCGAAGCGCCGCAAAGACGACGCCGGTCTGGTCCATGACACTGACGCGAATCACACCGGAAAGCACGGCACTCTCTCCCTCTGCAGCCACGGGCACGTTCCAGACCTCTTCACCATTACCTGTGAATCGCTGCAGACCGGGGGCTATACGACCACCTACCCAGTCACCACCATCGAGCCACCGGGAAAAAACAGGATTGTATTGGCCTTCCCACGCGATGGTGCGGGGCTGCAAGTCGTAGGGTGGGTCGAGGGCGAACAGTGCCCCCGCCGCTGCGTCGAAGAAAATGACGGCGCCCGTGGGGGACAAGTTTCCGTTGGCGATTCCCTCGAGTCGAGTTTCGTTCCCACCCGCGAGCACGACAAGGTCGGAGTCTTCACCGTCCGTGACGTGATAAATGGATGTCGCCGGCGCCTCGAGCTCGCCAATTAGCGCAAGAAGCTTGTCGCGTTCGATGGCGATGGGTTGAGACGTTTGAATCTCGCGGGTGTCGGGATTGACGCGATACACTCGCTGCCCACCTGAAAGCACCAGCGAGCCGTCCGTTTCAACTCGAAGATAGGAAAAACTGGAGGCAAAAGGAATGCTTGGTTCGATTTCCTCGTTCGTCAGGGTCCACATGAGCCGCTCGCCCTGGCAGGTGGCATAGAGCTTGTTGCCGCCCGTTGCGTAGACCATGCCGCCGGGTCCTACAGCGAGCGCTGTGTGGTATTCAAGACCGCGGATAGGGGCGCCGCCGGTGGCATTCGCGGCTGGGGAGAAGGGTGCTCTGGGGTCCATGACCCTCAAACCGCCCACACGCGGATGTTGGTCCTCCGAGTAGATGGCGGCGACAACTCGGCCATCCGGCAGCGGAAGGAGCGGACCGAGACGCGCAGAGATCCCGGGGTCGTTCTCGTCGGCGCCGCCGGCTCGAAACCAGCGCCGCATGAGGCCATCGCGAGAGAGCTGCGTCACGTGCGCGGCCCGCGGGCCGCGCACCCAAATCGTCCCATCGGGACTGACCACGGGCTCGGACACACCGGAGTAGAAGGCAGCGACTGGACCTGAGTAGCGTGGGTCGTTGGCGGGCCGGTAGCGCCAGAGAAGGCGCGGCGTGGCGTCGCCTGGAAGACCGCGCGGCATCGGCTCCACGGGGACCCAGTCTTCGCACGGCTCCGTGCTTTGGACGGTGATCACCGGTTCGTGACGCCACTCCGCCGGCGGGCCTGATGAGTCCTGAACATCCGGCGGGCCGACATCCGTGACGTCCACATCTTCAGTTCCGACGTCCACGGATGAGTCGGCCTCGCTATCGTCGCCGCAGCCAAGGGCGAACACGATAAGAAGAGCAGAGCAGTGGATTAGCGTCCGCATGTCAAACCGAAGCGTAGCAGGCATAACTACCTTCCGCGGCTGACCGAGAAACACGGGCTGCGTTAGCCGGTACTCGGCGGGTTTAGTCGGCAGCAGTCTACTCCGCCGGCCGAACCCACCGGTCCCGGTGCGCGTTGCATCCTTCTTGAACGCACACGCTCATGGGTGGCGGCAAGCCGTCCGTCTGGAACGCCGCGAGCTCGATAGAGGCGATGCCAACGACGACAGAAGAGAAGACGACGCCGGTCTCATCCATCGTCATCATTGGAGTTACACCACCCGTCCCCACGTCCTCGCCATCCATAGAGATAGGCGCGTTCCAGACCTCTTCACCGGCCGTATTGAACCGGGTGATCCCGTTCCCGAGGCGCACCCAGTCGCCGCTCTCAAACCACCACGAAATCTCGTTATCGAACGGCCCATCGCCGGGGACTGCACGAGGCTCCCCTGTGTAAGGCGGGTCAAGTACCAGCGGCTGGCCGCTCCAATAGTGGACGGAACCAGTCGGTGAGATACTCCCGGAGCCGGATAGGGCACCAGCAAGTTGAACTTGCGCACCCCTCGTCACGACGACCATATCGCTCTCGCGGTCGTCGGACACGTACATCAGTGAACTCGTCAGCGTCGTTCCGACTAGTGAGACAACCTCATTTCGCTCCAAGGCGACTGGTTGAGAGGCCTCCACTTGATGAGAGCTCGGGTCTACGTAGTAGAGTCTCTGCATTCCACCGGAGAGAACCACGGTTCCATCCGCTTCGACCCGAAAGTAGGTAAACCGGCCCTCGCCCACGCCCGGCTCGATGAGCTCGTTGGTCAGCGTCCACATGAGCCGCTCTCCGCGACAGGTCGCGTAGAGCTTGTTGCCCCCCGTCGCGTACACCATGCCCCCAGGGCCCACCGCTAGCTTTGTGTTGGAGTCGAGGCCGGACAGACGCGCGCCGCTCACTGCGGGCGTAGCCGGGGAAAAGCTACCACTCGGGTCCATGACCGTTAGAACTCCGGGAAAGCTCTCGTCCACCCATGCGACCGAGGCAACAACGCGGCCGTCCGGCAGGGGGAGTAGAGGGCCCAGACTGTACAGAATCTTCGGATCGTTCTCATCGGCGCCGCCGGCGAGAAACCACCTGCGCATGAGGCCATCGCGGGAGAGCTGCGTCACGTGGGCCGCGCGAGGTCCGTGTACCCAAATCGTGCCGTCGGGGCTCACGACCGGCTCCGAGACATTGGAAAGGAAAATTGCGTCGGGCCCGGAGTAGCGTGGGTCGTTGGCGGGCCGGTAGCGCCAGAGAAGGCGCGGCGTGGCGTCGTCGGGAAGGCCGCGCGGCATCGGCTCCACGGGGACCCAGTCTTCGCAAGGCTCGGCGCTTTGCACCGTGATCACGGGCTCGTGGCGCCACGGCGCCGGCGGTCCGGAGGAGTCTCGCGCGTCGGGGCCGCCGGTGTCTTGAACATCGACCTCTTGCGCGTCTGCCTCTTGCGCATCGACGTCTTCGCTGCCGGCGTCCTCGGACGCGTCCGGCACGGCGTCGTCGCCGCAGCCGACGACGGATGCGAGCAAGAGTAACAGCACCAGGCCGCGGTCTATTCCGTGCATATTACCTCCTCATCTGGAGGTATGTACGCGCCGGGGTTATTCGTGCGGTCGCTTTCATCGACGCTCGTGGAAGCGAGGGGTCCGCACGTGCCGTTGCTCTGTGGCTCGGGGTGACGCGGAGGCATAACGCACCGGACGCTCGAATCGTAGGGCGTGACAACGAAGTCGCTCGTTCCTGTTGGCGCGTCTCGGCGGGTGAGGTACTGGCACATGGCCCAGGCCATCTGTGCGTTGTCGTTGTAGTCGCAGTAGAGCGTCGGGTTGTGGCCCTCGGCAAAGGGAGACTGGGTGATGTGGGAAGGCCGCGCTGCGCCCGCAAAATCGAGGCTCGCCGAATAACAAAACGTTCCCCCAGTGCAGGTTAGGTCCGTCGGACGACCTGGCGCGTAGCCCGTCGTATTGCAGGCGGTAGGCACACCCAACGGCGCGTCGTCACACCGCCGATGAAGGTTCCGGTAGGCCCGTAGTCCCGCACGCCCGGCGCTGCGGTCGTCATAGACCAGCGCCACACCGGACTCGCTCCGCTCTCCGGTCTCTAGCGCCTTGCTGTCCGGGTCGGTCCAGTTGGTGAAGTTCGGCAGCTCCGCCCGCGTCTCGAGTAGGACGTTGTCGTTGTCTCGGTACATGACGAAGAACTCCGGCGCCGTGGTGCCAGGCGGCGCGGGCGCGACGGCGAGCTCGATATCGGTGCCTACTCCTTGGGTCGATGGCACCGTGGTCTCATAGGTCCACGTGGTGTTCACTCCGGCACCCGCGGGCACGCTGTAGATTCGGATCCCCGTGACGGAGCTATGCCTGGCGGCGAGATAGACTTTGTCGCCGTAGGCCACTGCGCCCACGTCGCCGTAGCTGTAGTGCGTGCCGCTGCTCAAGCTCGTCTGCACCTGCGCGGACCCGGTCCACGTGTTTGAGCCCGAAGGGAGGAAGCGCTGCCGAAGCACGGAGTTTGAGTCCTGATAGATCATGAGCACGCCGCCGTGCGGATTGCTCGCGCTTTGGGGCACTTCCACCAGTGTGGCGTCGACCTGCGTGTTGTTGGTGGTGTAGCCGGGGAATACGCCGCCCAAGTGCAGCGTGGCGTTGACGCTTCCTCCTCCGCCTGCCTGTACCCTGTACGTCTGCCAGCGAAGCTGCGTTCCGACGCGGTACACGAGCGCCATGCCGGCTGCCGTGCCGCCGCCGGACGCCGGAATCCGGGTGGACGCTACACTCACGGCGTCGGCGCTAAGCCCCGTCGGCACAGCGTCTCCCAAGTCAATGCAGGAGCCGTAGGACCAAGAGCTGCCCGACAGCGTGGGTACAATGTTGCAGACGCCGTCGCGATTCCACTTCAGAAAAACAGTTCCAGGCAGACCGAGTTCATGATGGTAGTCGACGTAGGCGAAGACGAGAAAGTCATCGATGATCGCTGCGTCCATGTGAGAGCCGTAGATGGACGTGTTCAAGTCCCAGTCGTCATGCGACTTGCCGGCTGACTCTCGCGCGTTCCGGCCGTTTTCTAAGTCACGGTATCTGCCCCAAATCGTCGGATTCATGTCGATGACATTGTTCCCGTTCCAATCGACGTCTTCGTTAAACTCGCCCCCGGGTACATTTACCTGTGGTGGTGGGTCGCCTTCTGGAACGACTGGCCACACATCTACAGTTGGCGAACCTTGACGGAGCGCGCCGACGACGTCGGGATGGGTTCCCCCGAAAGGAGTGTTTTCGTTGGCACTCCTGGAGCTAACGGCCCCTTCGATGGCGCCGCTTGAGAATGCGAGGCCGTTGGACACAACACCCTGGAAACGGTAGTTGATACGCGACGGGTAGCTGGGCCGATTATTCGCTCCGTTGTCCTCTTCCGCAGAGGTGCCGTAGGGCCCTCCGTGGTTCAAGCCGAGCATGTGACCGATTTCGTGAACATGGGAGGTGGTGTTTCTTGCGTAGTAACAGTTCCCGCCGGCCTTCGCTCCCAGCGTGTCGAGGCCCCACCGGAACAACCAGGCGCGCGCCGGACTCAAATCCGAGGCGCAATCGGCACGGTAGTTGTTCGTCAGGTAGCAGGTGTTGCCGCCGCCCCAGTCTCCCCAGGACACGTCCGTTGCGTTCGGGTTCGCCACGCCCACATCAAAGTGAAGGGTGATGCCGTCGGAGCCGTCTGGGTTCAGACTGCCGGGCAGCGCCACATTGTCATAGATCTCTTGGGCGCGTACGAAGAAGTCCTCGTTGCTGGCGGGGTTGGTGTTGCCCAGCAGTCGCGGGTCTCTCGCGTTGTTCCCCAGTGCAAAACCATCGCACACCGTAGCCGTAGAGCCGACCCGGTCCGTCGTGTGCATCTCGATGAACACATCCTTATGCAGCGGGTCCGCACCGAAGCGAGCCATCTGCGTCGTGATGCCGCCATAGCCGTACACCTCGACGTCGTCGCGCAAACCGTCATGGTCCGTGTCTCGCAGGTGAGCGGCGCATGACTGGGTCCGGCAGACGCCGGCGATGCATTCCTCTGTGCTGTCGCACTGTGAGCATGAGCCGCCGTTGACCTGACACTCCGCAAATCGTCCGTCACACGTCTGACCCGTCGCCAGCATGTCGTTGACACCATCGCAGGTGCCGAGTGACGCCTCCAGCGCCGTGCCCAATCCATCGCGATCCGCGTCATTGTTGAACCAGTCGTTTTTGAGAAGGCGAACAGCGCCCACGTTGGAGGCGCCCCAGCCGCCGTAGATGATCTCGCGATTTCCCGGCGGTATGTACTGGTCTCCCGTGTCGGCTTCCGCGAGGCCCGTGGCGATATCACTGACGGTACTCAGGAAGTGAATGTCCTGGTCGTTGGCCACCATGATCATGTGCCGAGCGGAGTTGCCTGGCATGTGTGCTGTTGACCAATGCTGGCGGCCAGCAACGATGGTCCTCTCCACGCGTGCGCCACCCACCGTCACAATACCCGTGCTTCCGAAGAAGCCGGCCATAGGCCCGCTGCTGGCCAGCGTTGGGTCGTACGCATGAATCTGTGTGTCGGCTGGCGTTTGGGTTCGCCAAGCACGTGCGATGAGGAACGCTGCCGTTGGCGAGTTGGTATTGTTCGTCCACTGAAAACACGAAGGGCCCCACTCAAACTGGCCGTTGTGCAGGCAACCGTCGGCGCCTTCCAGTGTGTCCTGGTTGGCCCAATCGTAGAGCGTGAGCACGGTGTCGGGCCACTGGCCTCCCATGTTGTAGTCGGTCCGAAACTCGAAGGTCGTGTTGGCGGGGATGACGACGTAACCCATCCAAAGTTGGTGGCCGATGGAGTACGTGCTTTCCACCTGGGCGCTGCCAGCGTTCGGCGCACAAATCACTGCCGCGAAGATAGCGAGTCGCAACGCGAGCCCGAGTCCGTTTGGTCGAAGGCGGTTCATCGCTCACCTCGCCGAGGTGGCCACACCAGGTCAGCGGGTCGCCCCGTGGCCTGTCGTTCGCTCAGTTCGGCGGCGTGCTGAATTGCATCTTGCCGCATTTCTTCCAGCTGGTCTGGCGTCGGCAAGTGCGCGGGTGGGGCAAACATCCTCTGCACGTCTGCTTCGGACGCACCCGACTCGCGAAGTGCACGCATCACTTCTTGCTGCGACTCCTGAGCGACTGCTTCACGCGCTTCGTGACTGCGAAACTCGGCGGCAGGCTCCTCCGGCTCAAGGCGAGCAAGCATCTCCTCCTGGTCTTCCGCCAAGTCGTTCATCATCGCTTCACGCATGGCGCGATAGCGTTCTTCGATGTCGCGGCCGGTGTTGATGTCGGCTTCCCGTCCGAGTAGGCCGTCGGCTCGCGCTCTTTCGTTGGTGAGCTCGTTGGCCAGCTCCGCCATGCCTCGAACTCGCGCCTCGGGAGTCGCCTGCGCGCGTACTTCTTCGTAACGCGAGCTCTCCGCGTGGGAGAGGTTGGCGCTACTAACGCCTATCCCCCCCCCATTTTCAGCACACCCAACGAGCACCAGGACTCCAAACCACAAACTAGCGTTCCGCATCTTTTCCCCTTCGCACAAGCAGACCTCATGCTCCGGCTTTTGTCGCACCTTGAACGGGTTGGGTGAGGTGCTTTTCTGAAATGCCTACTCGGGCGAGTCCTGGATGAAATGCTCGCGGGGACGATGTGTCGTCCAGCGCTCAAGGACGTCGATGGTCTCTTGGTCGCCGGAGCCGAGGAGCTCGAAGAGGTAGTCCTGGATTCCCTTGTGGACTTGGCAGAGCGTGGACTCGCGCATGCGGCCGAAGAGCGAGCCCTGCATCTTGTGCGTGTGAACAGGCGGGATGCCGCAGTAGGGCTGGTAGGGGCAGTGTACACAGTCTGGCTGCGTGGACAGCTGCCCAGCGATGACCACGGCACGCACGGTCTCGTGGCCGACGATGTCGCGGTAGGTGCTGGTGAAGACATCTCCGAGCATGAATGTGTCGTCGCCCATCTCGTGGAGCATTCGGCCTTCGTCGCAGGTGAACATCTTACCGTCGTAGTTGTAGGCGAGCTGTCCAATGCCGGCGCCGCCGGGCTGGCGGATGTCGAGGAAGTTCGGGTCCTCGCCGCGGAGGATCTTCGTCAGGAAGATGGCGGCGTAGCGCTCGAGGATCTCGGCGCCACCTTTGTTTAGCTCGATCATGTAGTCGACGGAGTTGCGGTAGTACTCGAGGTACTCCTCGCGCGGGTACTCGATGCGGTCGCCGGTTCGTTCGGCGAAGCCGAAGGGATCAAGAGGCCGCAAGAAGAGCGCGCGACAGCCGAGGGCGAGGTAGGTGTCGACGAGCTCTTTGTGTTTGCTGAGGAGCGGCCGCGTCGTCGTGACGAGGGCTTCGACGTGATAGAGCGTCTCGTCGAGTTTCATCTCGGCGTAGCGCTTGTTGATCTTCTCGATCCACTGGGACGCCAGAGCGTGACCGCTCGCGCCGTACACCTTCGGGAGCTTGCGGTGCTTGTCGTGGATCTCCGGCGGGCCGTCGATGGAGGTGCAGATCTGCACGCGGTTTTCGACGAGGTAGTCGAGCTTCTCGTCGTCCATCAGCGACAGGTTGCTCACCATGGTGAACTCAAGCTCCTTCTTCGCCGTCTCGTTCTTCGCCCGCGCGTACGTGATGACGTGCTTGACGATGTCGAAGGCCACGAGGGGTTCGCCGCCCTGAAACTCGATGGTGACGGACGGGTTCGTCGTCTGGAAGATCATGTCGATGCATTTTTCAGCGATCTCCGGCGTCATGTCCGTGTGCACAGCGTCCATGTTGGCGCGGGATGCGTGGCAGTAAACGCAGGTGGTGTTGCAGCGCAACGTCACGACGAGGATGTGCAGATTCGGCCCGGCGCCGACGAAGTTACGGCGCGCTTGAAGCATCCGCGCTGCTGCAGGAACGTCGGTGTGAAGCCGAAGGAAGTTCCGCTCCTTCAGGCGCGCGAAGAGATCCGCGCTCTCGCCCTTCTCCGTCGCTTCGCCCGCGGCGAAGGTCTTGAACTCGGCATCGCTGAGGACAAGCCAGCGGCCTTCGAGGTTGGTGATGACGACGCGCTCGTTGTGGAGCCGGCGAAAACGGAAGTACGCCGGAGCGCCTTCGCTCGTCGCATCGGCGAAGCTCACGCCGGCGCGAAAGAGCTCGCCCTCTCGTCCAGTGTTGCCGCGCTCACGCGGCGTAACGGCTTGCTCAGTCATGAGGGCTCCTCTTCTTTCTCGGTGCTGTTGTCGGCGGCGTTGTCTTCGGCGGCGTTCTTATCAGCGGCGGCGGTGACGGCTTCCGCTTTTGCGGCGGCAATGCCGTGGCGCACGGCAAGGCCAAGGGCGTAGTTTCCGAGTTCGCCTTCAAGGCGCTTCTCTCGCTCGGGCGTCGAAGCGCTGACGTCGATGCGCCAGTGGGTGTCTTCGTCGGCGCGCTCGAAGGTGCCGAAGCGCTCGTACACTTGGACGGCGGCGTCGACTTGCTCGCCGGGATAGACCGCCTTCGGAAAACGAAGGGTTCTCACGGCGTCTTCTTCCCGTATTTCTCTTCCCAGCTCATGGCGATGCCAAGAGGGTCTTCGAAGGGCTCGTCGCTGAAGTCGAAGTCTTCGAGCTCATCGAGACTCGGTGGACCCATGGCGCCGCCGATGGCCTGGAGCGTGATCGCTTCGATGGTGGCGCGGTTCGCTTCCGCGAGCGTCTCTCGGTAGGCACAGGCAAGAAGCTCGTTGGCGAACTCACCGACGAGTACATTCAGGACGTCGGCTCCGGCCTCGCCCTTCTTGGGCCGAAGGCTGACGCGAAAGCCACCCTCGCGAATTCCGATGAAGACGTAGGCGCGGTCGAGAAACGTGAAACACGCTCCGTAAACGGCGCTGAGGGGATACACCGCATCGTCGACGGCGAAGTGAACCACACCATCGGCAAAATCGTGGCTTACGCCATCGGGAGAATTGCTCATGGGGCGCAAGATACACCCTTAGGGACCTCGCGGCATTTCCGATTTGGTTCAGTCACGCCGGGAAGCTTGAACGACCCACTGGTTTGAGCGGCCCGGTTCGATGGCCCATTCCAAGTCGACCACAAAGCCTGACTTCTGGATCGTCTCTCGCGCCTGCTGGCTGCTGTCGTTGCGGTAATGCTCGAGTTCCGCGCTGGAGGATTCCGCGCGTGACGTGTGGGCTTGGGTTCGCGCGAGACCGAAGGCGACGTTGTCCACGACGATAAGCCGGCCGCCTGGCTTGAGCGTTTCGAACGCGCAGGCGAGGGCTTTGGCCGGGTCACGCAGATGATTCCAGCTGCGCAGGAAGAGCACGACGTCGGCGGGCTGAGGCGCCGCGTGTGCAAGGGCTTCGGCTTCGCCGATGGCAAAGCGCGCCCACGGCCGCGTGCTGCTCAGAGAGCGAAGACGTTCGCCATCCGGGTCGACGCCTAGGTACGAAAGCGTCCCTGCTTTGGCCGCGGTGGCGAACTCATCCACGTAGGGGCTCTCCCCGCAGCCGACGTCGATCACCTGACCGCGGGCGGATCGAAGGAGCACGCGAAGGCGCTCATCGTCCTGGACAAAGACCGGCTCCATCGACGCCTCGAACATCCCCGTGCACGTGTTCTCGTGCTCGCAGCCCGCGCAGTCCTCGGCGCGCTTCAGCTGCACCAGGTCCTTGGCGAAATCGTCCGGCGCGTCCTTGCGGGAGACGTCGTAATAGATCTGACCCTCTTGGTGTTTCGTGTGTTCGATCTCGGCGTCGGAGAAGTCGCGAGACGATGCGCGAAACCACGCCAGGCGCCCTTGGTGGCGCACGAAGAGATCCCGCGCGGTGTCCCACGGCGCGATGCCGAGGGGGCCGTCTTTCAACAGGCAACCTTCGGCGTCTTCGTAGCGACGCTCGAAGACATAGTTGAACGAGTTGGAGCGCTGACCGCTCTTAACCGGCGAAATCTCTTCGGCGCCAAACTGGTCGAAGTAGCCTTTGTAGAGACCCGGGCACGCGCCGCGATGTACGCAGTCCTCGCAGGCCGGCTGAACTTTGTTGCGGTCGTCGACGGGGAATAGGTCGGGTTCACCGATCTCGCTCATCGTTCGAAAGCGATGTGTTTTGAGATCATCGAAGCGGTCTTCAAGACCTGGAACAAGACAGAACGGGATCGCGCCGTGCTGCACGCGGCGACCAAGTTCGTCGCCATAACGAATCGCATCGGCGATATAACCGGCGACGTCTTTCACGCGCGGCATCAAGCGAGCGAAGAGTTTGTCGCCGCCGCCTTTCGGCTCGACCATCGAGAACTTGAGCTGAGCATCCGGATAAGGCGCCAGCGAATCGATGACGCCGCGCAGATGCTTCATGTTGTGCTTCGTCACTACGCAGTTGACGTGCAGGTCGACGCCACGGCCGCTCAGATTGGCCAAACACCCATACGTCTCCTCGAAGGCTTTGCTGCGCACCATGAGGTCATGAACTTTTGCCGTACCTCCGTGGAGGGAGAGATACACATAACGCAGGCGGTGCTGAAGCAGGGTCTCGACGAGCTCTGGGTAGGCCAGCATCCGACCGTTCGTGACGAGCCCAAAATCCATGTCGAGACTCGCGCTGAGCTCTGCCCACGCGACGAGCTCGGGGCGAATGGTCGGCTCGCCGCCGCTCAGAACAATCATCGAATGACCTAGCTCTTTGGCTCGAAGGATCTTTCCTCGCACCTCATCCGCCTCGCCGTCGATGTGGCGAACATCGAGGGTATGACAGAACGCGCAGTGGTCATTGCACCCGTACCCCACCTTGATCAGCGCCTTCACCCGTGAAGCCTAGCATCCGCGCCGCTTCCGCTCTCGTATCTGGGTGAGTTTTGGCCGTTCAGTTCTTGATCAGCGACTTCGGGTGCAGCTCACGCCAATTGCGGAGCCGGACATCGTCGAAGCGGTGACGCCCGAACCACGGAGGCGACGGCCTCGGAGACCGTCAATGACAGTCGCCGAGGGTTTTGAAACCTGGGGACTAGCCCTTGGTGAGCAGGCGGCCGAGGCTCGGCAGGAGCACGTGCTGTCGCAAGCTGCGCGCGGCGCCGGACACACCCGTCGGGAGCGCGCGGAAGGCCACCTCGAGGTGGTTGCTGTCGCTCTCCACGTTGCGAAGGGTCACGAACGAGGTGAGCACCGCGACGCCGGCACGAACGAGGGGGTTGTTGCCGATGCGGGGGTCGCGCATGAGATCGAGGGTGATGCGGTTCTCTTTCGCATCGGCGATGACCGGCGAACGAGATGGCATGTAGCCGATCAGGGTGCCGGGGTTGCTCAGGTCGAGGGCGCCACTCTTGATGAGTGCAGCGACGGGTGTCTCGGCGGCTCCGTTGAGCTTGAGGGAGATCTCTTCCAAGCGAAGAGCGACCGTGAGTTCCTCTTCGTTGAAGACGATTCGGTCCACGAACACGATGGCTCCGGCGCGGATCGGGGTGCTCATCAGATCGATGCTGGCGCTCACTCGGATGCCCGGTGGGTTTGCGTCGATCTTCAGGTCTTCGACTTTGCCGCTTTTCTCCGCTTGCTCACCGAGCCAGCGAAGGGCAGCGAGTGGAACACCCACGCGAAGACCGAAAGCGTTGCGGACTGCTCGTCCGATTTCCGAAGGGTTGGAGCGGAGGTATCCGCTGGCTGCACCCAGAGCACGTTGCGCCAATGACATGGGGGGCAGCATACCCAAGGCAACGCCGAAAGGACCAGGACAAAACGTTTTGGCGGGGTGAACCTCTACGCCGGCCCTGTAGGGCGGATTCGGCTAGTCCGCCGGTGCGTCCTGAAACTGCGAAAAGAGGGCACGGTACTTTTCAGGGATCGGCTGCCCGCGAAATGCGTCCATGGAGACGCAAGCGACGGTGATCTGCGCTTTGGCGACATCGCGACCGTCCACGCGTCCACGATAGGCAAACGTCGCCGACTTCGTGCCGAGCTTCGTCACCCACACGTCGATGTCGAAGACGTCACCGAAACGAAGCGGTGACTGAAAATTGACGTCGACGTGAACCGCGGGCCAGCCGCAGCGATCGGTCTCGAGGCTCTCGCGGTATGGGATCCCGTTTTCGCCGAAGAGGTCTTCGAAGGCGCAGTGGAAAAAGTGCAGAAAGCGCGGAAAGTAGACGAGCTGCGCGTGGTCCTCATCGCCGAAGCGAATCTTGCGCTGCGTGCGAAAAGTGCCCACGGCTACATCTCCATCGGGAGGGGCATCGGGGCGCAGTAGCCGGCGGGGAAGGTCAGCTCTGCGCACGTGTCGCCGGGCGTTGGGCAGGTGGGGTTTCGTGTGTCGCAGGCGAAGCGGCAGACCGCGACGTCGCCTTCTTGGATACAGACGCCTCCAACTTCACACTCGTTGCTGTCCACGCAGCCGTTGCCAGCGGCGACGTCTCCGCCGAGGTAGCAAACGTTGAGCGGGTCAGACGCGACGGGGGTGCAGACCTCGCCGCCTTCGCACAGGCGTGCGTCCACTTCGCAGGTCTCCATGCAGAGGGCGACGCCGACGGGGACGTCGAAGCAAAGCGAGCCTTCGACGCATTCTTCGCTCGTCAGGCAAGGCTCGGCGACGCCGGTCTCAATCCCCTCGCAAGCGAGGACACTTAGCAACGTAAGGAGGAGGAGGTAACGCACGCCCATTACCTAGCAGAAGCGCCGGGAAGTAGCACTTGCTGTTCAAAGGGTGCGCTGGAGTTGCATGAACGGCGACAGCCAGCTCCTCACTCGGGTTGGCTCGGCACGATCTGCGCGAGCTGCCACGCTTGCATGCGCAATTGCCGCTCGAGGTCCGAGTGGGTCTCTTTGACTTTGGCGACGAACCAGCTGCAGGCGAGAATAAAGGGTACGTGGATGACCAAGAGAAAGGCCAAGGTGCTCTTGAAGCTGAGGTCGAACATCATGGACTGCACGACGATCTGACCATCGATGACATTGAATGTAGGCGGTAAGAGGCCGCTGAACTCGATCAACACGGGCACGATGACGGCGCTGACTCCCAACGTCACGATCCAGAACCGCTCTCGGCGCTCATGAGCCGCGACGGCGTACGCAGCCGTGTTGGCGAGCGCCAACGTCGGGACGACCATAAAGGGACCGAGGACGACGATGGAGACGATGACCGCGATGGTCGCCGCGACAACATGGTCGAGGGCGATGGCCGGCGTCTGGTCCCGTCGGTAGTGGTAAACCGAGAGCAAGAAGCACGTGCCGATGGCGACGCCTTCCACGGTGAAGGCCACCCAGTTCTTCACGCCCATCACAAGGACCAGCGGCACGATGGCGATGAAGCTCGCGTAGACCACCATCGCCACCTTGAGTCCAACGCGTTTGGCTTGAAGGCGCGCCTTCCGCAGCTCTTCCGCGGCTTCCGCCGGCATCTCCTTGGGGGGCTCCGTCAAGAGACGGTAGAACACGTGGAGCGCTGACTTGTTGGCGGGGTCGAGGCCGAGCGCAGCGCCCACCTCCCGCATCGCGCGGCGCCGAGCGACTTCCTCGCCGGCGCCCGCCAACGAGACGCCGAGCGTGTCGTCCGCGTTCTGTTTCTCCTTCACGCCCAGCCCTTCGCTTCCTTCAAGGACGCGCTCAGCGTTCGCCGCATGCACTTGAGCGGCCTCACGCCGCAGTGTCAGGTCGCGGTCCCCGTCCAAGTAAGCCTCAAGCGCTTCAGACAAGAGCGACGCAGAGGCGGTGCGCTCGTCCCGAGACACTTTAAGTGCTTCGCGACATGCTCGGTCTAGCTCCGGCGGCACGCCGCCGTCCAGCTCCACCTCGCTCGCCAGCGGCGCCACCGTGAGCGTCGAGATCACGTAGTCGTTGATCGTGTCACCCTGGTGCAGAGCGCGCTGGGTGAGTATCTGAAAGAGAATCGCGCCCAGCGCATAGACATCGGCGCGCTCGTCGATCTCCCCCGCCACACCGGAGAGGTGCTCCGGCGCCATGAACCCCGGCGTGCCGATGATGGCGCCATCCACGGTGTGTTTTTCGTTCGCCACCTGGGCCAAGTTCTCGTCTGGCTCGATCTCGTCGACGCCGTCGATCTTGGCGAGGCCCCAATCCAGTACGTACACCTCGCCGAAGTCCCCCAGCATGATGTTGGCTGGCTTCAAGTCGCGATGCAGAACGCCGCGCGTGTGAGCGAAGGCCATCGTCATGCATGTTTGCTGCAGAGCCTTGAGCAAGCGGCGCCGAGGATAGAGCTCCTTGAGCTCTTCGTCACCGCTCTGCAGACCGAGAAAGATCTCCTCCAGGCTTCGGCCACGCACACGCTTCATCGTGAAGTAGAGGTTTCCGTCGGGGTTCGATCCGAAGTCGTACACCGGAACGATCGACGGATGTTCGAGCTGACCTTGGACTCGAGCCTCTCGGACAAAGCGCGCTTGAGCTCTCCCTCGGCTTGCCGGATCGTCGCCACGGATCACCTTCAGCGCCACGTCACGGCCCACGGTGCGATCGCGCACCAGATGTACCTCGCCCATGCCGCCCTCGCCGAGCAGCTGCCGAAAGCGATAGCGCGAGCGAAAGTCGACGGCGGCCCTTCCAATGTCGTCGACGTCGAGCGTCTGACTCGGCGTCGCCGCGGCCTCCCCCGGCAACACGAGGGACGAGTCTACGACGTCGACGGGCTTCGGGCGGCTGCGAGCTGACAATGACGCCACTTTGTCAGGCGTAAGCTCACGGGTTGGCAGTTCGGTCGGCGGAACCGAATCGGGCGCGTCGGACATGCCCGATCATACCCCATTGGCGCTTCGCCGCCCGAACACTGGAAGATGGCCCCTCCAGGCGAAAGTTCCTGCGCCGGCGGAGACGCTACTGCCACACGAATCGGTCGCCAACCTCCACCCGCGAGGCGACGCCGACGGCTACCTCGAGGACCTCGTCGGCACGCTGGCATCGCGGCGTCGCCTCGCCCGCTGCGAAGCTCTCCACAGCCGTCACATCTCCCGCATCGACGAAGACCGCGTCGATGCCGAAGGCGACGCCCGCGTTGGTGATGCACACCTCGCTGGGCCCTGGGAACACAAGGAGCAGCCCTTGCTCCGGCGAGAGAGAGGCATAAGCGCGGAGACCGGTGCGCCGTTCTTCTTCAGTCTCGGCGAGGTCGAGTTCCACGCTTAGCTTTGTCTCGCCGCCGCCGCGGACCTCCCCGCGAAGTGAGGTCGAGCACGCCAGCAGGAGGAGCGCGAGGAGTGAGAACCTGCGCACTAGATCGAACGCAAGAACGTGAGCAGAGCTTCGCGATCTTCGGCGCTTAGTTCCCCATACGCCTGCGTTGATGCGCTCGCTTCTCCCGCATGGGCAGCGATGGCCTGCTCAAGGGTGCTTGCGGCGGCGTTGTGCATGAAGGGCGCGGTGTTGACGATGCCCCAAAGCGGCGGCGTTCGGAACATGCGCTCGCCCGCATTCGCCGCAGGAAAGCCTCGGTAATCGTCGGCCTGTACGTCGTGGAGCAGCAAGTCTGTGTAGGCGGCAACTTCCTCCGTGTAGTTGAGGTGACAGCCGCTGCAGGCGAGGGCTTCGAACACCACGGCGCCCATCGCTTCCAGGGGCGCGTCGCTGCTCTCGCCGTGATCCGGCGCGAGGTTCGTGATGAAGAAGGCCAGCGAGTCGATGGAGATAACGTCAATCTCCGGGTCCGCGATGGAGTCGCCGTCTTCGCTCGCCCCAAAGGTCGCGCCATCTTGCTCGGGCAAGGTGAGGCCAAGCTCTACGCTGAGAGCGTCGCGAACGAACTCAAGAATATTTGGGACATCCGCTTTCCAGCCAAAGCGACCCAGCCGACCGTCCGGCAGGACGTGGGCCACGCCGCGGATACCGTCGCCGTTGGTGTCGTCGGGGTCCGCTTGGGCAAGGATCATGGACTCTGGGATGTCGGCGAGATCCCCGAGACCCATCACCGTTGGCGTTTGACGCCGCTCTACGATGTTGGTGTCGTCGGCGAAGGCCGGCCGGCCGATGGCGACGGCGTGGCGGTGCGAGACGGTGCCGCCTGCGGGCGCGACGAAGGTGTCTCCGTCGTACCGACCATGGCGAATCACATCGACGCCGCTGGGGCCTGAGCCGCCGACAACTGGGTCGAAGTGACAAGCGCGGCAGGAGTCGCCGTTGAACACGGGGCCGAGACCCTCGGAGATGAACATATCGCGATCGAAGATCGCGCGACCTTCGAGGAAGCGCTCACTGTCTTCGTCCGAGAGTGGTGCACGAGCGGCGCCTGGTCCCTCGCTTGGGATGGGCGTGTTCGGTGGGATCAACCCTTCGGTGCGCTGGTCGCGTCCGCCGAGACTCATCAAGAATTCATGAAGCACGGAGCGTTCCGCGTCGCTGAGCGCGACATATGCGTCGCGTGAGCGCGCCGCCTCGCCGCCGTGGGCGCGGATGGCTTCTTCGATGGTGTCAGCACGGCCATCATGAAGATAAGGTCCCGTCGCGCTCAGGCCCCAGAGCGGCTGCGTGCGAAACTCGCTGCCCGTGGCTTCTCCAAAGGCGAAGTCGTCAGCGAGGCCTTCGCCCATATCGTGAAGGAGAAGGTCGGAGTACGCGGGGATGGTGCCGCGCGGCCCGGGGAGCCCTTCAACGTGGCATCCAGTGCAGTTCGCGGCACGAAACAGAGCGTCGCCCTCTTCGATCGCAGGTGTGGACGCGTCCGGCGTCGGCGGCGCCAGGAGCATGACCCAGCTCACCAAGTCGAATAGATCTTGGTCCAGGAGCTCGGGGTCCGGGACGCCGTCGGAGTCTGAGATGGGTTCATCCGGCGCCGAAGCCTGGGCGTCGTGGCGAGATCCAATGGTGTCCGTGAAGCGGCGCACGTCCACCTCGAACCGCGGCGAAGGCACCGGCAAGCGCTCGCGAAGCTCGTCGCTCAAGGGGTTCGAAGTCAGCCCGAGATGATTTCCGAGGGGCCCACGAATGAACCCTTCGATGGTCACGGTTTGCGCCTTGCGCCCAAAGCGGCCGATGAAACCGCGGTCGATGTTGGGACGCCCGCTGATTCCATCGCCGTCCGCGTCGTCGGGATCGGCGTTCGCGAGGATGGCCTCTTCAGGGATCTCCGCGAGGAGCCCGATGCCAAAGAATGGGATCGGGTTGCGGAGGCCGAAGTGGTTTGCGCCTTCATCCGTTGGGCGACGACCGGTCTCCAGATTAAACTGGGGCAACACGCCATTGACCCCAAGGGCGACTCGGCTGCCGTCGGACACGATCTGCTCGACCAAGAGGAAGTCGCGGTAGCGTCCTGCGGAGCCGCCGAAGACTGGCTTCTCGTGACAAGCGCCGCAGAAGGTGACGTTGAAGCTCGGGCCAAGGCCCATCTCGGGCGTGAAGCGTCGCTGCGCGACCTCTTCGCCCCGGACAAACGTAGCGCGCTGCTCTTCGGTGGCCGAGGGCAGAATCTCGCCCATCGCCGCGAAGATATCGTCGGCCACAGGCGGGAGCGGTGGATCGACGGGCTCAGGGCAGCCGGTGAGGACTAGGCAGCCGAGAACAAGAGAGACGAAGGTATGGGAAGAAGGGTAGGTCATCGCGAATCCGAAGAGATCATGGGACGTTCAAACACCGTGCCGTTGTAGGCAGGCGCGTTGATACCTGCAGCAAGATTCCCGCCAACTGTCGTGAGCGATTCACCGTCTCCAAAGATCGCGTGAAGATCGTGCCCAACGGGGACGACATCTTCTTCGACGGCGAAGGTGTCGAAGTCAATTCGTGCCACGGTTCCAAGTAGCCCGACGACGTGCACGGTGTTGCCGTCTCCGGTCCAGACGCCATTGAGACCCGGCATCGGCGAGAGACTCTCACTGCGCCATTCAGTGCCATCCCAGGTGGCCATGACACCATTTGTCCGGGAGCCCACGGCGACGATTCGGTCAGGTCCTGTGCCCCAGAGGCTGATGAGGTCTTCGCCGGTTCCTGCGCCGAACTCCTGCCAAGCGCTCCCGTCGTAGCGCAAGATGATGCCGCGCTGGCCCACGACGATGACGTCATTGGCGCTCGTGCCCCACACCTTGAAGAAGGCGCGGACGTTGGCGCGCTCCAGGTCTGGGTAGGCGATGTCAGTCCACGCGCTACCGTCGTAGTGAATCAGGACGGGCAAGTCCTCGGGGCCACCGTTGCCGCCGACGGCGTAGAGATCGTCTCGCGTGGCTCCCCAAATTCCCCAGAGCCGCGATTCCGTAGGCGTCTCGATCTCACTCAGATCTGTTCCGTCGTAGTGGAAGCTGCGCCCGTCATTACCCACCATGAAGACATCGTCGGCGGCGAAGCCGTAGACCCAGTTGAGCAGGGGAAAGTCGACGGGGCTTGTGATCTCGTTCCAGGCGCTTCCGTCGAAATGCATGATCACGCCTTCGTCTTGGCGCCGGCCGCCGACGGCGTAGCGTTCACCTTCTGCACCCCAGACGCTGAGGATCCAGCCGCTGCTCTCGGCGTCGAAGGCCGGCTGCCAGTCGATGCTCTCAGTCTCAGTTGGGCACCCGAGGAAGAGCACCCCGACCAGTAAAAATGAGAGGCGCTCGGCGAATCGGATACGGACCACGTTCGTAGTGTAGGCCCATAGGCGTTTTGGTCCACACATCGAGACGGCGGCGAGGCGAGATCTCAGGTTTTTAGGGGCCGAAAGCCGTCGCTGAGACGAATCGTGGACAGGGGCACGATCGAGAGGCGTACATCGCGGAGCAAATCAGGGAGGGGATCCAGGACCGCAAGGAGGTCAGCGACGTCGACCTCGCTGCCTTCCCGCAGTACCACGGACACCAAGATCTCATGGCCGGCGATTCGCGCCACGGCGAGAACGACGTCGTCAACGGAGTCGAGGGCATCTTCGAGCTCGCGAACGGAGCGCACCTCTCCTTCGCAGGCGACGATCTCACCCAAGCGGCCAACGAAGCGGTGGTCGCCGTCTTCGTCCGCGACGAGGACGTCGCCGGTCACGAAGTAGGCATCGCCGGATTCGAACGCGTCGCGCACTCCGCGGCGAGAAACGGCGGCGTGGTCCGTGCGAGCGAGAAGAACACCAGGTTCGCCCTGCGGAACGGCGTGCAGCCATCCGCCTTCGCGGACGAGCTCTTTCGTGATCGGGTCAAAGCGAACAAGAACGGTCTCGGCGGAGCCCGGCAACGCTTGCCCCACGGAACCGATCTTCTCACCGCTGGCGTTCGTGAGGATCGCGTTGACCTCCGTCGAGGCGTAGAACTCCACGACGGACACACGGAAGCGCGCTTCGAGTTCACGCCACACGGAGGTGCGCATTCCGCTACCGGCGAAGAGTCGCACTGGGTTATTAGCATCACGGGTGGAGAATGGAGCGTTCGTCAACGAGCGCGCAGACTCGCCGGCGTAGAAGACCACGGTGCTTCCGTAGCGGCGCACCTCTTCCCAGAAAGAACTGGGGTCTCCGTCGACGGTCGCCGGAAAACCGCTGCCTGAGTCCGCCAGCGCTAGTCGAGCGCCGCCGACAAGCGCGCCCCCAACGCTCACCACGAGACCGGCGATGTGATGCATGGGGAGGGACGCGTAGACCGTGTCGTCGGGCGTCAGTGTGCACGCCGCGGCGGCACCGACGGCTGAGAACGCCCAACGGCGCCCGCTGATCTCCGCGGCGCGAAGGCCGCCGGGCTGGTTTCGGCTCGGCGTAAAGAAGATCATGGCCAAGTCGCCACCGCGGCCTGGATTCGCCACGAACTCTTTTGGCAGCTGAACGCCTTCGACATCGAGGGCTTCCAGATCGATGACGCCGCGGGTGCCGACGTCTTTCCATGCCTCGGGGTCGTCGCGCTCAGCGCCGCTGCCGAGGATAAATACGTTTCGGACAAGCTCACGCTCGACGAGAAAACTAGCGCGCGCGAGGCGAGCTGGGTCCACGACACAAACGCTCGCGTTTGAGAGCTTCGTCGCGTCGCGAAGCTGGAGCTGTGTTGCGCGTTCATGCACGAGCGCTGGGACCGCGCCGATCCGCGAGAGCGCAGCGACGAGCGTCAGGTAGCTGGGCCTTGGACCCATGCAGACGAGGACGCGTTCACCGGGACGAACCCCGGAAAGCCAGAGGCCGCGGACGACGGCGTTCACGCGAGCGTCAGCTTGGGCGTAGGTAAACGCCCTCCCGCGGAACAAGAAGAACGTGCGCTCCGGGGAACGCTCGGCCTGTTCGGCGAGGCTGCGGCCGAAGCCCACGAGGGAGTTGTCGTCGAGCTTCTCGAGCTCGGAGATACGCGGGAGCTGCCAGCGGATGTTCGTCGCGTAATCGCCGGCGTCTTCGAAGAGGTCGCCGACCGCGGACCAGACGCTTTGGGCGGCGTCTTTGGCGGCGTCGATGAAGAGGCGCACGTCGAAATCGAACTCCTCAAACGCGGCGTCCTCAACTTCGACGGGCGTGTCTTCTTCGCGAAGAGCGCGCGGGCGAGTGCCCTGGCCGGAGTGCCAGCGCATCCAGTCGAGCACCGTCGGCCACGTGACGGCGAGGGCTTTGCTGCCGATGACGAGCCCAAAGTGACCCGCCGGGAGACTCACTTCATAAGCTTGGCCGGGAGGGACAACCCGCCGAACGGCGCGCACGGATGCGGGGCGGGCGAAGTCGTCGCGTTCGCCGACAAAGAAGAGAACCGGGCACGTGACATCCGCCAATGTGACGCTTCGTCCGTCGATGACGAAGCCCCCGCTCATCATGCGGTTGTGGACGATGAACTCTTCGAAGAACGTACGGAACGCTGGACCTGGCCACGCGACGAAACCTTCGCCACCCAAGAAGCGGCGGCGCCCTTCTCTTCTCTCGAGCGCCTGGCGATCATGCAGCTTGGAGAAAAAGTCCGCGACCTGACTCACCTCTTTACGCAGCGACACCAGCTTGAAGCCGGTGCTGGTGAAGAAGCTGGGCAGCCCTCGCAGTTCGCTGATGGGCTTGGACACGAGAGTTTCGAGGAGGCGCGCGATCTCGGCGGCGGCGGAGTCACCGACGTTGGGCAAGTTCCGATGAATGTCGACGGGAGAGCCGAAGGTGATGACGCCAGCGAGGCCTTCCGAGCGACGGTAGGCGGCGACCTGGTAACAGAACATCCCGCCTTGGGAGTAACCCGCCAAGTGAACGTCTTGCTTGGTGAGTTCGCGTACGGAATCGACGCACGCGTCGACGGCGCGGATGTGGTCGTCGAGGGTGCGTTCCATGCCGCCCTCTTCGCGCTCGGGTGCGCCAAAGTCGCAAACCCAAACGTCGGCGCCGTCTCGGAGAAGCGCCTGCACCACGCTGACGTCCTCCGCGATGTCGTACACCTCAGCGGTGAGCATCAAGGGAGGAATCAGCAAGATGGGCTGGGTGATCTCGCGCTGCGGGTTGCGCCCACGATAACGACGCAGCCGGTGATGTTTGCCCTGGTCGAGGACGTCGTAGGGAGCCCCGTAGGGATCCGTCAGGCGTCCCACCCGCACAATTTCAAGCGCGTTTTGCGCACCGCGCGAGAGGCGTGTAACCGCGCCCCGCCAACCCTTACCACTGCGTCCGCCCCGACTCATGGGCCCAAGCTACGTGGGTCGACCCGGCAGCGCCAGAGGGAAAGGGACGGGAAAGCGGGTAAAAGGGACGGAACTCAGAGGGGCAGCGTATCGTCGCTCGCCTTCTTGTAATCCTTGCGGTCTTTGAGGCGCCTCGTGGCGGCAAAGGTCTCGGCGGCGGAGCTCCCCTCCACGTCGATGGCGCTCATCAGAGCATCCCTGAGCCCCGCATCGTGGTGCCGTAGAAAGGGATTGGTAGCGCGCTCTTCACCGATGGTGCTTGGCACGGAGCACTCGCCGCGTTCGCGCAACGCCCAGACCTCTCGAATTCGATTCGCCAGCGCCTCGTTCTTTGAATCGATGCTCCAGGCGAAGCGAAGGTTGTCCTCCGTGTACTCGTGGGCGCAACAGACGCGGGTGCTCTCATCCAGTGCGGCGAGCTTCTCGAGGCTCGCGTGCATGGCGGCGGGTGGGCCGTCGAAGAGGTAGCCGCAGCCGGCGCCAAAGAGCGTGTCGCCGCAAAAGAGGATATCCTGAAAGACGTAACTGACGTGCCCCTTGATGTGTCCTTCCGTCAGAAGAACTCGACCCGTGCAGCTACCGATGGTCACTTCGTCGCCTTCGTCGACGCCGCGCGTCAAGCCCGGCACTCGCTCGGCGTCGCGGGCGGGCCCGATGACTTCAAGGCCATCCAAGAGGCCGCGCTTTGCCAGGTCCCGGTTGACG
>JBLHKB010000003.1:0-51960 GCA_047619315.1 Polyangiales bacterium
CCGGCGCGGCCCTCCCGGACGTTCTCCGCACTACAGCGCTGACACGACTTCTGCTTAGAGTGTTGCGCTCCACAGGACGTACAGCTACGTCGACGTCGCGTTCGCACCGCGTTCTTTTTCAGCGGGGCTAAGCACACGGGGCAGTGTTTGCCACCCCGTCGCAACTTCGTTTCGGCGTTCCGATTACCGGGAGGCTGATGTTCGTTCTCGTCGTCCGCGGCAGGAGGTTCAAACGCGCTGAAGGAAGAGACCCGTCAGAATCTTCGGGCTGAAGAACGTGCTCTTCTCCGGCATCACGACGTTTGAATCTATGAGTCCTGCGTCGGCGACGGCGAGGAGCTCATCCGTGCTCACAGGGTGGAGCGCGATGGCGACGTCGTACGTCTTGGCGTCGACGACCTCCTTCATGGTGTGCAGCGCGGACTCTGGGTAATAGTCGAAGTGCTTCTCCATCACGACATGGCGATGCTCGAGGCCAAACGCAGGGTAGAATTCGCGCTCTAGGATCGAACAGTCGAGACGACCGACAACGTCGTCTGGTACTTCCTTGGCCTTCGCCATGAACGTGCCTTCACGTGTGTAGATGCAGAACTCGTTCTTCGCCGGCGTGACGAACGAACTGGTGGGCGTAAGCTCGAGGTCATTCTTCGCATCAGCAAAAGTCTTCTCGCCGGTGAGCACGCGGTTGTAGGCTTGGATCTTTGCGTCTTCGGTGACGTACGCGAGGGTGTGACTGAGCCCGCCCTTGAGCGCCGCGTGATAGCGGTGGTGGCCATCAGCGATGTAGAGGGGGTCTTTCGCGAGGACATGGGCGAGTCGAGTGTCCGTGGCGGGCACCTTCCACACGCGCTGGCGCACTCCATCGAGGTCTGTCCCTGGTCCGAAATCGCTGACAAAGTCGTAGAGCGGTTCGCTCTTTGCGTACTCTTCCAGGAGCACGCCGAGGGGCGCCTTCGTCAGAAGGAAGATGGGCCCGATGACGTGCCCCGTCGCTTCGCACAGGCCGATGCGGCCGGCGACCTTCTCATCAAAGGTCTTCTCGTGACGAATGATGTTCTGCTCCGAGTACTCACTCACGTGTACGGCGGTAAACACACCGACGCGTCGCTCCTCGCCGGCCTCTGCGTTCCAAGTCTGCTCATAGACGTAGTGGCTCGCTTCGTCGTCGTCGATGAGCGCTCCGCTTTCACGAAGCGTCTTCAGAGCACCTGCTGGGTCTTTGCCCAAAGTGATGTGGGTGATGGAGCGTGGCTCGTCTCGAATACGTGCGGCGAGGGGAGAGCCCTCTTTGATGACGTCATAGGGTGGGGCCGTAACGTGAGCGACGTGTTCTGGAGCAGGGCGGAGTCCCACGAGGCCTTGGATAGCAACCATGCAGCAAGCTAACGCCGTCCCATTGAAAGCGCATCAAAACTGAAGGTCCAAAAGCCAAACAACGACCACGTTGTTGCCGGCCTTACGACGCAACCGAGAACTGTAATCGAGCGGGAACTCAGCGTCCGATCTCGCTGGCGCGCTCCACCAGTTCAATGAACTCGCCGGAGTCTTCGCCCTGGTCCCAGCGTGCGCTTTCGGCGAGCTCGCGGACTTCGTCGAAGCGTCGATCGTTGGAGAACTCGGAGCCTCGGAGAATCTCGGCAAACTCGGCGACGGCAGCACCAAAGCGGAAAGGCGCGGAGGCCTCCGAGAGCGTGATGTGACCATCCCTCACCCTCGTCGCAAACTCAAGGAGCTGGCTCTCGTCTCCTGCGGGCGCTTTATATCGAACGCGCACCTCCACAAAGTTCCGTGGATCGCTCGCCTCTACACCGTCACGAAGCGTGTACTCCACGTACGCCGTCGCAAAGTGACCGCTTCCGATGTCGCCGGCATCCACGGCATCATCGGCAAACTCATGGTGCTCGAGGACCCGGTTGTCGTATCCGATGAGTCGGAAGCTCTCGACGATGTCCGAATCGAACTCAAGCTGGACCTTCACGTCTTTCGCTACGACCTGGAGACTCCCGGAGAGGTTGCTCTGAAGCATGCGCATCGCTTCGCGGCGGTTGTCGATGTACGCGTAGATGCCGTTGCCGTGATCCGCGAGGCGCTCCATGTCACGGTCGTTGCCGGTGCCAAAACCGAGCGTCGTGAGTGTAATGTCGCGATCTCGGTAGTCTTCGATAAGCTCGATGAGCGCGTCGCCGGTCAGTCCAACGTTGAAGTCGCCGTCGCTGGCGATGATGACGCGGTTGATTCCGCCTTCTTGGAAGTGCTGCGCCGCAAGATCATAGGCACGGCGAATGCCGCCTTCGCCATTTGTGCTGCCGCCGCTTCGAAGACTCTCGATGGCCGCAAGCAACGCGCCGCGCCGCGAAACAGGCGTCGGCTCGATGAGCGTAGCGACCTGCCCGGCGTAAGTGACGATGCCCACAGTGTCATCGGGCCGAAGCGTGTTCACAAGGGTCGTCAGCGAATAGCGGACAAGGTCCATCTTGTTTGGTGAACGCATCGAGCCGCTGACGTCCACGAGAAACACCAGATTCGCCGCAGGGCGTTGGTCCACCGGAACCGCCATCGCCTGGACGCCAATGCGCAATAGGCGCTGCCCTTCGTCCCCAAAGGGTGAAGGCGCCGACTCAAGGCTCACGCCGAAGGGAGCGTCTCCTCGCGTGGGTGGATGATCGCCCCAACGAAAAAAGTTAATGTACTCCTCGGCGCGAACCGAAGCCGGCGCGGGCAAAGACCCGGTGCGTATGGCCTGGCGCATCCGCGTGTAGCTCGCCGTATCGACGTCCAAGGAGAACGTCGCCATCGTCTCTTGGACGGTCTCGTTCACCAGCGTCTCGGGAGTGTCGGCGTAGGTGTCCGCGCTCTGTCCCTCCGAGTAGGCCATGCCGCCATGGTGAGCCTCACCCGAAGGCGCAGTGGCCCCGTAGCCTCCTGCTCCGCAGGCCCCAAGAGCCATCGCCATCAACACTTTCGCCGTTTTTCCAGTCATACCGTTCTCCATGTGTAGAGAACGCGACAGGCTTGGGCGCCTTACACCCTTGAACGGTTTTTACTGACTTCGAACCTGAAACGAAGCGCGGCCGTCGTCTTTGTAGACGTTCACGAGCAAGAAACGAAGCACACGGGGCCGTCGCATTTGAACCACCCAGTGATCGTCTCCATCACTCACCACAACATCACTGTACAGAGCAGGGTCGTAGCCCTCTTCTTCCGCGATCTGCATCGCAATGCCCAGCGCGCGGCTCTCATCCACACCCCGCTGGGCCGGTGGCGGAGTATTCGTCGTGTCCTCGCTCCCGGTCGTCTCGTCTTCGGCCTCCGGCACAAAGATCGGTGGCGGTGAGTCCCCGGGACAGGAGCAACACGCTGAAAGCCAAAACACGCCGCAAGCAAGAAGAGTACGCATGCGGCAGAGCATAGAGGGGCTAGGCGCAGAATGAAAACGTGCGGCGTTAACCCGGGAGGAGCTTCTCCATCCAAGCTTTAGCGTCGACGACGCGTACGGGCTCGCCACCGTCTTCATCGGTTCGGGTCCACGACTGGTCGACTTCGAGGCGAAACGAGCCCTCAAACGGACTTGGCGGTGAACTACCCCATTCTTCCGGGGAAACCATGGACCAGTAGAGGCCATCTTTGGCGTGCTGATAAAGGTGATACGTGTGTCCTGGCCGACGCGGAAACGTGCAACGTGCACGGTGCAGGTCCAGGTCACGTCTTGCGCCCTGGAGGATCGCCTGGGCTTCTTCTTGAAGATGCCGAATCTGCCGACCGATCACATCGAGCTTGGACCCGGTGACGGCGCCCACCATCGTGTCCGCTTTTTCGATCTCCTTCGCGACATCCACGAGGACGATCGGTGGAGCTAGACGACTCAATCCATACGGGGAGCTTCGTCCCTTGCCTCGATGACGTTCGTCATGCTCGCCCTTAACCGAAGTCTTGTCACCGTTGATGGAATCGTCCGCCATGGCGTGGATCTATGACCATCTTACGTGTTTGCAAAGGCCCGAATCCGTCGAATCTGGCTTTCCTCCGTCCTCCCTCGTGGCACTCTCCGGGCCGAGGATCTTTTTATGGCGACTGCAAAAACCTACTTCACGCCCCGAGCCACCAAGACGACGACCAAGCTCTACTGTTTGGAACCCGCCGAGGCCAAAGCACACGTCGATAAGAAGGGCACAGCGGCCCAAAGAAAATGGATCGCTGCCCGCGGCTTCGAGTTCAAAGTTGGCCGCTCTATTCTCCTCCCAGCAGCGGACGGCAGCATTGCGGCAGCGCTTCTTATACGGCCCAAGACGATCACTCCGTGGTCTTTTGGATCACTTCCCCTTGGGCTCCCGAAAGGCCGCTACGAGCTCGCCAATGACTTCGAGGGCGTCGAGGACTTCTCGTTGGGCTGGGCTCTCGGGCAATACCGCTACGACCACTTCAAGAAGAACACGAGCGCGGCGCGGGTTCTCGTCTGGCCAAAGGCAGCGGATTCAAAGCGCGTGCTTCGGCTCGCCGAGGCGACCTACCTCGTTCGCGATCTCGTGAACGCGCCCGCCGAAACACTCGGACCGGCGGAGCTCGCCGCAGCCGCCAAGAAGGTCGGCGCGGCTCACGGCGCCAAGACCGTGATCGTCCGCGGCAAGAAGCTCGAGAAGGAATACCCCATGGTCCATGCCGTGGGCCGCGCTAGCTCGCGGGCGCCTCTCTACGTCGACCTCCGCTGGGGTAAGGCCAAAGACCCCAAGATCACGATCGTGGGCAAGGGCGTCATCTTCGACTCGGGCGGCCTGAACATCAAGCCAGGCGCAGGAATGCTCACCATGAAGAAGGACATGGGTGGCGCTGCCCACGCCATCGCCCTCGCTGGCGCCATCATGGATGCGAAGCTGCCAGTGCAACTGCGACTCCTCGTGCCGTGTGTCGAGAACTCCATCTCCGGCAACGCATTTCGGCCGATGGACATCTTCAAGTCTCGGAAGGGCATCACCGTCGAGATCGGGAACACCGACGCCGAAGGACGCCTCATTCTCTGTGATGCCTTGGCGGACGCCGCGGAAGGCAAGCCGGAGTTCATCCTCGACTTCGCAACGCTGACGGGCGCCGCGCGCGTTGCTCTCGGCGCCGATCTTCCTGCACTCTTCTGCAACGACGAACTCCTCGCGACGGAATTCATCGCCGGCGGCCAGCAAGCGCATGACGCGGTTTGGCGGATGCCTCTCCACGCGGACTACAACCGCTTCCTTCAGAACAATATGGCCGACGTGAGCAACATCAGCTCCACGCCATACGGCGGCGCCATTACCGCGGCGCTCTTTCTGCAGAAGTTCGTGGGCACCGGGCAGCCTTGGGCGCACATCGACGTCATGGCGTACAACCAGAGCTCACGACCTGGGCGACCCAAGGGCGGCGAAGCCATGTCACTGCGCGCTGCCTATGAGTTCATCGAGCGTCGCTACAAGAAGTAGGCCTGTCGCGTTGCGCCCGCGTGCGCTCGCACGTCAGGGCGCGAAGGTCTCTGGAAGCCCCGTAGTCTGGATCATCGACGCGATGTCCATGCTGACGGCGACGAGAGAGTGAACGAGGAACCCACCCCAGATGCTCTTGGTGCGCATGGCCAAGGTTCCCAAGAAGATCCCGGCGAAGATGGCGCCGAGGGTCTCGGGGAACTCTTTGCCGAAGTGAATCATCACGTAGGGAACGGTCATCGCGAAGATCGCACCGCTACCCAACGAGCGTGAGGCGCGCAGCCACCAGCCGCGGAAAAAGAACTCCAGGCTAAAGAACTGCGCCAGGTAGAGCAGCTCCCACGACACGAAGTCCAAGACGCTGCGGTGGCTCTGTTTGTAGAAGGGGTAGTACTCCTGAAAGCCCGGCTCGAAGCTCACGATAACGACGCACACGAGGACGACAAGGAAGCTCAGGACGTAGATCCAGAGCTTGTCTCGGAAGCCTCTGCGCTCGAGGTTTTGATCCCGTAGCCGCTCGCCGCTCAGCCGGATGACGATGAGAGGCAAGACGAAGAAGCCCAGGACACGCCACAGCGCCCAATACGCGTGATTCGAAAACTCCCACCATGGGTGTGGGCCGCTGGTGGGCGAAGGCATGAAGTCCCGAAAGAAGCTCCCACTGAGCGCCCCGCTCGCCTCCTGATCCGCAAGCCAAGCAATGAGCTTGCGGAACGTATGGGGCATCCCGAAGTACTCCATGAGCGTCAGGAAGACCGCGCCCGTCGCAAACGCGAGGAGCGGTTTGTAGTCGTAGCCGAGCCCAGCGGCGTTTCGCTCCGCCCGATACTCCGCCGCTTCTTCGTCGAGCTTTTGCCAAGTCTCGAGGAAGAAACGACGTGGGTGAAGTTCGCCCCAGTCAGGCATCAGTCGCCGGTGTTACCTGCAGCGACCTCAGCTCCGCGCCGAAGCCGAATCAAGGAACCTTCGCGTCCAAGGATCACGAGCGTGTCGTAAAGCCCCGGGCTTTGCATTCTGCCCGTCAGCGCGACGCGTGCGGGTTGGGCGACGACCTTCATCTTGATGCCGTCGGCTTCGACCCAAGCGTTCACCTCTTGCTCAAGCTTCTCTGCCTCAAAGGGCTCTGTCTTCTCGACGATGCTCGCCAAGCGCTCGAGGTTCCCCACGTAGTCCGGTGTGAGGAACTTCTTCTTCCCCTTCGCTTCGAACTCAAGGCTGTCGTCGGCTCGAAAAAAGTAGTCGAGGCCGTCAGCGAGCTCGATGTAGGTGGCGCAACGAAGCTGCACGTGTTCGATCGCAGCGATGAGCTTCGGGTCCGTGGGCGACACGTCGACGCCATTCACCGCGAGCCAAGGGACGACGCCCTTGGCGAGCTCCGCGTCATCAAGCATGCGAAGATGCTGTGCCTGAACGTGCTCGAACTTCTTGCCGTCGAATTTGCCGGCGGCGCTTCCGACATGTTCCCACGAGAACTTCTCGATGAGCTCCTCGCGCGTAAAGATCTCTTGGTCACCATGGGACCAACCGAGGCGAGCCAAGTAGTTGATCACGCCATCGGGTAGGTAGCCCTGGTCGCGGTAATCAAGGACGCTCACCGCAGCGTGGCGCTTGCTGAGCTTCTTCCCGTCGGGGCCGAGCACCATCGGTAGATGAGCAAAGTCAGGGACTTTCGCGCCAAAAGCTTCGTAGATCAGGATCTGCGGCGGCGTGTTCACGATGTGATCATCGCCGCGGGCGACGAGCGTAATGCCCATCGCGAAGTCGTCGACGACACATCCAAAGTTGTAGAGCGGAAGCCCATTGGGGCGCATGATCACAAAGTCTTGCTGCTCCGTGTTGGCCACCGTGATGGTGCCGCGAAGCAGGTCGTCCCAAGAGCACTCGCCGTCCAAGGGCGCCTTGAAGCGAATCGAGTGGGGCTGGCTGGCGTCACCGTCCGTGCGATCACGCCAAGGCGAGCGAAAGCGAAAGCCCTTCTTGCCATGCTCTTTCTCGTAGGCGTCACGCTGAGCAGCCGTCTCTTCTTTCGTCGCAAAGCAACGGTATGCATGACCGCTCGCGATGAGCTTCTCAGCATGCTCTTTGTAGATATCCAGACGCTTCGTCTGAAAGTAGGGCCCGTGCTCGCCGCCCACTCCAGGGCCTTCATCCCAATCAAGGCCGAGCCAGCGCATCGAATCGAAGACCACCTCGACGGCTTCTTCGGTGCTGCGTGCCGCATCCGTGTCTTCAATGCGAAGAACAAACTCGCCGCCCTGCTGCTTGGCCCAAAGCCAGCAGTAGAGAGCCGTGCGAACACCGCCGATATGAAGGAAGCCAGTAGGAGAAGGCGCGAATCGAACCCGTAAACTCATGGCGCGGGCTATACGCCATCCTCAGTTTTGATGCACCCACAAGCCACGACAGAAATCGGCCGATCTTGAGATGCACTCCGGATATCCGCGACGATTGGCTGTCTTCAAAGTGATTGAGATTCGCGTTTTGACCCGCATCAGGAACTTCTGAGGGCCGAAAGTGTCCGCAAAACCGAATGAGCCTTCTCAACGATGCCCGCGCCCTTGCCTCAGGACTGCTGTTGGTGGTCCAACTGGGATGCTTACCCGCGCTACCATCGCGTCCAACCACGACCGATCTAGGGCATGAAGCTCCGTCTTCGACCGGGACCGACACTTCCCCAGCCGCTGCTGAGGAGGATGAGCCTTGGACAGACCCCGCTGTCCGGCGCTTGACCAGCAGCACGCCACGGAGCGGCTCCTAGGCCTCAGACCCTGATCTTTGCTGTCGAGCGAGGTCAGACCTAGACGGCTGCAGATACTCGAGTCGTTGGTGAAACGAGCTGCTCAGCGATGTCGGCGAGTTGCGATGAGAGCTGGTAGACGATCTCTCTTGAAGACCCCTCCAGCACCGGGAGTTTATACGCCCCCGAAAGACGCCGCAGAGCTTGCGCCGTCTCATCAGCAGCCACGCCCGTGCTCGCGTCGACGACGGCACGATTGAGGATCGTCAGCGTCGTCTTCCGATAGGAACCTGAACCGTGGTTTTTCAAAGCCCCCGGTTCCAAGCGGCGCCGCAGCAGCTGCGCACATTGAACACCGACTTCGGTAGGGGCGGCAACGACCACGTGACGAGCGTCGGTCAGAAGCGCCTCGACCTGAGCCGCACGCCTCGCCAGCTCATGGCGCACTTTGAGGATGGAACGAAAGAAGTCAGCCCCCTCGGCGATGACCTCCGCAGGCATCACGCGGTCGAGCATTCGTTCGATGATCCGCTGCCCAAACCCTCGCCCGGACCCAAACGCGGCGAAGAGCGTGAGCGCGTTTCCTTCGAGGAGACGACGAAGCCTCGCCGGCGACTGTACAAACGATCTGGAGTGTTCGAAGGGCGCCGTGTCCACCACGACAACGTCGTAGTCCGAGGCGACCTGACCGAGCGACAGAGCGCAGGCAGCCTCGTGGAGGCCGGCTGGGGCGACATGAAAGAGCTTTGTTACCCGGTTCGCTTCGAACGCTCGGTAGTCTTCCGGTGTCATCGTCTCCTGCGAGATGCGTGATAGCTCCGCCGATGTGCTTGGCATCCAAAGCGAGAGCATCGGTTCCGTGTCGTGAGTCACGATGGTGTCTTCGAGAGGCTGCTCGACCACGTCAGCCAGGCGTCGCGCAGGGTCGACGGTCACCAGGAGTGTCTTCAGCTGCCTTCGGGCAAAGGCCAGGGCCAGCGCCGTGGAGCTGGTCGTTTTGCCCACACCGCCGGCTCCAGAAACAACGAAGAGCTCTGTCACGCGGCCCCCAACATGCGGCCCACAGCCTCATAAGGAACGCGCGGGAACACGGGCAGACGATGTACCGCCACGCCGCCGGAGTATTCGTTCAGCTGCCTGTACTGCTCACCTTCGCCAAGGTCTCGATTGATCACGAGGCGTGGGTCGATTCCCATCTCGCTCTTCAGCGCTTCGCAGAGTTCTGCGGTTTCTGAGAGAGCCACGGGTGTGGGGATAGAGACGGCCCAGATGTCGAGAACTCGGGGGTTGAGTATCTCGTCCTCGATTCGAGCGATGAGATCGTGGGCGGAGCCGCGGCGAGTAAGCTCACGGAATACCCGCACGGAACGAAACCATGCCAGGGCGTGCCCTGTCGCCGGCATATCGATGACGAGAGGAACTCCACTGGCGTACAGCTCTCGGACGCGTTCAAGCAGCGCGACGACTCGAATAGCATCCGAGAGGCCAAGGAGAGCCTGTACGCTTTCACGGCCAAGGAGCGTCCGCGCGAGGCGACGAGAGCCGAGCAGCTGAGTCGCCACGTTCTCGACGGCGCGGTCCGAACGAAGCACCAAACGCTCGACGTTCACGAACTCAGGTCCGGAGGGCATGTCGAACTGAACAAGCCGGGCTCCCGGGTACGAAGCGGCAAGGCTGAGCGCGACTGTCGTCTTGCCCACTCCGCCTTTCCCCGTGACCATCGTTAGCCGCCGCCTGGGCGTTTCCATTCTCATCTCTTAGAAAGTGTGGGTTCACCCACCGCGCCGGACCAGTGGAAGGCATGGGCATCTTTGGATGCCCAGCCAGGGCACAGCAGCAAGGTGGTGAATCAAGGGTAACGGCAACAGCGGAAGCCCGTGTTCACGAAGGCAAACGCCTCGTTGCCGACGGTGAAGTCGAACCCGCAAGTACGACCATCTTCCACGTTGTTGTAAGAACCGCCTCGGATCGCATGGACGTCCACGCTTCCACGTTCCGTCGATGTCCACTCTTTGACGTTGCCGCTCAAGTCGTAGATTCGGTTCGCCACACCCGCTGCATAGTTGGTGTAGCAACCGGCGTAGTCCGCTGTCGTCGTGATCTCGACGCTCATCATCGCAAGACCGGACTCAAGCCCGTTGCAGCGTTCCGTGGAGGAGGAGGTACACGAACTCGAGTAGGACCAGTCACAGCTACTGATGCCTTCACAGCCATCTTGCCAGTCCTCTTCAGCGCACAGCCCCCAACCCGCGCCATGGGCCGTACAAGCATCATTTGCCTCGGCCCAGGTGACGTTGACCCAAGGCAACACGCCTGGGTTTGAGCAGGCGTAGCCGGAGACGTCGCCCGTCTCTACGGAGGTCGCATCATCTCAACGGTCCCGCCACCGCTGCGCATAACCGTCACCGTTGGAATCGAGGCCGCCGCTCCATCGTCCACGATGCCGTTGCAGTCGTCATCGATGTTGTTGCAGACCTCTGTTGAACCCACACCCGGTGCAGCAGCATTGCAGCGTGTAGCTGCGAGGCCATCGCAGACGATCTGTCCAAAGCGGCGACAGGCCCCGACGCCTCTGGGGCAGTCGTCCCCGAGAGTGTCGTAGGTCTCGTCGACACCACCGTCACAGTCGTTGTCCGCGCCATCGCAGCGCGTTTCTGTCTCTTCGTAGCTACCACCGTAAACGCACGACCAGCCCGCAGCGCCGCCGCAGGTGGCCGCTGTCCCAGCACAGATACCGTTCGGATTGCAGAAGTTTGCAGGTGGCGTGAGGCTCTCGTCCGTGTCTCCGTCACAGTCGTCGTCGCGTCCATTGCAGATCTCGTTGCCCGTGAAGTTGCAGGCGTACTCACAGCCGTTGGCTGGGTTGCCATCGCGATCGACAAAGCCCGTCTCGCAGCCAGCGAGGACACAAGAGCCCGCCGTGCAAGTAGGGAAGCCATTCGTGAACGAACACCTGCGGCCGCAAACGCCGCAGTTATTTAGATCGGTTTGGAGCGCAAAAGTCTCGTCCGTGGAGCCGTCACAGTCGTCGTCGTCGCCGTTGCAGCTCTCGAGGGTGCCGCCTGTGGCGCCGACGCATGCGAGCGTGCCGCCGGAACATCGAAGAGCGCCCGCCATACAGATGCCGCGGGTCTCGCCGCACGAAGCGCCACCTCCTGGGTCGCCGTTGTCGATGTCTCCGTCGCAGTCGTTGTCGAGGCCATCGCAGCTCTCCGCGGCAGGTCCCACGTCACCCACACAGGAGAGCGCGCCGGCAACACAGGTCTCGCGACCGAGCTGACAAGCGCCGATGCTCTCGCCGCATAGACGACCACCATCGGGGTTGTTTTCGTCTGTGGCGCCGTCACAGTCGTCATCGTCGCCGTTGCAGGTTTCCGTGGCTTCACGGACACCGCCGACACACACAACCGCACCACCCACACACTGGTTGGTGCCTTGTACACACGCGCCGGTTGTCGAACCGCAGTTTCCGCCGCCGCCAGGGTTGCTCTCGTCGACATCACCATCGCAGTCGTCGTCTCGGCCGTTGCAGATCTCAACGGCGGGGTCTGCAGGTGTGCACGAGTACTCACACCCATCGTCGGGAACGCCATTGACGTCATAGAAGTCTGGCTCACAACCGTCAGCCTCAAAGGTGCACTCACCCACCGTGCAAGACGGTGAGGTCACGTGAGCAAAGCGGCAGACGCGAGCGCAGCTTCCACAGTTGACCGGGTCTTCCGGGAAGTTGATGTCTTCGTCGACTTCGCCATCGCAGTCGTTGTCGCGCAGGTCGCAGAGCGTGTCGTCTTCGCCAGTGGGCAAACACCTGTACTCGCAGCCATCGGCAGGGTCCATGTTGAGGTCGCGCGCGTTGACGTCGCACTCCTCGATAAAGCACTGACCGCCACGGCATTCGCCAAAGGCACCGGCTGGAGCGCACAGAATGCCACAACCGCCGCAGTTGTTGATGTCGGTCTCCTCATCGATCTCTTCATCAATGTTGCCATCACAGTCATCGTCGATGTCGTTGCAAAGCTCCGCGCCCAAGCAGGCGTCGCCGCCCGTGTCAGAGCCGCCGTCGAAAACGTCCGGGTTTCCAGCGTCCATGGGACCAGCATCGACCCCGACGTCGACGGAGGTGTCGGGCAAGGGACCGACGTCACCGATCGCGCCATCCTCGCAGCCGAGACAGAAAGGGTCGACGTCACAGCCGCCGCTCAGAAGCAACGCGAGGGCCGCGACAACTCCGCTTCCGATTTTGGCCGTTCGCACGGCCTGCGTAAAAGGCTGCCGAGACCTACGCCATCCCATGAAGCCCAAGAAGAGGAGAATCAGTGCCGCAGGAGCGACTGGGCTTCGCGTACTTGTGGCACCCGCTGCGTCGCAGGCACATCCGCCACCGCCGCTCGCAAGGACACGTCCACCGGCACCCGCATCTTCACCAGTGCCGGTGTCTACGGCGACTCCGGCGTCTGGTGTGATGACACCTGGGTCGACACATTCGCCCATGTTGCAGACGAGGTCGCCTGGACAGCTAAGGCCTTCGCAGGGGTCGCCCTCACATTCGCCGGTGACCGAGTCACAGACGAAGCCGAGAGGACAGCGCACGGTCACACACATGTCATCGACACATGTGCCCAGGTCTGGGTCGCAGACCTCATTCGCGGAGCAAGAGACGTCTTCACAGAGATCTGCGATGCATTCACCCGAGTGGCATTCCTGACCGTCAGGACATTCCACGCCAACGCAGGTGCCTTCACAAACGCCCGCACGGCAAGCTTCGCCATCGGCGCACATCACCTCCGCACACGGGTCAGCCTCACAGGCACCCGTTGCGATGTCACAAAGTTCGCCGTCTGCGCAGCCGAGGCCACGACAGCTGTCTTCGACACAGCGGCCCGAGTCCGGACGGCAGACCGTGCCGCCCTCGCAGAGCACGCCGTCACACGGGAAAGTGCAGGCGTTGTTCTTACAGGTGCAGGTCGATGGGTCAGCCCCCGGAGCACAGAGGGTTTCGCCATCGCGTTCGACGGTCTCCATCCCGCAGGCGTCCTCGTCACACCGTGGTGTCACGCAGAAGCACTCATCCGTGCCAGCGCCGTCGGGCAAGAATGCCGTTCGTCCAGGAGGGCACACGAAGCCGAACTCCGAGTTACGACAAGGCGACGAGCATGCGCATTCAACGCATGCGGAGTCACCTGGGCAGAGACCTTCGCCGGTCTCTTCGTCGACGCTGCCATCACAGTCGTTGTCGTCGCAGTCGCAAGTCTCAGTCCCCGCGGGCACCTCGCCCACACAGAGTTCGTCGCCTTCGATGCACTGGAGCGCGCCCGGCATGCAGATGCCTTCGTCACTTCCGCAGGCGCCACCGAGTGGTAGCGCCTCGTCGATGGTTCCGTCGCAGTCGTCATCGAGGGCGTTGCAGACCTCTTCACGCGTCATGGTCGCGCCGTCACAGACCAACATTCCGTCGCGGCAGATGTTCACGCCCGGCGAACATTCGCCGGCGTCGGTGCCGCACGGTGCGCCTACACCGATGCCCTCGTCTTCGACACCGTTGCAGTTGTTGTCGAGGCCATCGCAGATCTCCATGGTCGGGCCCACGGCGCCTTCGCACACGAGCATTCCACCCGTGCACGCCGTCGTGCCTGGCTCGCATTCGCCGGTGCCATCACCGCAGGGCGCGCCACCTTCGGGGTCGCCCTCGTCCGTCGATCCGTCACAGTCGTTGTCTCGGCCATCGCAGATTTCCATGCTGGGGCCAGTGTCGCCGCGGCAAACAAGGCCGCCCATCTCACAGACTTGGGAACCGAAGTCGCATTCACCGACATCCGTGCTTCCACAGCGACCGCCGCCTCCAGGATTCCCTTCGTCGACGAGTCCGTCACAGTCATCGTCGAGGATGTTGCACATCTCTGCGCTCCCGCCGGTTCCACCTGTGCAGACCAAAGAGCCGCCGACACAGTTCGTCGTGCCCTCGGTACAAACGCCGACCGCTGTGCCACAGGCCGCGCCGCCGCCGGGGTTGCCTTCGTCAGTCCTGTTGTTGCAGTTGTTGTCGATGTTGTCGCAGAGCTCTGAGCTAGGCCCGATGCCGCCAACGCAGCTGCCAAACGACCCGGCGACGCACTGTCTGGTGCCAGGGCGACAGGCGCCCACAGCTGAGCCACACGCTTCTGTATTGCCGTCAATGGAGCCGTCACAGTCGTTATCGACGCCATCACATGACTCCACCTCAGCTGTCGTGCCTGAGCAGGCACCGAAGGCGCCGGCCGTACAAATCTGGGTTCCAATGGTGCAGATGCCGACGCTATTGCCGCAGGCGCGCTCAACATCTTCGTCGATGCGCGTGTCGCAGTCGTTGTCGATGTTGTCGCAGATCTCGCCAGCAGGCACACAGCCAGCGCAGACGTCGCCTTCGTCGATGACGCCGTTGCAGTTGTTGTCAATGCCATCACAGACTTCCGAAGGAACAGCACCGCAGCCCCCACAGTCGTTCGTCGTTCCTTCGTCGATACTTCCATCACAGTCAGAGTCCACGCCGTCGCAGGCGTCGCCAGGCTCGGTGCAAAGGTCGAGGTTCATAGGCATGGATGGATCAGAGCAGTACTTCGTGGATCCTTCGTCGATGAGTAGGTCGCAGTCGTCGTCCACGCCGTTGCACGTCTCGATCTGCAGTGAGTCGGCGATAATCGCGGCAAGACCCGCAGAGAGGGTGTCCGGGTCATCGGCGAAGAACGCGGAACCGGTGCCACCGGAAGCGGCGATGCCGTTGAGCTGCGTCCGCGTGCCCGCTGATACCGCGAGGCCGATGACGTACACATTAATTCCTTGAGCGTTGAGGGCTGCGGCTGCATTGTTGGGGTTGCCCGAACAGCTTTCTGCGCCATCCGTCAGTAGGATCACCGAGTACGGACGACAACCACCAGCCGCGTCTCCAGGGACCGTAGTTCCGACCAGACGCGTGCGAACAGCATCCATCAAGCCTGCGAGCGGCGTCGGGCCAGTCGGCCTCAGCTCGCAGTCGCCGGAACCAAAGTGATTGCAGAAATTACCTGTCGTGGTGCCTGCGTTGAAGTTCGTCTCACGGTTGTCGATCCAACGAAGCATCGCGCTGGTGTTGTCGAGACCCGCGAACGAGCCTGTGTCGGAGAAGTCGACGAGGAAATCGCCGGAGCGCCCACTCACGTTGCAGGCGCCGCCGTAGTTGGTGCAAACCTCTGGGCTGGATCCATTGTAGGTGCGGTATCCAGGGCGTCCACCGGTGCCAGGACGACAAGCCGCAGGAACGGTAGATTCCCAGTCAAAGTTGCACGACGGGAACGTTGGGATGTTGGTGCCCGTGTTGCACTGAGGGTTGCCGTAGGAGGTGACGAACGGTCCAGCCGCGTTGCACTCGAAGTCGTTGATGTTGAGACAGGAGTTGTCCGTCGCCGATGTCTGCGGGAATCGCGCAAGGGAAAACTCCACATCGCCGTAGGCGAGGATCATGTTTCGAAGGGCCGCCTTGGCCACCGCGATGCGGCTGTCATTCGGCTCTCCATCACAGTCAGTGTCGACTCCGGCGGTGCAGTTGGTCCCGCAAAATTCGCCGGTGCCGTTCTGGGTACATCCCGTCAGAACGCCATCTCCAAAGGTTGGGATGTCGTTGAGATCGACGGCCATAGAGCCAGAGGTATCGAACGCAATAACAAGGCGCGGTTTAACCTGGGCCGAAGCGGTCTGGCTGGCTGAGATAAAGAAAAGCGCGCCGAGAGCGCCGAGTAAGCATTGTCGAATCACGAACGTAGAATCACAAACCTGGGCACCAAAATCAATGTAAGTAGAAAGCTCCGGCGGTAGTGTGGTCAAATGTACGTGCGAGTGAGCAAATCGAGAGCGCACTCAGGTTTGGGTCATATTTTGCCAACCCCGGTAGAGATCGGCGACCATTACGCCTTCGAACGTGCCAGACCTCCAAACTTCAGACTTAACGACTCAGGCAACCGTTCTCCTCGTGGGGGAGGGCGAAGCGCTCGCGGAGGCGCTCATCGATGCGCTGGAGCGCTATTCTATCGTCGTCGAGCGGGCCCCCCATGACGAACTGCTTCAAGCGGTCACCGTCGCAGCGCCCGATTTGGTCGTGCTCTGTGGCGATATCGTCCGCGATGGAGGAAAGGCTGCTCTAGAGATGCTTGCGTCGGATGCTGTTGCATCCATGGCGCCCATCGCCCTGCTCCTCGACGACGCGTCACTCGACGAACGCCTCCGTGCGTTTCGAAGTGGTGCGGTGGCGGTCATCGCGCGCGGCGCCAGCGCTGACGCGATCGCAAAGCGCGTCTCTGACCTCTGCCAAGAACTTCCTGACCGGCCTGGCGAAGCCGCGGGCGCTCTCGGCGAAGCGACGCTCGAAGAGCTCGCTGATCTCGTCGCGCGAAAGCTCCGCTCCGGCATCCTGAGCGTCGAACATGTCGACGAGGGTGCTCCGCCCGTTCGGCTGATGTTGGGTTCTGGTGGTGGTGTTGCCGCAGCCCTCGACAAGTTCATCGCGGACATCCGGCCCCTCATCGCCGACGCCAAGCCACTTCGCTACGAGCTCTTTGAGAGCGTCGGCGGACGCATCAAGCTCTGGAACGACGCCGACGAAGACACCAGCAAAACACTCTACGAGGACCTCCGCATCGTCGTCATGGACGATGACCCTGGGCGAGCCGATGACTTCGCCGTGGCGCTTCGCGAGCGAGGGGCGCTCGTCGCGATCACCGCTGTCAGTAAGGCGGGTATTCAGCGCGCTCGCCAGCTCGACCCGGCCGTTATCGTGCTCGACGCGAGCGCCATCGAAGGCGCGGGCTTTGAAATGGTCCGGCGTATTCGCCGCGATCCGCGACTGCGTTGGGCGAGCTTGCTCGTGGCAAAGTGGGACGAGCTTTGGCCCGCCGGGATGGCGGCGCCAGATCTTGAACGTGTGTCCTCACGGCTGATGCCTTTGGTCACTCAGGATCGAGATCTTACGAAGCGGGCGGCGGGCGACGAACCCTTCGATACCCGACTTGAACTCACCGGCCCAAGTCGAATGATCCGGGCCATCTCACGCGCCCAGGGAACCCGTGTGATCGCCACGCGATCGGCGCGTGTAGCCGTCGATGTTGACCTCACGGATGGCTTGATCGTTTCGGCGCAGGGCCGTGTCGATGGAAAAGCCATTACGGGCACCGAAGCGCTCACCTCGCTGCTGACTCTTGGCTCGGGACGCGTTCGTATTGAAAGGCGCACCCACCCCGCCGCCGCGAACGTGATGCTTCCCGTTGACGAAGCTCTCGATGCCGCACTTTTACCGAGCGAAACGGTCAGCGCGCCGCCACCGCCGCTCGTCCATTCTGAGCCTCCCGCCGCTGGCCACGTTGATCATGGCCCCACTATGGTCGGGCTCCGGACGCCAGCAGTGCCCAAGAACAACCTCGAGGTGACGGCTCCGACGAAGGCGCCACCCCGCGAAGATCTGCGCGAGACTTCCGGAGCTTCGCAGGCGCCACCCGGTCTTGCCGGCTTCACGATTCCGAAGCCAGGCACCATCCCGCGCAAAGGCCTCGCACCCGACGAGGCTGAACCGACTTCGCTCGAGGAGCGGTTGCGCAAAGAGCAAAACAACTCGGAGACTCTGCCGGCCTCCTCCGGCGACGCACTGGATGTTGACGCCGCCGATGACGGGCCCACCCAGAGCCGAGTGCATCCCTTCGCGCCCTCACGCCTTGATTCTCACGGCAAGCAAGCAGCCGCCGAAGACGACGCAGAAGTCGACGACGCGCCGAAATCCTCCTTGGGGGATATGGAGATCAACCGAGCCCGAGCCTTGCTTGGACCCGCCAGTATTCCAGCGGCCAACAGCGATCACCCAGAAGATCCGAGTCACAGGACGGATAAAGCCAAGTCGGAGCCCAAGCCGGAGCCGGAGCCGGAGCCCAAGCCAGAGATCGCCACGCCAGAGCCAGAGCCAGAGCCAGATGAAAAACGTCCTTCGAGCGCTGACTTGGACACCTTGCCACCCGCTGGACTCCAGAAACGCTCCTGGGGCATCCCTCTGGGCATTCTTCTGGGTTTGCTGGTTGTCGGGTCGTACTTCGCAGCGGTAGCTCTCCGTCCAGATTGGTTTGGAGAGGCTGATCCCGTAGTAGCGGAGACCACAGAAGCAGAAGCGGCGGCTCAGGCAGAAGCAGAAGCGGCGGCTCAGGCAGAAGCAGAAGCGGCGGCTCAGGCAGAAGCGGCGGCTCAGGCAGAAGCAGAAGCGGCGGCTCAGGCAGAAGCAGAAGCAGCGGCTCAGGCGGAAGCGGTAGCGGCGGCTCAGGCAGAAGCGGTAGCGGCGGCTCAGGCGGAAGCAGAAGCGGCGGCTCAGGCAGAAGACGACCTCGATGACGAGGCGCTGGCGCGACTCTCCGACCGTGAGCGTGGACGGCGCTCCGACACCGACGCTCGTGAGGCCGAACGCGCCATCGAACGCGGTGAGCTCAACTCGGCCGCTGTGCTTGTTAGTCGAGCCCTTCGTCTTGCGCCGCGCAACCCGCAAGCCATCGCCGCACGCGCGACACTTCACATCACCCAGGGCGATGCACCTGCCGCCGTTGAGTGGGCGGAGAGAGCGACCCGGCGACGGCCTCGGCGCTCCGCATATCAGGTGCTACTTGGGGACGCCCAACGTGTGGCTGGAGATCAAGCCGCCGCTACCGCTGCCTACCGACGAGCGCTCGAGCTCGATCCAGACGATCGCCAAGCTCGATCTCGCCTCCAATAGGTAGCGAATCGCTCAAAGCGAGGGCATGATGCGATCATGATTCGCTGGACGTCGCTTTTGGTTTTCCTGTGCATGGCCTGTTCCCCCAGCAGCGGCCAAGTCCGACGTGATGGCGGCGCCGGAGTCACCGACACCGGCCCTGGCTTCGATGGCGGTGCGGCGTTTGACTCTGGCCCCTTCGACGCAGGCATCCGACGCGACAGTGGAACGAACACCTGCTCCTCCGTGAGCGTTCAGGCAGAGAGCGCCATCGCCCCCGTGGACATCGTCTGGGTCATCGACAACTCCGGCAGCATGAGCGAAGAGGCGTCACTCGTTCAGGAGAACATCAACAACTTTGCCACGGCCATCAACTCCGCCGGCCTGGACGTCCACGTCATTGTGATCACCGCCGCTGGCTTCGTTGAGGTCCCACCGCCCCTTGGCACTGACCCGGAGCGCTTCCTACGCGTCAACCAAGACGTCCAATCGAGCAACTCCTTCGAACGACTCCTGGGCACGCTCCCTATGTACCAGTCGTTCCTCCGTCGAAACTCCGCGCTCCACTTCGTGGTCGTGAGCGATGACGAGAGCGACATGGGCTTCAACGAGTTCCTCGGTTCCATGCAGAGCATGATCGGCCGAAGCTTCCGCTTTCACGCCGTGGTCTCAGAACCAGGTGCGACGCACAGCTTCGGCGGCTTCAACATGAGCGGCTGCTCTGGTCCCAATGGCGACGCCTCGGACAATGGCGACGAATACTGGATGCTCGCCTCCCGCACTGGTGGCCGCGCTCTCTCCATCTGCACAGCAGACTGGACCGCGCTCTTCAGCGACCTCACCACGGCGATCTCTCAGCCCCAAGCGCTGCCGTGCACCTACGAAATCCCACCTCCACCTCCCGGTGAGGAGTTTGACCCAAACCGCGTCAACGTGGAGTACACACCCGGCGGCGGCGCACCACAGACCATCCCGAACGTAGGCACCCTCGACCGATGCACCGGCGAAGGCTGGTACTACTCAGGGGACCCGGCCAGCCCCGATGGCGTGGAGCTGTGCCCGAGCACCTGCGCTCGCGTCGAAGTAGATGCCACCGGACGCGTGGATGTGGCCTTTGGCTGCGCGACGTTGCTGATCTGACCCGTTGATCTGACCCGTCGATCTAGGCGGCTGATCTGAACACCAGCTCGAACGGCAACGGGTCTAGCGCAAGAGGAACTGAAGCTCCGCGAGAATGACCTCAACGCCCGCGGGCCCCTGGACTATGCGGGCTTCGGGAGGAGCGTCTGGCCCCTCATCGCTCTCCACAAACACGCCGATGCCGTTTTTTGCCGCCACGCGAATCGCGCCAAGGTCCGTCAGGTCATCGCCTGCGAACAGGAGCGTGTGACAGCCCGTCGCTTTGACGATGTGCTCCAGTGCAGCGGCCTTGTCGCCGTGGGCAAACGAAGCCTCGATGAGCGCGCGGCCACGTCGAACACAAAAGCCTCGCGCTCTGGCCTCACGTTCCGCATCGAGAAGTCGCGCTTCGCCACCTTCGATGCCGCGTATATGAGCTCCGACGCTTCGTTCTTTGCGTTCAGTCCGGATTCCCAACGAGTCCACGAACTCCGCGTACTCCTCGAGAGCTTTCGTCTCGCTCGGCGAAAGCGTGGGCGTCTCGGTCTCGCCGGGCCCGAGCAACACAAGCCCATGATCGACGGCACGCCAGACATCGTGGATGGGAAGCATGCGCGCGAGCGCAGGGGCATCTCGACCCGTAAGAAACGCAACCTGCACCCTGGGGTGTCCTGCCAGCTCGATGAGCTTGAGGAGTGTCGACCTGGGAACCATCGCCTTCGCTGCATCCTCCACGATAGGCGCAAGCGTGCCATCCACATCAAAGGCGAGGAGCCACGGGCCGCCCAAATCGATGAGCTCTTGGCCAATCGACCCAGCCATCAACCGTGCTCGAGGAGCTGAAGGTAGTCGTCCGCCCAGCGGTGCACATCCAGCTCCTTGATCGCACTTCGAAGCTTCTTGATACGCTTGGCCTGCTGCCGCACCGGCATCGCCAGCGCCTCCTCCATCGCGTCGGCGATGCTCTCCACGTCATACGGGTTCACTAGAAGGGCGTCGGTCAGGAAGTTCGCGGCTCCAGCGAATTCGCTCAGGATAAGCACGCCGTCGTTGTCCACGCGTGACGCCACATACTCATGCGCGACGAGATTCATTCCGTCCCGGAGCGGCGTCACCACCGCCACGTCTGCGGCCCGGTACTGAGCCATCAGCGAGCGCTGGTCAAAGTTGCGGTAGAAATACTGAACAGGGATCGTGCCCGTGGAGGCATAGCGACCGTTGACGGCGCCCACCAAGCGGTCGATGTCGTCCTTCAGCTCCGCGTAAGCCGCCACATCCGTTCGGCTCGGCACCATGATCTGCACCATGACAAGCTCTTTGCGCGCCGCAGGAGAGCGAGACAGGAGTCGCTCAAAAGCGCGAATCCGTTCGGGGATCCCCTTGGTGTAGTCGAGGCGGTCTACACCGAGGAACACGCGCCGATCGCCGATCTTCGCCCGGAGCTCAGCCACCTCTTCCACAACACGCGAGTCCGCCGCCAGCTCCATGAGCGAGTCGACGGGAATTCCGATGGGCGCAGGCAGAACACGAACGGAGCGTCGTCCGATCTTGACCACCCCTCGTACTCGGTCGACTTGGAAATCCGTGTAGGCGTCGACGCTCTCCAGAAAGTGGTCAACGTACTCCTGCGTGTGAAACCCGAGGACGTCGGCACCGAGGAGCCCCTCAAGAATCTGACGGCGCCACGGGAGAATTCCGAAGAGCGTCTGGGGTGGCCAGGGCACATGGCAGAACCAACCGATACGCGAACGGAGGCGCTTCTTTCGGAGCATGCCCGGAACAAGCATCAGGTGGTAATCCTGGATCCACACAGTATCCGCAGGCTTACTGGCGCCGATGATGACCTTGGTGAACTCTTCGTTCGCCTTCACGTAGTCCGGCCAGGGCGCTTCGCTCACGCGCATGGTGGTGGGAAAGCTGTGGAGCAGTGGCCACAGAATCGCGTTACTGACGCCCATGTAGAAGCCCTTTTGGAGCTTCTTGTTGATGCGCACTTCAGCGAGGTCGTAGGCGACGGCCGGCGAGTCCTCGACGGTTTCAAAGTCTTGCGCCTGCTTCGCGCTCACCCAGACTCCACCACGATCGGCGAGCATCGGGTGCAGCGCCGCGACGAGACCGCCCGCAGAACGGACCCAGCGACCGCCTTCACGCCGATACGGCCCGCGATTCGAGACGACGACCAGTTTCCGAGCGCGAGCCATGAAGCAAGGCTATATCACGCACCCGTAGCTTCGTGGTTTTCTTCCGCGACGAACCCACAGCCGGTGTAGTATCCGGGCGTGAGCGAGACCAACGCCGACGAGCGCGAAAAAGTTCAGCAACGCAAACTCGGCAAGACCGACATGGACTTCTCGGAGGTAGCGCTCGGCCTTTGGGCGCTGACCGGCGCGAGCGGGCCAGTCAGCGATGAACTCATCAAGGAAACCCTTGAAGCCGCCTTCGAGTCAGGCATCAACGTCTACGACATGGCGCCGCTCTGGGGCGCAGGTTCCGCCGAGACCATCGTCGGTGCGACCTTCAAAGAGAAACGGGACGAAGTTCGCTACGTCACGCGCGCGGGAGTTGTTTGGGAAAACGACGACATCTCCAAGCGCTTCGACCTCGAGAGCCTCGAGGCCGATTGCAACGCGTCACTCAAGCGGCTCGACACAGCTTGGATCGACCTGTGGCTGCTTCACGACCCGCCTGAAGAGGTCGCGCTCGATGAAAAAGTCTACGAGCTCGCGAAGCGTCTCAAGGCCGAGGGAATGATCCGAGCGTTTGGTATCTCTACGGCGAACGTCGATGTCGCGCGTACAGCCATCGGCATCGGCGTCGACGCGATCTGCCTCCCCGTCAACATGCTTCATGCCGACAACCTCAAAGATCTCGAAGCGGACATCGAAGACGCCGGCTGTGGCGTCCTCGCAAGCAGCCCCCTTTGTCATGGGCTGCTCAGCGGGCGATGGACCGAATATCGGCGCTTCGCCGAGCATGACCATCGCTTCTCGCGGTGGACGAGTGGCGCGCTCAAAACACGTGTTCGCACCGTCAATAAGCTTCGCTACATGGTCCATGACGATGTCGAGAACCTCTCCACCGCAGCGCTACGCTACGTGCTTGGCCAAAAGGGCGTCACCTCGGCGGTCCTTGGCGCGAAACGGCCAGCCCAGGTTCAAGACGCGGCACGAATGGCTGGTAAGCCGCCGTACTTGCCTCAGGACGATCTGGAGCGCCTGGGCCAAGTGCTCGCCGACGCGGGCGCATAACCTATTGTAGAGCACCAGACGGGTGAGCCTTCAAAGAAAGCACCCGTCGGCGCTTGACGACAGTGGCGCTAGACCGATAAGTGCCTGCCTATGAGCCGCACCCTTTTTGAATGTGATGCGACGGAGCTGCGCTCCTTACTCGACGCCGGCGAGGTCTCCTCGGTAGAAATTGTCGAGGCACTTCACGAACGCGCAGACGCCATCGAACCCAAGGTAGGGGCGTTCGCCCACCAGCTCAGGCGCTCAGCCATGGAGCGCGCCAAGTCCTGCGATGCAGAGCGCGCGTCTGGTGAAGCGACGGGCGTTCTCCACGGGATCCCCGTGTCCATCAAAGAGTCCATCGACACAGTGGGCCTCGCCTCAACGCTTGGAATGCGCAGCCGCGTCGGTCATCCCGCCGCCCGCGACGCTGTGACGGTCAGGGTCACGCGCAGCGAAGGGGCCATCGTCTTGGGCAAGACGAACGTTCCCCAGACACTCCTCGCGCCCCTCGAGACAACCAACGAGCTCTTCGGCACAACAAACAACCCTTGGAACCTAGGCCATGGCGCCGGCGGCTCCAGCGGTGGTGAAGGTGCGGCCGTGGCCACCGGCATGAGCCCTATGGGCATCGGCACGGACATCGGCGGCAGCATTCGTTCACCCGCGGTGCTCTGTGGCGTCGTCGGCATCAAGCCCACCGGCGATCGCTGGTCAAACATCGGCTCTTCCAGCGCCATCGTGGGCCAAGAGTTCATCCGCAGCCAGACAGGCCCCTTAGCCCGCAGTGTTCGTGACCTCGCCCTCTATATGCGCGCCCTCGACCCCACTAAACAGGCGCCCTTCGATCCCCGTGTCGTCCCCCATCCCTTTCCCGACCCAAACGATGTCGATGCAACGACACTTCGCGTGGGCTATTACGAAGACGACGGCTTCTTCACCCCCGCCGCCTCCATCCGGCGAGCCATTCGCGAGGCCGTGGCGCTCCTCGAAAAAGCCGGCGTCGAAGTCGTCCGCTACGACCCCCCGAATGTCGAAGAGATCGTCTACGGCTACCTAAAAGGCATCAGCGCCGACGGAACCGAAACCCTCTTCAACGCCATGGGCGACGAGCCCTTCATTCAGCCGCTTCGCACTATGGGACGCCTCGCGAAGATGCCCCGACAGGCGCGCAATACACTCGCCAAAGCGCTCAGCATGATGGGCGAGAGCCGAGTCCCGAAGATGCTCGAGTCACTCGGCGAAAAACGCGTCATCGACTTCTGGGCCCTCACCGCTGAACGCAACCGACACCGCCTTGAAGAGCGCGCCGCCTGGAAACGCGAGGGCATCGACGTCCTCATCACGCCCGCGCTCGTCACGCCCGCGCCTCCGCACGGCGAGAGCCACGACTTCACCCTCTCCTTCGTCAACCTCGCTCGCTACAACTACCTCGACCTGCCCTGCGGCGTCGTGCCCATCAGCCGAGTTCGCCCCGACGAAGTGAACCGAACCGGCGTCCGAGATCGACTCGACAAACGCGCAGCGTCCATCGAATCCAAGAGCATCGGCCTCCCCGTCGGCGTGCAGGTTGTCGGGCGCCCATGGGAAGAGCATCGCTTGCTCGCGTTGATGGAGCTTCTGGAAACAGAAGCGAAGAAGAGCGAGTTCTGGCCGGTGACGCCGGTGACTCCGCACCACTAATCCACACTAGAGATGCGACCACATTCAATGTGGTCGCTCGTACCGCTTCAGCGTCGCGACCACGGCGACCACCGCTCCTTCTGAGTAACCTCGTTTACCGAGGCGAACGCATCTGAGCGATCGCTTGGAGCCGCTCGTTCTTGATGCGGTTTCGATCCAATCGGGGAACCACGCCGTCGCGAAGACGTCCCACCGCGTTTCCGAGCCGCGGAGAGAGCGGACGAGCCAGTGTTGGGTTTCCCATGACTTCTGGGAGTGCCTCTTGGATGACTTCGGCGACCTCTTCGAGGGTCTGGCCGTCCTGCCAAGCCAAGGAGCGCGACTCGTTGCCGGCGGCGTCGTAGGCGACAACGAAAGCGCCGCTTGGGTCGCCCTCAAACGCAAACATACCCGTGGAGGTGCGAGTGAGCTCTTCGTCGCGTTGCTTGAGGACGTAGGCGCTCACGCCGGTGCTGTCGTTGGCAGCGCTCCAGCGGAACATTCCATCGACGTGCTCGAGCACGGAACCCGCGGGCCAGCGTGGTGCGGTTCCGTCCAAGGTGAGGCCGCTTCCTTCAAGTGGCTCGGAGCTGTTTCCAGCCTCGTCGACGGCGACGACCACGAATCGCAGCGCCGTCTCGCCATTTAGTCCGGTGGCCTCGTAATCCGTAGCGTCGCCTGCGAGCTCAGCGACATTGCTGTCGCCAAGACGAATGACGATGCGGGTCACAGCCGTGTCGTCGATCGCCACTGGCCACTCAAGGGTGGCGCTATTAGCTGTCGTTTCGATCTCCAGCATTCCGTCTGCGGGCCAGGTCGGCGGCGACTTGTCGCTGCAGCCGGTGAAAACGAGGACCGAAAAGAGACATACGAGAGAGCGCATGGTCAAAGCATTGCGGGCTAGGGCCTGTGGTCAAGTCGAGTCCTCTGGTCCAACTACGCGTTCGGTTCGGCGCGAGCCTCTTTCAAAAGCGCCAATACGGCGTCATGAACGCCGCCGCAGGAAGCCACAACGCGCCCCTCACGCGGGTCCGCTGCGCTGCCGTCGTAGTCCGTGAGGCGCCCGCCGGCGGAGGCTACGATGAGCGCACCACCGCACATATCCCAGGGCTTGAGGCTCTGCTCCCAGTACACATCATAGGTCCCGTCCGCGACGAGGCAGAGATCGATGGCAGCGCTTCCGCAGCGCCGGATGCCGCGAGTCTTCTTGAGCAACACGGCGAACTCTCGCTCGTTGTTGTCCGCGTTGGTCCAGCGGTCATAGGGAAAGCCCGTCGCGCAGAGCGCATCGCCGAGCACGGCGGTGTCGCTGACTTTGCACACCTCGCCGTTGCGCAGCGCTGGCTGGCCTTCCGCCGCGCTCCACGTGGTTCCAAGCGCTGGTGCGACGACCGCTGCCGCGCTGGGTTTGTCACCAACGTAGTGCGCTATGGAGGTACAAAAGAACGGGTGGCCATGGACAAAGTTCGTGGTTCCATCGATAGGGTCGACGTACCAAACATTCTCGCCTTCTCCGCTCATGCCTGCTTCTTCGCCGATGATGCGATGGCCTGGGAAGCGCTTGGAGATTCGGGCGCGAATGAGCTGCTCCGCCGCGACGTCGTATTCCGTCAGGAGGTCGATGGCGCCCTTCTTGGTTGTCGTTGGGCGTTTGCGAAACCCCTGCATGGCGAGGGCGGCTGCCTCTGCGGCTACTTCTTGGGCGAATGACGCCAGCTCTTGTGCGTTCACGTTGTTTCCTTGATCACGGTGTTAATCATGGTGTCTCCTCGTTCCGAACCGGCGTGAGCGCCGCGATCACATCATCATAAAGACCACCAAACGTCCCATTCGACATCAACACCACCGTGTCGCCGGCTTTTGCTTCGCGACCGATCACGGCGAGCACTTCGTCCAGGCTCTCGGGGGCGAGCGCCTGTCCGCCGCGCTCGTTGATCTCGCGAGCGATCTGCGCCGTGTCGAGACGTTCAGCGATGGCGATCTCTTTTCGTCCTACGGGCGCCAGAAGCGCCAGGTCGGCGTGGGAGAAGGCCTGAGCGTAGAGCTCTTGGTGCAGGCGACGTGACGCCGTCGCACTTCGAGGTTCGAAGGCGACGATGAGTCGTCCCGTGGGATGCTTGCTGCGAAGGCCCCGCAGAGTTTCAAAGACCGCCGTGGGGTGGTGAGCGAAGTCGTCGTAGATGTGGATGCCGCCGGCCAGAGCCAGCAGATCTTGGCGCCGACGAACGCCGGAGAAGCGCGTGCAGGCTTTCATCAAGCTCGCCATGTCTGCCCCTGCACCCTCCGCGGCCAGGGCTAAGACCCCGAGCAGGTTTCGCGCATTGTGCTGGCCGCTCATGGGGAAATGCACGCGGCCCATCATCGTGCCGCCGCCGTAGAGATCGATAGGCGTCACACCCCCGCTCGCCGGCGCGAGCGCTCCCATCCAAATGGGCGAGACGTCGCCGCAGTCATCCCCGTCCAACGCGTAGAAGCTCACCCGGCATTTGGCACGCGTGGCGATTCGTCGAACGGCTTCGTCCCCCGCGTAGGCGACAAGAAGCCCATCTTCGGGAATTCGGTCGATGAGTCCGTGAAACGCAGCTTCATAGCTCTCACGGTCGGGGTAGATGTCGATGTGATCATGCTCCGCCGAGGTGAGCAACACAGCGTGCGGGTTGTAACGCCAGAACTTGGGGGACTTCTCGAAGAACGCGCTGTCGTATTCATCCCCCTCGATGACAAAAGGTGATGACTTGCTCCCCAAACGAAAGCTCGCATCGAAGTCCAAAGGCAGACCGCCCACGAGAAACCCTGGGTCTTGTCCGACCTCTCGCAACAAAAAGGCCATCAGACTCGTCGTCGTCGTCTTTCCGTGCGTGCCGGCCATAACAAATGAGCGCCGCTCGCCGAGAAAGAGCTCCTCCATCAACGCCGGAAACGAGCGATAGGCCAGCCCGCCATCGATGGCAGCGCGCGCTTCCTCGTTCGTCGAACGACAGACATTGCCCACCACCACAAGGTCCGGCGCTGGGCTTAGGTTGTCTGAATTCGGCCCCAGCATTGTCTCAACGCCATATCGTTTGAGCGCTGGACCCATCGGTGGCGCGAAGGCCGAATCGCTCCCCGTGACCCTATGACCCGCCGCTTTGAGCAAGCCCGCGAGGGCTCCCATGCCTGTACCGCAAACGCCGATGAGGTGAACGTGCATCGCGGAACCTTAGAGCCAAGCGGTCGGACTAACCGATGATTTTTTCAATGGTGTCGTGAGCGCGGCTCTCGACGAGCTTCAAAAGAACCTCACGAACCTTGGGGTACTCCGCGAGCACACGCTCAATTCGATGCCGGGCAAAGCTGATGGCATCCACCTCGGTCATGGCCGTGACGGTGGCTGTTCGAGGACTGCCCATCAGCACGGAGACTTCACCCACGCATGCCCCGCGACCAAGCTCAGCAAGCTGGATTTTTCCACCCGCGGTGTCTGTTTCAACGGCGACGGTGCCGTTGAAGATGAGGAACATGGCGTCGCCCGCCTCATCCTGCTTCATCAGCACATCTGCGGGGTTGAAGCTCTGAAGGTAGCCCGACTCCAAGATCGCTTTGCGCCCCTCGGGGTCCAAGGATTTGAAGAGATGACTCGACTCAACAATGGAGGACATCTGCTCGGTGAGGGCTACAAAGTCGTTCTCGTTGAGAGCGCGGCCGCCACGGGGAATCGTCGAAGGTTGAGTCACAATCTCAAAATAGCCGGGAATCGGCCAGATGGCCCAATTCCACGCAGCTTTCCCAAGAACACTCACACAGCCGGTGTGCATCTTTCGAACACATCATTGACAGGGCTACTCCCCGGACCAACTATAAGGTAGTGAGCGATACAAAGGACCGCCAACCCCTGACAGACCAAATCCTCGATACAATTCGAGGCGGACTTCAGCAAATTGGCGAAAAGCTATCGGAGTTTCTGGCCCCAGAGCCCAAGTTAGTTCCTGTTCGAATCCGCCGTCCTAGCCCTCAGCGACGACGCTGAACCGACCAGGTTAGGCTCAAGCTAGATTCGCTCCCAGACGAGCGCCGTCGCTACTCCGGCTCCTCCACAGATGCTCACCACGCCGATGGTCTTGTCGCCGTCTCGGAGCGCATCGACGAGTGTACTCGTCAGCACGCCTCCGGTGGCCCCCAGCGGATGCCCGAGGGCGATCGCGCCCCCGTGGATATTAAGGCCTTTTTGAACGTTCAGCTCACGTTCGAAGAGCAAAGGCACCACGGCGAAGGACTCGTTCACTTCCCAAAGATCCACGTCGGACACATTCAATCCAGCGCGCTCAAGGGCCAGCCGAGACGCTTTAGGGTTTCCGTGCAGCATCCTCAAAGGGTCCACGGCCAAACTCGCATAGCTTCGAAGGCGTGCCTTCGTGGTCCAGCCGTTCGCCTCGCAAGCGGCGCGGGTCGCAAGAAGACAGAGCGAGGCTCCGTCAGCCAAAGCCGGTGAGCTGGCGATGGTGTGCCGTGCATCTCGTACGGGGCCATCGAGGGCGCCGTAGGCGGGCGTGAGCAATGCCAAGCTCGCGAGGTTTGTATTTGGCCGAGGAGTTTCGTCGCTGGCGCATTCGCCGACGGATATGCGACTTGGATGTGCTGACGTCTTCGCAGCGCGCTCTTGAGATCGAAGCGCATACGCATCGAGCTCTTCGCGAGAGATACTGTGCTCCGTCGCGAGCAAGTCCGCTGCAACGCCCATGTGCACAAAGCGCGTTCGCTCGGCGACCTTGCTGTCCTTTGACCAAGCGCCTTCATCCGAGAACATCGGAACACGTGAGGGCATCTCCACGCCGCCCGCCAAAATCACATCATCGCCGAGTCCCAGCTTTCCTGCGGCGAGGCCAATCGCGTCGAGGCCGGAGGTGCAGAAACGGTTGAGCGTTAGCCCTGAAACCTCGTCGCCGAGGCCGGACCAGAGCGCGGCGAGCCTGGCGACGTTGGTGCCTTGGTCGCCGCTCTGGGTGGCGCAGCCCAGGAGCATGTCTTGAGCGCGCAGCTCCCCGTGACGAGCCTGAAGCTCTTTCACCAAGGCGTCGATGAGCTCGACGGGGCGATACGAATGAAGCCCGCCACTCTCGCGCGCTTTGGCCCGTGGCGTCCGAAGCGCGTCGACGAGATAGACGTCCACCCTAGGCTTCGTCCCCAAAGCCGAGGATAAAGGACACGGCGGTAGTGGCGCTGCCGCCAATGTTCAGCGTCTGAACGCGCTTCGCCCCTTCAACCTGCATGTCCCCGGCGCTTCCGCTCACTTGGCGCCAGCCGTCGAGGAGCATGCGGACGCCGGTGGCGCCAACGGGATGGCCCAGGCCGATCAAGCCGCCGCTTGGGTTCACAGGGCAGCTGCCACCCAGGGCGATGCGCTCGTCTTCGATGGCCTCAAAGGCGCGGCCCACTGGAGCGAGGCCGAGGTGTTCGAGGAGCACGTAGCCCGTGATAGAAAAACAGTCGTGCAACTCAATTGCATCGATGGAGTCGACGCTGGATGAGAGCCCACTACGCCGGCGGGCATCGAGGACAGTGTCGCGCACGTGGGGAAAGAGCACTTCGTCGCTCTTCGGCTGCAGCTGAATCTTCTCCTTGAGGCTCATGGGTCCCACGCGATGACCCCAACCGAGAAGGCGCGGCACGGAGTCCAGCGAGACGCCACGACGTGCGGCCCACTTTGTCGCGAAGGCCTCCGACGCTAGAAACATGGACGCGGCGCCATCTGTCACCTGGCCGCAGTCTTGCCGGCGTATGCGGCCCTCGATGGAAGGGTTGGCATCTGAGTCGTTGCTAAAGCTCGCTTCGCTGAAGCTCCACCGACGCGATTGAGCCAGGGGGTTTCGCTTAGCGTTCTTGTACGCCATCTCGGAAAAAGCCCAGAGATGTCGCTCATCCAGGCCGTGACGCTGGTCCACGATGTCGATGAGCTCGTTGAACATGAAGGGCCAGAGGTAGCGCGCTTCGAGGGCTTCTTTGCCCACCCACGCGGCCGCGCCGAGGTGCTTGGCCGCTTGCTCGCCGTCGACGTTTCGCATCTCTTCGACGCCGAGAACACAGGCCAGGTCGTAGTAGCCAGCGTCGATATCGGCCATCGCCGCCAAGAGCGCCACGCTGCCTGATGCACAGGCCGCCTCGTGGCGGGAGGCGGGCTTGCCGACGAGGGAGGCGTCGAGGGATGCGACGAATCCGCCCAAGTGACCTTGGCCCGTGAACTGCTCGCCGGCGAAGTTGCCGACATGCGTCACGTCGATCTCTGACAGCTCGATCTGCGCCGCGTCCGCACCCGAGCGAAGCACTTCGTCCATGCCTTCGAAGGTGCCGAGGCTCTCTCGCGACCAGCGCCGAGCAAAGTCCGTCTGCGCGCCGCCTAAAACGAAGACCGTCACGAGGCCGCTCCCGGCGCCCAACAAGCGTGAAAGCCGAGAGGAACGCGTGTGGGAATTTCCAGGCGGCAGGCGAGCTCCATCGACTCGGCGTGCAGAACCACGGCTTCCGAACGATTCGCCCCTTCGTCTTGGACGAGGCTCACCAGATAACCGTCGTCCTCCGCCCTCGACCCGTCACGCGCCGCGAAGCTGACTTCACTGCCTGTCCGGCCAGGGCCAAAAGAATGTTCCCCGGCAGCGGCTCCGCTTTTGACGGCGTATTTGAGAACACCGTCGAAGCGAAGACGGGGAGTCGTCGTAGGGATCGTCATCGCATACGCGTGCTCGCAACCGAGGCTCTGTCGGCGCAGATCCACGGTGGGGAACTCGGCGTTGCGTTCATCGAGGGGCTCTTCATGCGTTTGTCCTGTAGTCAGATCGAAGCGCCAACGATGAAGCGTGGCGCGGAGCCGCAGATTCGCCATCATCACGCCTAGAGCACCTTCGCTTTGGTCGGACTTGGGAAAGAGCTTCGGAGAGCGAAACCCCACCAGCTCGACAGCCTCGCCGTCATCCCACGCATCGACGACGTGGTAGACGTAGCAGTTGGACGCCTCAAAAACGCGTGGGGCGCCTTCGCCGCGAGGCATCAAGACGAAGCGGAAGGGCTCGTCAGGATGCTCTTCGACGCCCCAGCGACCGGCGGCGGCGTGCTTGGCGCTGAGGGAAACCGGCGGCGCCATGAGCACGCCGAAACGTTTGGTGAAGGCCATGTCGTGGGGAAAAACCGGTCGCTCGACGGGCGCTTCTTGGGTCACATGGGTGCCGTCCTTGGCAATGCGCCCAAAGGTCAGAAAGGGCTCCTTCACGCCGTAGTCGAAGTAGATAAGTTCGCCGCTCACGGGGTCGACTTTGGCGTGGGCGCTCATGCGTGCCGGCGTTTCGAGTCGCCCCAGAGTCTCGAAGGTCTGGCCATGCAGCCGCCACGCCGCGCCACCCATGTAGTGAAACGCCAGCAGCTCGTCGCCGTAGGCAATGACGTCGGTGTTGCCCGTGTCCTTGTAGCGCTGGTCCGGGTTTGTGTTGGCGCTCTCCAGAACGCCCTTCCAAAGCGCATGGCCCTCGGCGCGCTCGGCTTCAAGAGAAGGCGTCTGCACCCAGCGGCTCTGATATCGCACCTCGCCGTTTTCGAAGCGGAGCCCATGGAGCATCCCGTCTCCGTCAAACCAGTGATGACGACCCTCCGCACGAAACTCCGGGTTGGGGCCATTTCGAACGTAACTACCAAAAAGATCCCGGGGCACTTCGCCTTCGATGACCTTCAGCGCGACGGACGATGTTTCCGCCGGAGCGGGAGCGAAAGACCCTTCGAGGTATGGTGAGTCCATGGTCTTCCTACTCTATGCGATGAATCGAGAAAAGTTGATCTTGGTCCCAAGGAAGTGCTGCCGTACCCTGTCGGAGTTCAGAACACTGAGGCGGAGACCGAAAATGAGCGTAGAAAAGCGAGTTTCAACGAATGGACTGACGCGGTGCACGAGCTGTCGTCGGCATGTTCAGGCTGGCGCGTCGCCAAGTGAGACCCTTTGTCCTTTCTGTGATCAGAAAGCGCCCAAGTCACGACGTGGAGCACTCCTTGCCGCTTCGCTCTTCGCGATGGCGTGTGGCGGAGCGGCGCCTGTCGCCGAGGGGCCCCTGGACGAGCCTGCCATTGAGCCCGTGGCGGACCCAGAGCAGGTACCGCCGGAAGATCCTGAACCCATCGCGACGCCAGAGCCTGCAGAGCCGGAAGCGGAACCCTTCGATCCCGAGCCGGCACCGGATATGGCCCCCATGGCCCGCTATGGCCGCGCCCCGTCTCGCCCTGACCCGACCCCTCCGTCTCGAAAGTGAGTGAAGGCATCGCTTCCCCGCGTAGGGAAGACGCACGAGAGCTGCTCCGGAACGGCAACGCGCCTGGTGTGCGCTACTGCGTCTGGGAGATCACCCTCGCCTGCGATCTGGGCTGCAAGCACTGTGGCTCTCGGGCAGGCAAAGCGCGTGAAGACGAGCTGAGCACTGAAGAGTGTCTCGATGTGGTTCGCCAGCTGGCGGAGATGGGCATCTTGGAGGTCACGCTCATCGGCGGCGAAGCCTACCTGCGCGAAGACTGGGACATCATCGCCAAGGCCATCGTGGACGCGGGAATCTCCTGCGGCATCACGACGGGCGGTCGTGGTTTCAACCAGGAGCGCATCGATCGTGCCGTGGCCGCCGGCGTCAGCGGCGTCTCCCTGAGCATCGACGGGCTGGAGCGCACGCACAACCTCCAGCGCGGCACGAGCGATTCGTTTCGGAACGCCGTGGAGGCCGCCAAACGCGTGAAGGCGTCGGGGATGCATCTTGGCGTGAACTCTCAGATCAACCGGCTCACCATGGCAGAGCTGCCCGCGCTGGCGGACCTGCTCATCGAGCTCGAGGTTCAGGCCTGGCAGCTTCAGCTCACGGTTCCCATGGGGCGCGCGGCGGACCGGCCCGAGCTGCTCTTGCAGCCTTACGATCTGTTGGAGCTCTTCCCGCTCATCGCGTGGCTGAAGAAAGAGAAGCTCTCGCCGGCAAACATCGATGTCTTCCCTGGGAACAACATCGGGTACTTCGGAGAGTACGAAGAGGCGATTCGCTTCGGCGGTAAAGAAGGCACCCATTGGGGCGGCTGCGGCGCGGGCAAAGACTGCATGGGCGTGGAAGCCGATGGCACCATCAAGGCCTGCCCTTCCTTGCCCACCGAGAACTACACCGGTGGGAACACGCGCACTTCGCCCGTCGCTGAGGTCATGGAAGGATCTGAGCGCGTCACGTTCATCGCTGAGCGAACCGGCAAGGACCTCTGGGGTTTCTGCGGCACCTGTTACTACGCGGACATCTGCAAGGGCGGATGCACATGGACGGCCCAGGTGATCATGGGCCGACCGGGCAACAACCCCTACTGCATCCACCGCGCTCTCACATACGAGGCAGACGGGCAGCACGAGGTCCTGCGACGAGTTGAGGCCGCCGCTGGCGAGCCCTTCGACCATGGCCGATTTGAGACGGTGGTCATCGATGCGCCGCCGCCGGGAGCCGATGCGACGATCCTAGGCCGACCCGTTGCCGAGGTGATGGCCCTCAAGTGGCAAAGCGGCGGCGTCTGGGACCCTGATGACGCCAAAAAGCGCCTTCGGGTCATCGCATAAGCAAGCCAGAGGGAAGAACGGGCTTGAGGCTTCGTAGGTGAGGCCATGATCCACGCGTTCATCTACTTCGCCGTCTCGATCAAAGTTCCTGCCGAGGTCGCCGTCGGCATCGGCGTGGTGGCCGTAGTCCTGATCCTGATGGCACTGGGCGGGGAAGCAGCGCAGCGTCTGCGAGCGCGAATCCCCAGCCCTGTGGTCAAATGGTTAGGATTATTCCTCGGCTTGCTGATGACTGGCGCGGGCCTCTTTCTAATCACGTCGTTTCTCACGGAAACCGTCGCCAACAACCGCCAGCATTTAGGCGTACCTCTCGTCGACGAAGTCGATGCGCTGTCCGCGGCGCTTTTGGTCGCCGCCGGAGCCGCGTGTCTCTATTGGGGCCGATGGACACGAAGTGCTGCCGTCTTTGCCCCCATTGCCGCGATCGCACTGATTCTCAAACCATTCGTCTGGCCACTGCAGTTCTATGAAACTCAGAGCGGCTACAGCACGCTCCCCTACGGCAGCCGTCCAGTGGTACTGAGCGGTCCCTTGGACCCCTTCGCGGAAACGCACCTCTTCTTCCTCTTGAGCGGAGTTGGACTTCTCGCGCTAGCGGTCCTTCTGCTTTGGCGCGCTCGCACCCCGCCTCGCTAGAAAGCTAGAACTCGACGATGCGGCCGTGGACTTGGAAGTTCGGGCTCATGACGACCTGAGTCCAGCCCACAAAGTACCGACCTTCGCCAAGCGCGACGATGAAAGGCGGATAAGGCGCGGCGTCAGCGCTAGTGTCGATCTCCACGGGGGCGCTCAGAGTCATCTCTCCGGCGGTCTCGCTACCGCTCGCCACGAAGACCCGGTTTCGTGTGCCGCTGACTTGGCGAAGCCATACGAGGGCGAAGGCGTCGGGGCTTCCTGCGATGTCCGAATAGGCGTTGGCATCTGAGATGCCGCCGATGCTCGCAGAGGCGCCGGTGACTAAGTTGCGCACCTGAATACTGAGGCGCGCGCCGCCGCCGGCCTGGAGCGAAAGAAGCTCCCCCGAAAGCGCAGGGTTGTCTTCCGTGATGCTCCCGCTTTCGAACTCGGTGACGCTTCCGCCGAAGGGTGTGCTGGCGACCTGCGAGGCGTCGCCGAAGTTTGTCCAAGCCACGTAAGGCGTCTCTCCGTCGCTGATCGCGAGGTTCGTCTGAGATTCCGTCTGGTCCGTGGGTGCGACGTCGACGGCCGGAGCTAACTCCACTCCGTCCAGGTCCAGACGCGCCGCATAGCCGCGGAAGCCGCTGACTTCTTCCACGCCCCAAGTACCAGCGACCCAGAATCCACCGGGCCGTGAGGCCACGCGGACCATCCAGTTTGTGGCCATGATCGTCGCCCCGTCACGCTCCCGTGCGACCGCCTGGCTGCTCGCGATGGCTTCGCCGCTCAGGTCGAAGGCGCGGACGAAGGGACGAATCGCCGAGTTCTCTCCGCTCTGGTCATCCGTCTGATAGCCGACCAGGAGACGCTCGCCGCTGATGGTGATGTCGCTGTCGAGGTCGCTATCACCATCAGCGCTATCATTGACGATAACAGTGGGGCCCGTGCTCCCGTCGCAGGCGACGCGGCGAAGCACCACGTCAAAGTTCGACGTCTCTCCTTCGCGGATGGTGTACGTGAGCCAGAGGTTCTCGCCGTCGAAGGTGGCGGCGGGATGAATAGCCAGCCCGTCCTCGCTCAGCAGAAAGTCGGTATTGGAACGCAGGAGGGACGCACAGTCCTGGGGACCTGCATCGATGGGCGTCGCCACATCCGGCGCATCGGTTCCCACGTCGCTCGCGGCGTCCGGCGCGTCGACAACGGCTACGTCAGTGGACCCGGCATCTGTCGGGGCTCGGTCGTCATCACCACAGCCAGAGAGAGCGAGGACGATTGCGAAGAGAAAGCGAGGCATCCTGAAACGTAGCGCCCGTGATTTAGTCTGCAACGTCCCCCTGACTCTGCATCAGCCCCGCCTAGAGGAAGGCGGCGGCGTTGGGGAGAGTTGCGCCTTCGTCGATCCAGCGGACGATGTCATCGACGGGCCGCCGGCTCCATGCCGCAAACGCCGGCGCACCCCCGCGGTCGATGATGATGGCGGCGAGAGGGGCTGTGCACCAAACCGCTGCGGTCCCCACTCCAAGAACCGCCGCGCCTTCGAGGGGCGTCTCCACAACGTGGTGGAGCTTGGTGGTCAGCGCCTTCTTCTCCACACGTTCCGCTCGTTCTTCGAGGGAAAGCTGTTGGGCACCGGGCTCCCGCAGCTCGTGGGCTAAGTTGACGGCGGCTTGAACGGTGTGCCACCGAGCGTCCTGGGGTAGGTCGATGAGGGAGAACTCCTCAAGCACTTCCAGGGCTTCTTTGGCGCCGTGGGCGCCTGAGATCCAGCAGCGGTAGCCGCGGTAGTGGGTGCTGCACGCCGGGGTCTGATTGTCCTTATGCAGGAAAAGCCGTGGTGGGCCCTTTGCGTCGATGAGCGACTGCAAGGTATCGCCGGACTCCAGAGCCAACTCCCACGCGCGCTTCTCGTCCGCATTGCTGGACGCCACCGCATGAAGCGCTTGAGTTTCCGTCTTTTTGTCAGCGGCGCTGTCCAGCCCATCCGTCACTTTGCTCATGCCGCTTCATTGCCTGGTTCACTCGGCAACGCCAGGGCGCGAAAGTTGACGTGACAACCATTCCGCCAGATACCCTCAGTTCATGACGTGGAGCGATGGGCCCCGACCTGCGATGCTCGCAGCCGGCGTCCCAACAGCGGTCTATCTGGCCACCAGTGCTCCTTCTGCCCATTGGCTCGATTCCGGGACCTTCGTGGCTCAGGCGGCGGACCTTGGGATCGCGCATCCACCAGGTCACCCCCTTGCCGGCCTAGTCCATGGGGCCGCCATGCTGCTTCCCATCGGCCCCGTCGCCTTCCGAGTCGCTCTCGTCAGCGCTCTGTGCGCCGGGCTCGCCACGCTCTTTTTCTACCACGCGGCGCGAAGCACCTACATCACCGTCACCGGCCCAGAGATCGCCACACCTCTCGCCATCGGCTCCACCTGGTGGCTCGCAGGCGCATTTGGGTTTTGGTTTCAGGCGGTCCGTCCTGAGGTCTATGCTCTGCAAGCCGCGCTGCTGGCTTTTGTCATCAGTCAGCTCATCCGTTTTGAAGAAGAGTGGCCCCCGCCCAAAGGGCGTCTTCTCGTCGCAGGCGCTTTCGTCTTTGGTTTGGCCCTGGCCAATCACCACCTGCTCGCGCTCCTGCTCCTCCCCGCCGCCGCCGCAACTTTGGGTCGCTGGGTTCGCGAACGCGGTTTTCGTGGCCTCGGTCTCGCCGCGACCGCAGGACTCGCCGGGGTCCTCACCTACGTCTACTTGCCTCTTCGGGCCGGGAGCGATGCCGCGTTGCGCTTGGGGCACCCAGACAGCCCGAGCCGCTTCTATTGGACTGTGAGCGCCGAGGCCTTTCAAAAGAACCAAGGCGCAGGCGTGCCCCAGCCTCTCGGCGAGCGCTTTGCCGATGTTCTGGTCCAGCTCGCCGACAGCCTTCACGTCGCGCTCCTCGTTTGCGCGCTGATCGGGCTCTACATCTTGCTACGCCTGACTAAAACACGCCGCGTCGGTGTGATCTGGGCGCTCATCCTCGTGATCTTTCTCTCCGCACGCGCCTGGCTTGGCTTTGTGCGCAACAACCCAGATGCCCTCGGCTACCTCATCCCAGCCATGATGGCGTTGGTGGTCATGGCGGGGGCCTTCGCCGCGACAATCGTGCAGATGATCGTCGGCGCCCGCCGGCAAGCGCCCAAGTGGCTGGTCGCCATCGTCGTGCTTCTCTCCCTTGGAGGCGCGGGGCAGTTTGTGCGGCACGCAGAGAGAGCTTCATTGGCTGGGTTCAACGACGCCGACCTCTTCGACGATCTGATCCGGCGCGACTTGCCGGACCGCGCCATCATCATCGCCCATTCCCCCCAAACGATCTTCCGCTATTGGGGTGGCGAGGCGGAGGAGCGCCTTCGCCCTGATGTGACCCTCGTCCCGGTCCCGCTGCTGCCCTATCCGGGCATGGTGGATGACCTCGTCACGGAAGAGCCAGAGCTTCGGGACCTTCTACGCGGCGTTCTGATGGTCGGCCATGTACGCCTCAGCGACCTCCAGAGTCTCGCTGGCGACCGACCTGTGCTTTTGGAGCTCGATCCGCGTGTGGACCCCGCGCTCTTTGGAACACTTATTCCACGTGGCGCGTATTACGAGGTGGTCAACGCCAATGCGAGTGACAACGACCGCCGTGAAGGAGCAGAGGACCAAAGTCGGCGTTGGCAGCACCTCATGGAGCGCCTCGACCTTCGAGATGGCGAAACGCGGGCCCAAGTGTTCTGGCGACGCTTTCAAGATGCGGTGTTCTATGCGCAACGAGGCGACCGCGATTTTGCCCGAGGCGCCATAGACGACGTTTTGGCGATCAACGACGAGGACGAGCACGCCCGCGCCTTGGCCACAGCACTTCAAACGCCCAATGCCGAGGGCGAGCTCGAGGGCCCCATCGACGTGCAGCGATTCCTTCTAAGCCCAAGCACGCCTGAAGACTGAGCCCCGATCCCGTGGTTCGTTCGGACACGGCGATCGGGTAGGATACCGGCATGAAGCCGACGCCCCTTCGCTCGACCATCGACGATGTCACTGTATTTCGCCGGGGCGCCATCGTCCGGCGGCAGGTGGAAGTTCCTGAAGGTGTGACCAAAGGCCGGGTCCTCGGGCTTCCCCTCTCGCTCATCGCAAGCTCCCTCCGAGTGCGCGCAGAAGGCACCATGGCCAGCGAAGCGGTGGTGGTGTTGGCGCTTGGAAACGACCACGCGGCCGAGCTTCCGGCACACGACAAAGAACTAAGGGCCGCGATGGAGGCCGAACGTGTCGCCAAAGCCCGCCTCGCGGCGGTGGACCGCATCGTCCAAGACCTCAAGGCCATCGCAATTTGGCCCCGCGCACGGGCCGAAGGCGAAGTCCCCGTCGCGATGCCGAGCGCCGAGCGGGCAAAGCTCATCGATTTCCGGCGGGCTCAGCTCAAGCGCCGCGGGAAGGAGCGCGTCGAACTTGGCGATGAGCTTCGCTTGGCCGTGGAGACGCGCAAAGACCTTCAGGAGAAGCGACGGCGCGCAGGAAACGCGGTGGCGGCGCGCGAAAACGAGCTTCGAAAGGCCGTCGACCTCAGCCTAGATGGCAACGCGGGCACCTTGTGGGTGGAATACATGGTGCCAACGGCGTCCTGGCGACCGTCCTACGTTCTTCGCCTCGAAGAGGGTCTCAGCCAGGTCCGGCTGGAAGCGCGTGCGCTCATCGCCCAGCACTCTGGCGAAGACTGGAGTGATGCTCGGTTGCGTCTCTCAACGGCGATTCCACAAGCCCACGCCGAGCTACCGGTGCTGCGTTCGCTTCGCATTGGACGACGCCAGACCGCTCCCGCAACGCGCGGGTATCGTCCACCGCCAAGTGGCGTGGACGCGCTCTTCCGAGACTACGACCAAGGCTTTCGCGAACCCATCAGCGAAAAGCCCATTCCCAGGCCGACAGCGGCGCCACCCCCGCCGCCGGCCGCGCCGGCCTCGTTTGGCATGGCTGGCGCTCCGCCTCCCGGGGCCCCGATGGCTGAGCTCGCTGAGAGAACGGATGAAGAGGCCATAGCCCAGGCACAGCCGGTTATGTCGCGGTCGATGCCCAGGCAACGGTCGAAGAAGAGAGCGGCAGCGCCGAGAAGAGCGATGGCGAGCCTGAGCGCCGATGATGGACGTGGAGGGGGCGCAAGCGATCTTGAGGATTCGATGGACTCGATGGAACCCATGGAAGGTCCACTTCGTCCCGGCGATGAGTGGCTTCAGTTCGGCAACTTACGAATGCCCGCCGCGAGCGATTCGGGTCGCGGAAAGCTCAGGCGGGAAGGCAGGGAATCGAAGGCCTCTAGCGGAGAGACCCTCGCTCCTGAGCCAGCGGGTCATGTGCTGCCTCGCCCCGTTGAAGGCTTCGACTACAGCTTTGAAGTCGAAGGCAGCGCCACGATTCCTTCCGATGGCAAGTGGGTGGGCGCCTCGCTGTGCGTGGCCGATGCCAAGAGTACGCCGCGGTTTGTGTGTGTTCCTCGCGAAAGCCGTGAAGTCTTCCGCTTCATCGATGTGGACCCTCTCGAGGCACCACTTCTTGCCGGTCCCCTCGATATCTACATGGATGGTCGCTTCTTGCTCGCCCGCGCGATGCCTGTCGTGAGCCCAGGTGAGACCTTGAAACTCGGACTTGGCGTCGAACAGCGTATCAAAGTCGCTCGAAATGTCCGCTTCGACGAGAGCGTGGCGGGCATGCTGCGTGGCTCCCTTGAGCTTGAGCATCACCTCGAGGTGGAGGTGGTCAGCTATATCGACACCAACGCGATCCTTGAGATCCGTGAACGGATCCCGGTTCTTCGCGAGGATGAAGACGATATCGAGGTCCGGGTCTTAAAAAGCGAGCCCTTATGGAGCCCCTACAAGAACGAGGACGACACTCTTCGAGGCGGCTATCGATGGAAGATCTCACTGGCGCGCGGAGAAAAACACGTCCTTGGGGCGAGCTACACCATCAAGATCGCGTCTAAAAACGAGCTCGTTGGCGGGAACCGGAGAGACGCATGAGCGAAGATAGCCGCACCATCGAATGCCCGATCTTGAAAGTCACGGTCTTGGAAGAGCGTGCTCTCATCGAGCGAGAAGCCTCCATAACGCTCACAACTGGCGTCCAGAAGCTACGAATCGAAGGCGTCGCCCCCGCCCTCATCGACAAGACGCTGGTCGTCAAAGTGGGCACGGCACGCGTGCTCGATGCTCGGGTTCGTCGCTTTCGGGTCCACCGAAACGAAGAGCAACCCGCCCGCGTTCAAGAGCTTTTGGACGTTGAACGAGGCGCGGCTGGAAAGAGCGAAGAGGCCAACGCGACCCTCGACGCTTCGCGTGAAGATCTCCGCTATTGGGAAGAGGCCTCTGCCCGAAGTGCCGTGGAGGCCGGAGAGGACGTGGCCTGGGGCAGAGAATCGTCCAGCACATGGCTGGCGACCTTCGACGAAATTGCCGAGCGACTCTCCGCCCTTTATGAGGCGATCGCCAGAGGTGTTCAGATCGCCAACGACGCCGTCGAGGTGCTGAGCGACATCCGCGTCCAGCTTCGGGATGCTCGCCGCACAAGCTCCGAAGAGTGCGCATGGCTGGAGCTTCGCATCATGAGCGAGGTCGCCGGCGACCTTCAGCTAGACATCAGCTACGCGGTACCGGGCGCGTGCTGGCGACCTCAACACCGCGCGCGCTGGCAAGGGAGCGTGGTGCATTTCGAGACCCAGGCCTCGGTCTGGCAGCGCACTGGCGAAGACTGGAGCAACGTAGAACTCGAAGTATCGACGGAGCGCGCGTCTCTCGGCGTCGACCCCCCCGAGTTGGCCACGGACGAACTGCGGGTTCGGAAGAAGGCCCCTGGCACCCAAGTGGCCATGCGGGAAGAGGAGGTCGAGAGCGCCGGCGCAGCCCGACTCGCCTCTGAGCTTCCGGGAATCGATGACGGCGGTGATGCCCTCCTGCTGAAAGCCCCGAGCAAAGCCACCGTTCGCGCGGATGGCCGGCCCCACCGCATTGCTTTGAGCAGCTTTACAGCACCCGCAGAGGCCCACCTGTTCGTCGTTGGCGAGCTTGAGAGCACCGTTCAGCAGAAGACGACGCTCAACAATGAGAGCCCTCGTCCCGTCTTGGCGGGTCCCGTCGACCTGATCCGCGAATCGGGCCCGGTGGGGCAGACCAAGACGCTCTTCGTAGCGCCTGGCGAACAATTCGACTTGGGCTGGGGCCCCGAAAACGACCTTCGCGTGACCCGTGAGTGCACAAACCTAGACCCCAAGCGCTCGATGCTGAGCGGCTGGACCCACAAGACGAAGAAGGTCCAGCTGAAGCTCTCCAACATCGGCCGCTCCACCCACCACCTTGAGGTCATCGAGCGGGTGCCTGTCTCGGAGCTGGAGAGCGTCGAGATCAAGGTCGATGGCGCAGACTCAAAGCAGCCTGACCAAGATGGCTTTGTACGCTGGCTCGATACCTTACAAGCGGGTGAGCGACGTACCTTCACGCTGACCTATACCGTCTCGACGAAGCGTGACGTCAGCGGGATCTAATGCCATCCGCGAGTTAGTTGTACAGCTAACAGGCTAGGGACGAACGCGTACGTAAGTTGTAGGTTCGTCGTCCCGTGGGAAGATCGCTGTCCAACCCACCGGCAGCCGCGGCTCCGTAAACTCAAAAATCGTGCGGGCGTCGCGTGGCGAGAGGTTGATGCAGCCATGGCTCTTCCGACGGCCAAAATCGTCATGCCAGAACGCGGCGTGGAGCCCGTTCGCGCCTTCAAAGTACTGAACCCATGGAACGCGCTCGATGGCGTAGTTTTGCGAAACGTCCTGGCGTTGGAGGTTGTCCATATCCGAAAACGCCAGCTTTACCCAGATTCGATGAGTGCCAATGGGTGTGGAATGATGACGACCTGAACGCCCGCTGCTGATGAGCGTCGCGAAGACGGGTGTATCACCACGATACGCAACGAGTATCTGTGCCGATACGTCCACGTCAATCCAAGTCCCATTCTCGGATACCTCTTCAGGGCGCTCGCTCCGCTCAGCGATCCGTAGGTCACGCGTGCGAACAAAGCCGCCGTTAGAAAGCTCGACCCAGCCACGCTCCGGCGTACCCACTCGAACCGCTGTACGCTTGGCCAAGGTGCGAACGCTGCGCCCTCGTGGCCCCTCGCGGACAGAGGCTTGGCGAGCGGAGACCCAAGCCACGTTGAGGGCGCCTTCCTCCATAGAGACCCCAGCGAAGTCACTGCCTCGAGCCATTCGAACGGACTGAGCGGGGATGTAGAGGCGACGACGCGTTCGGATGAAACGCATCCCTTCATACGTCTCTCGACCCGCCACAATCACGCCAAATCCGGCCCCTAGGGCCTCGTAGTAGTCATCGGTGAAGTAGTCCTGGGGCTGAGAGAAGGCCCGGACACCATCTGCGCTGACAAATCCGTAATTGAAGGGCAGCAGCTCCCCCGGACGAATTCGTGGGTGGATAAAGCCGCTCGCTGGCCGCGTCGTGTATTCCACCCGGCGGTCGCAGATATAGAGGGACTCGCCCACCTGAGCCCAAACACCCGTAGGACACCCTCCACCACGAACTCGCCCAAGCAGAGGCAGATGGGTCCCAAGGGCGATGGTGCCTCGACGTGGCGCGCCGCCGCGTGCGGCCAAAAAGACCGGCGAGTCGGCGTCGACGATTCGAACGCTGGTGGCGCGCGTAGGGGCGAAGTCTTGAGCCTGCGCGCTCACAGTCAGAGCGAGAGAGAGCAGCAAGCAGCGAATCAACAAGGACACGTGGCCACTATAGGGGAGCGACCAAATAGGCCCAAATCTGTGACGTCTTGTCGAATTGTTGGTGCATTGGGATCGCCCGGCGATTCTCCTGCCATGGGCGACAAAGCAAATCTCGCGGGCGACTCTCGGCAAATGGAAGAGCGCGCGCTCACGATGCGTGTTCTTCGACATCAGAATGTCGGCGACAGCGAAGAGCCCGTGATGCTCGCTCAGGACCTCGTCAGCGCCAATCGACTTCGGGATGCTCGGCTCGTGTGCATGACGGCGCTCCACAAGGACCCCTCCGACGTAGACTTGCTGCTCACCGGCGCGGGCATTGCGGAGTCTCTCGGAGAACACGTCGATGCCCGAACGCTGCTCGTCAAAGCAGCACGTCAGGTGCCCGAGTGGATCGAGCCCATGCTGCGACTGTCGCGACAGCTTTTTCGTATGGAGGACTTTGGTCGCGCCTGGGCCGCCGTCGAGCGCTGCTATGCGATGGACCCGACGAACGCTCAGGCCTGCGCCCTTCGCGCCGATATTGAGCAAGCTCATCGCCTGACCCTGCGTAAAGATCGCTTCCTCGACGACGAGCACGCGGACGATGCCGCGATGCTCGCGAATGCGCTTGTCGCGGACTCTCGATTTGATGACGCCCTGACGGTGCTTGATTACGCGCTTGAACGCGATGGCGAAGACGCCGATGCGCTCTTCGTGAAAGGCACCATTCTCAAGGCACGTGGCGAACGAGAGCTGGCTGAGGTCGCCCTGCGCCGCGTGACACAGATGGAGTGTGGCTGGGTGGAAGCCTGGGAAACCATGGCGGATCTTCTCGAAGAGAATGGTGACGTCGCGCATGCTGAGCGCCTTCGGGCCCATGCCGCTACCATCGAGGTGGACCCGTTGATGCTCGTCGATATGGCCGTCATCGCAGGCGCGCATGAAGCCGTCTTCGATGACCTGACCATGAGCGAAGACCTCGACCGTGCCGTCGCCGCCGGCGTATCCGCGATGAGCGATCTGAAGCGCTCGATCGTCAGCGCCCGTGGATCGCTCCCGGCGGTACCCTTCGAAGACGTCAATCTTCAAGGGATCCCGAACCCCGCGATGCTGATTCGCGGTGTGGGTGCGATGTTCACACGTGAAGCAGCACCCGCTACGCAAGCTGCGGTTCTGACGGCAGCGGAAACTGATTTCGCGCCTGTTGAGCCGGTGCTGATTCCAGGGGTCCGGATCCTCGTCGATGACGTGTCCGATCCAAACCCCATGAAGCTACTTTCGGGTGGAAAGACACTTCCCCTAGGCACGTACAAGCCCACCATGCCTGCGGACAAGGCCGTGACCTCGCATGCGACGATCGCGATCACCACGCAGTGCAAGACGAAGGCGAAGGCCAAGACAGAGCAAACGGCCAGTGGGTTTACAGCCGCTCCCATCCTCCGAGACTCAAGTCGGCCAGGACCACGCCAAAACTGCGGAGATGCCCGAGAAGACGCCCCGATCCGAAGCGGCACAAAGACGATGCCGCTGACGCCGATGGTCTACGTCGACAAGGTACACGCCAAGGAAGCAGCGCTCCCATCTTCGCCGCTGGCACCAGCCGCCATTCGAAACCCAGTGAGCGTCCGTCGAATCATCGATGTTCGAGGTCATGACAACGGCCGCCGTGAGGAGGTCTGTGTCATCCGTGATGGCGAAGCCAAGCCGCTATCGACGCTCGCCGAAGAGACCGAAGCGGACCTCGATGCGCTCCTCTCGGACGACGCGGTCTTTCCAGCCGTCGTCGCAGCCACAAGCGACGAGGACCTCTTTCCCATCGACGCCGAGGCCGCTGCATTCGCATCCATAGACATCGAGTTTGATTTTTCCATCGACGCGGAAGCGGAACGGTTCCCATCCATCGACATCGATGTCGCCCCCCTCAGCGAGCCCCCTGCGGCGCCTGAAGCTTCAACTCGCTACCAGATCTTTGCTGACTACATCAAAGGGCAAGAGTTCGGACGATCGGGTGCCGGCGCTCACCACGTGGGTTTCGTCGCGACAGACGCCTTCGATGCACCGCATTCTGCGCTTCGTGTCCATGACGGGAAAGTGACGCTGGAGTCCGCCGAACGATCCGGTGACGAAAAGCAGGAAACCGTGGAGGTCTCCACAGAAACCCAAGAGGCGCTGGCCGAGCTGATGGAAGCGCAGGTTTCCCTTGAGCTTTCCGCGGAGTCCAAGGTGGTCTTCGAAGAGCTGCTGAGCCTCGTTGAAGCGACCGTTGATGAGTCCGACCCATTCGACACACTGCAGGCTGAGGGCGCGGACACCGTGTTTGACGCTGCCCCGGCGTTCGTCGAGACAACGCTCTCACCCGTGCTCGTCCTGCAGAGCGCTGTGCCTCAGACGCTTGCTCCTGACGTCGTCGTTCCACGCGCAGACTTGTCTCGCGACGAGGACGAAGAACACGTGGCGATCCCACTTGCTGTTCGAAAGAAGCCGGCGCGCAAGAAGCCGGTCCTTCGTACGAGGCAGAGCCCTGAGGAGGACCTCGACCTGCGCTCCCAGATCCTCGCCGCCGCAGGTGTTGATTCCAACGCCCTAGACACAGCGCTCCAAGCGACACGTCTTCCCGGCGACCTCAAAAAAGCAGAAGAAGAGCTCGACTGCTTCATCGACGAGGTTGTCGTCAAACGACCACGTCTCCGGATGCGCTCCCCTAAAGGCGCGCCTTACCGTCCGCCATCCCCGCGAGATCTCTTTCCGAGACACATCCGCGAGGACGAAGCCAACGAGCTGAACGCTTAGACTGCTCGCCGCCTAAGCGCTGCCGAACACGTTAGCGCGGAGCTGTCGAAGCTCCGCCGTCGGAAGCCCAAGACGCTCCCCTTCACCCACGTAGTGGTCGATGATCAGGCGCGTCTGGTCGTGGACCTTCGAGAAGTGATATCGAAGATACACATCTAGGTCGAAAGGCATGATGGCCGGCGCCATAAACGACAGGCCCTTAAGGCCCACAGGTCCGAGCAGGTTCATCGCGCCGGGTACACTTGCTGAGCGCATCTCGGCGACAATATTGCGAGCTTCTCGCGCAGCATGAGTCGCAAGACGAGCCCACGACCCTCGCCGTAGTCCGCTGACTTTCCAACCAGCACCTTCCAACGCGACCATTGTCGGCATCAAGGTGGCCGAGCCAAAGCTCATCGTAGTGCGAGTGCCTGGTGTGGCTTTCGCGGGACATCCACCCTTGCGAAGGAGCGCCGCAATGGCCTCATCGTCGGCGCCCTCAAAAGGCGAAGGCGCGGGAGTCCAGTAAGCGACCCCTGGTTCTGGCACTTCGTCCGGGACGAGGGGCGCTTGATAGGAAACCATCGCGATGCCGGCGTCGCAGCATTGGCTAGCGGGTACAAGGGCCTCCACGAGCTTGCCGACTTGCGGTCCCACCTGAAACACAACGAGCGTCGCACCATGAAGCCGGCGAATAAGTCGACCAAGGTCACAGTTTTCGTCGGCGATGCCGCTCTGAGCTGCAGGTGTCGAGACACAAAGCCATACTTGGTCAAAGCGCTCGTCTTTTAGATCGTCGAAACTGCCGTACACGCCATCCGGCGTGAAAAACTCTGCTTTGCGACCGCGCTTTCCCGTGATGCGGTAAAGACGGAGGCCCGCCTCAACGTCGGCTTTGTACTTGGCGCGTACCAAGAACGAAACGTGCGCTCCAGCGCGCTGAAGCGCCTGGCCGTACACTTGGCCCACGGCACCCGCGCCCACCAATAAGATGCGCGGGGCGGCGCTTGAGGTTCGGCCCTTGGTATCGATTTGAGACATGGCTTAGGTCTTGTCGCGGATGCCGTAGCGTTTGGCGAGTTCGCGCAGATGATAACGCGTGAGGCCCGCCGCCTGTGCGCTGCGGGTGATGTTGTTGGCGTGCTTCTCGAGAAGTATCTTAAGGTAATTCGCTTCAAAGACATCGAGGACCTTCTGCTTGGCCTCTTTGAAAGGGATCTCGTCTTCGACGAACTGCTCCACGTTGCCGCCAGGGACCGCCACAGGTGGCGTCTTTTGCCAAAGCGGCATCAGGTCGCGCACGCCAAGCTCATCGCTGTCCGCCAGTGAAGCGCCGCGCTCCACTGTGTTCTTCAGCTCGCGCACATTGCCGGGCCAAGGGTAGGAGCGAAGCCGCGCCAGACCATCTTTGGTGACTGTGTACTTCTTGTCTTCGCCCGGAAACGAACGCCGAGCGAAGTCTTCGAGGAACGACTCAAGCAGGAGAATGATGTCTTCGGGTCGATCGCGAAGCGGCGGCAACTCGACCTGAACGACGCTCAAACGATAGTAGAGGTCTTCGCGAAAAGTCCCATCGTTGACCATCTGTCGCAGATCGCGGTTCGTCGCCGCCACCACGCGGACGTTGACGGGGATGACTTTGTCTCCACCGACGCGCTTGATCTCACGATTCTCCAGCACGCGAAGGAGCTTCGGCTGAAGCGACATCTCCAGCTCGCCGATCTCATCCAGGAAGATCGTGCCGCCCTCGGCCTGTTCAAAGCTACCTCGATGACGATCCGAGGCACCCGTAAACGAGCCTCGCTCATGGCCAAAGAGAGTGCTCTCGATGAGGTTTGAGGGAATCGCCGAGCAGTCCTGAACGACGAGCGGCTTTTCATTGCGAGGGCTGCCCTGATGAAGCGCACGCGCCACGAGCTCTTTGCCCGTGCCTGTTTCGCCTCGAATCATCACCGTCAGATCCGTCGTGGAGACCTTCTGAAGGACCGCGAAGATCTCGCGCATTCGCACGCTTTTGCCGATGAGCTCGTAGAAGCGGTCTTCACGACTCAGGTCGATCTCCACTTCCTCCTGAAGCGACTCAAAACGAATCTTGGTTTGACCCACCGTGACAACGGTCCCCTTGCGAATCCAAACCTCACGAATCTTGAGTTCACCCACCTTGGTCCCGTTGGTCGAGCCAAGGTCCTTCAGCAAGAACCCTTTCTCATCCGCGATGAACTCGCAGTGAGTCCCGCTCACGGCCTTATCGGCGAGGACCAGATCGCAGATGACACTGCGTCCAATGGTGACGCGCTCACGATCCATGACGAGCTCTTTGCCACGGTCCGGTCCGTCGATGATGGCCAGCTTCGCTTTTCGGAGGCGCTTCTTCGTCGCCTTTCGGTCAACGAAAATTGTGGTGAGTCCTGGGCTGTCACTCATGAAGGCTGTCACTCATAGATGTTTCACTCATGCCTGACTTAGGCTGCATCCGCGTCCGCACGAATGGCGGAAATCGACTTGGCATAGTCGCCTGACTTGTAGATGGCCGAACCGGCAACGAGGGCGTCCGCTCCAGCTTCACACACTTGACGTGCTGTTCCGACCTTGATTCCGCCGTCTACTTCCAAGTCTGCTGCATGCCCTCCTTCATCAAGCATCGCACGAATACGAGCTATCTTGGGGAGAACATCCGGGAGGAACGACTGCCCGCCGAAGCCCGGGTTCACACTCATCACCAGGATGTTGTCGACGAGGGGCAGCACGTAGCGAAGTCCATCTTCTGACGTGTGTGGGTTTAGAGAGACCCCGGCCCGTATACCCAGACTTCGGATCTGCTGAAGAACTCGGTGCAGATGGGTGCAGGCCTCAAGGTGAACCGTGATGGTGTCTGCACCAGCTTTTGCGTAGGACTCCACGCTTCGGCCGGGCTCTTCGATCATCAAATGCACATCGAGTGGCTTGTCCGAAGCACGCCGAACAGCCTCCACGACGACGGGGCCTATGGTCAGGTTTGGCACGAAATGCCCATCCATCACATCGACGTGGATCCAGTCTGCCCCGGCGTCATCGACGGCTTTCACCTCTTCGGCCAAGCGGCCAAAATCAGCGGAGAGAATCGAGGGAGCAATGCGAACAGGTTTGCGAGGCACGGCGCCACCTAAGCAAGTCCCCACCCCCAATGCAATTCAGTTTCGCCCAGGTTTCAGACAGAGGACTAATTTCAGATAAAACCGAGCTTTAAGCTGAGTTGTTCGGCAAACTCGCTTCAAACCGACCCGCGGGTTTCATTTGAACGATCCGATGTTCAAAGACTCCACTCTCAAGAGCCCTTCAAACCCGAAGGATCCTTGACGTTGTGAGGTATGCGTCCGACAATCCCCACCGATTCGCGTCGAGCGAACCTCCACAATGACCGAACAACGATACCGCGTCATAAAACGCCTCGAAGCTGGCGGCATGGCCGAAGTTTTCGTCGGCGAAGCTCAGAGCGTCCAAGGCTTCAAGAAGCGCGTCGCGATCAAGCGCGTTCTGCCTCACTTGGCAGAGAACAAAAACTTCATCGGGATGTTCCTCGATGAAGCACGCCTCGGCGCTCGCCTCAGCCACGCCAACATCGTCAGCGTCTTCGATATCGGTGCCGCCGACGGCACGTTCTTCATCGTCATGGAGTTCATCGATGGCTGTAACCTCAAGAAGATCATGGAAGTTCTGCGGCAGCTCGGCCGCTCCTTCCCCGTCAAAGAAGCCATCTACCTCTGCATGGAGGCCTGCCGCGGCCTGAGCTACGCCCACGAACTCCTCGATGAAGATGGCAACGAGATGGACCTCGTGCATCGAGACGTCTCGCCGCCGAATATCCTCATCTCCAAGCGTGGCGAAACAAAGGTCACGGACTTTGGCCTCGCCAAGGCCACGACGCAGCTTGAAAAGACCGATCCCGGCGTCGTCAAAGGCAAGTTCTCCTACCTCTCGCCGGAGGCCGCCGAAGGCAAGCCTGTCGATGCGCGCGCGGACGTCTTTGCCCTCGCCATCGTGCTTTGGGAGATGCTCGCTGGCCGCCGTCTCTTCCTTGGCGAAACCGACTATCAGACCGTCAAGCTCGTCCAAGAAGCGAACGTACCCTCGATTTCGCGCATTCGCCCTGAGGTCGATGCCGACTTCGAGGCGGTCTTGGCCAAGGGTCTAAGCCGCGACCCCGACGAGCGCTTCCAGTCCGCACGCGACTTTGGCGATGCCCTCGCCGGCTACCTCTTTGGTCACCAGATGAAGGTGACGTCCTATGACATCGCCAATCTCGTGAAGGCCACCCTCGAGGCCGACACCGGTGCGACTGCGCCCACCTCAAGCAAGCAGCAGTCGATCATCGACAAGCTCATCAAAGAAGAGCTCTTTCGCTTCACGTCCCTCGACGACATAGACGAGGTCGACCTCGGCAAAGAAGCCAGCCCGGCGTCAAAGTCCGACGGTGCCATGCCGCTCGACGCTGGCCTCTTCGAAAACCCCGCCGACTGGTTCAGCGGCGATGACGAAGTGCACGGGGCTCTCGCCAGCCCTCCGGGTGACGAATCCGGCCAGTGGCGCGAGTCCGGCATCGAAGGTCTCGAAGGCCTCGCCGCCCTCGAAGACGACTCCAGTCCCAGCAACCCTGCCGTCGACCTCGCTTCAGAGCTCGCACCAAGTTTGGCACCTCCACCGCCTGCGGCCGATGCTGATCCGGACGTTGTACCCGTAAAGAAATCCAGCGCAGGCCTCTGGGCCTTCGTCCTCTTACTCCTCGCTGGAGCCGGCGCCGCCGCGTACTATTTCTTAGTCGTCGCCCCAGCCGGCTAAGTCTTCACTCATTCGCGAAGTTGCCCTTCGATCTGCATTTTCAATGAAGATTCGCGTCGGTGGCGACGATACGAGGGTGAATGGGCTGCGGCCATGAGGTTGGCCATCTTGTTGGTTCTGCTTTCTGCCAGCGCCGTCTCTGCACAAGAGCGACAGGTGACTGGCCTACGCTCTGTGCGGCCGGCGCGCTCGGAGCGACTGGAACCGCGTCGAGAGACCGACTCAAACGCCGTCGAGATCCGCGACGCGGCGACGTGTTTCAGGTGATCGCTCTCACGGACGTTCACCTTGAACACAGCCTCGACCTGCACCGAGACGTTTTATATCGACAGCGCTACGCACGCCGCTACTCACTCTGCACGACCCCGTGTCGTTTGGTCATCAACCAGCCTCTGCTCTTGTCGGTAGAAGGCATCGACGTGCTCATAGCACCTGAGGCCCAACGTCAGAGCTGGGTGATCATCCCAGAACGACACGAGCTGCGAGTCACCGCGCGCGTCCTGGCGGCTGC
>JBLHKB010000004.1:0-47511 GCA_047619315.1 Polyangiales bacterium
GGGCGTGGACACAACGTACGGAGGGCCGCGGAGCTCCTGCATCAAACCATCATCGCGCCGCACGGAACGCTGAGCTTCAATGAGGCCGTCGGCGCGCGCACTCGCGCCAACGGGTTTCGGCGCGCGATGGTCATCGACAGCGGCGAGCTCGTTCCGGGGATGGGCGGCGGCGTTTGCCAGGTGGCGAGCACCCTCTACGCGGCGGCGCTTCGGGCGGGCCTTGAGGTTGTCGACGCGCGGCCTCACAGCCGACCAAGCAGCTACATTCCCATGGGCCTCGACGCGACGGTCTCCTACCCCAACCTCGACCTCGTGCTCTCGAACCCCTTCGACTTTCCGATTCAGGTCCTCTCCCACGCGAGCGAGGGCGTTATGCTCGTCGAGCTCATCGGACAAGCGCGCCCCATCGCAGCGAGCGTGCGCCGCCGTGTCCTGAGTCGTCAGGCGTTCGGCGAGCGCACCGTCGAGGACCCGGCGCTGCTCATTGGCACACGCGAGGTCACGCAGTCCGGCATTCGAGGCGCGCGTGTTCAGGTGACGCGGACATTGACGGATGAGAATGGCGCCTCGCGCGAGGAGCGAAACGTCATTCGCTACCCGCCGACGGACGAGATCGTTCATGTGGGAACGCAGATGCCAGCGGGCCTCGCGCGCCTCGCGGCTTCGATGCAGTCGATGCTCTGACAACACGGCGCTCGCTAGCCGGGCACCTCGACAGGCTGTCATTCGGCGAGGACGCTCTGCCTGAAAGCACAGGACGTTTCGCCGAATACAGTGTGGCACGTGCGTTGCTGTAAGAGGGTCGATGGCGCTCTCCTCGACCAGGCTCTCCACCGCCGCGACCTGCTTTTTTGTCGCGCCCTTCTGCATCTTGATTCCCAACGCAGGCGGATTCTTCGGCCTCTCCTTGGCGTTGGTCGCTTGGGGCGTCGCAACACGAACCACTCTCTGGCCGGCGGCGGTCCTTTTACTCCAGCACGGTCTAATAACTTTCGCGCCCCCCTACGATGCAACCATACTCTGGCTGCAGGCGTTCGGCGTAGCCGCCGGAGTCACTGTTGTGCTGAGCGTTTGCCTTGGCCGCATACGTCCTTTCGCGATCTTCCGCCTCTTCCAGCGTGGACTCCGCAGACTCTTCTCGCCGCTTGGAACCCGCGGCACGATCCACGCGCGCTGGTTCGCCCTTGGCCTGTGGCTGGCGTTCCTCGTGATCGCTGCGAAGCCCGCGGACTACTCCCAGGCCGGTTACCTCAGAGGATGGCTTATCGCGTTTCTGCTGATGTGGACGGTGCGCTGGTTCTCCCCGCAATGGGAACCTTCCGCGCTGGCCCGCGTTTCGCTTTTCGTCAGCCCGCAACCGCTTCTCTACTACCTGAGCTCTCCATGCTTCGGGAGCTTTCACCTCTCAGATCACGCGCCACTCGTTGCGGCGTCGGTGTCGCTCGCGACGGTTTGGGCTCTTCATCATCGCTGGACCGAGTGGCGGCTGTGGAACGGACGTCATCCAGCGTGGGTGCTTGGAGAACGAGCGGGGCAGCGCTGTCTCCTTCGGGAACGTGTGGTCTCAGAAGGTTATCGAGACTCTATGCAAGGAGGCATTGTCGGTTCGCTTCCGTACTCGCCAAGTCTAGTGAAGGAGGCCAAAGCAGCTCTTGGCTTCACCCTGGTGTTTCAGGTGCTCAATTTCTCGTGGCTTTCATGAGCTCGGGGACTTTGGGCCGGTTTGGTACTACACCCCGCGCATGCCACGCAGAGTCATGGTCGTGGGCGCATCCGTCGCGCTCACGCTGCTCGTCCTCGACCTGTTATTCCTGGGTATCCTGGCCAAGCCCATCTACGACGAGGCCCTCGGCAGCCTCCGGCGCACCCCCGTGTATTGGCCGGCGGCGCTGATCTTCTACGCGATGTACGTGACCGTGGTCGGACGCTTCGCCGTCTTCTTGGCTTCAAGCCGGCGCGATGCGCTGAAGCGCGGCGCGTCGTTAGGCTTCGTTGCGTATGGCACGTATGAGCTCACGAATTGGTCCATTCTAGCGGGCTGGCCGGCCATCTTAGTGCCCATCGATATCGCATGGGGGGTGGTGCTGACCGGCGTGACTGCGCTCGTGGGCCGAATATGTTTGGAGCGACTTGGGTGATGCTTACAACTCTTGGAATCAATGCGCTTGTTGTGTTGGCGGCTGTGTCGCTCTTGTGGATCGTGAGCATCTTCAAGCGCGACGTGAGCATCGTCGACCCGTTTTGGGCGCCGCTCTTCGCGATCATTACGGCCTCGACTCTCCTGCAGAGCTCTCTCTCTCCAGCCAAGGTGCTCCTCGCAGCGATGGTCTTCGCATGGGCCGCGCGACTCGGCGGCTATCTGCTCTGGCGCAACTGGGGCCAGCCCGAGGACTTTCGCTATGTGGCTTTTCGGAAGCACTACGGCGTCGAGCGCTACTGGTGGTTCAGCTTCTTTCAAGTGTTCCTGCTCCAGGGGGCGCTGGCCTTCGTGGTGTCGGCGCCGCTTCAGCTCGCGGCGCTGAGCACTCCCCCAGATGCCATCGGCCTCTTCGATATCGCCGGCGCGTTGGTGTTTGCTTTGGGCTTCGTCTTTGAAGCGGGCGGCGACTATCAGCTGCTGGTGTTCAAGCGTAACCCCGAGAACAAGGGCAAGCTCTTGACCACGGGGCTCTGGGCGTGGACGCGGCACCCCAACTACTTTGGAAACGCGGCGATGTGGTGGGGCTTCGGACTTTGCGCACTGGATGCCGGCCCGCTCTGGGGAGCTCTCGCGTTCCTTGGTCCGCTGCTGATGACGTTCCTCTTGCTCCGTGTTTCAGGTGTGTCGCTCCTCGACAAACACCTGGCGAAGACGAAGCCCGGATTCGAAGCGTACGTCGCCAATACGCCGGCGTTCTTTCCTCGCCCGCCACGCTAGACCGTTACCACCGAAGTGGCGTCGGTGTGGTGACGTCGCGTTCGCCTGAGCCTACGCCGGCGCCGTTTTCGCGGCCGCGGTTCCAGCCCCAGCAGCGCCAGGGGCCGGCGTCGCCGGCGATGCACTGGATACGGTCATGCATCTCAATACGGGTCACGTTGCTCGCGCCGGGGACGGACGTGGGGACGATGACGACGTTGCCATCTTCCGGACTAGGGACATGAAGCTCGCCGCGGCGGTTCACACCGAGGCACTTGGGAACTCCCCCCACGATGATGCACATGTTTTCGCCGGCGAGGGCGAGGTGCGTGACGTTGGCGATTCTCGGGTGGCGGACGAGTTGATGGGGCGGGCCGGGCCGCTCGCTGTCGCTGTAGCCGTAAGCTTCGCCCCAACAGCGGATGCCGCCGTCCGTGTTGAGGAGGCAGCTGAAGTTCGCGCCGAGCGCCACACTTTGAATCGAGCCGGTGCCTCGGACGACGTGTGGCGGGGAGCGTTCACCGCGACGCGATCCGGCTTGTCCGTAGGAGTTACTTCCCCAGCAGGTCAGGCGGTTGCGTACGTCCAGCGTGCAGAAGTGGTTGTGGCCTGCGAAGAGCTTCGTGGCGTTGCGAACCCGCGGAATCTGCACGGGCGTGGCGCTGCGTTCAACGCGTGGGCCAAGCTGTCCTGAATCGCCGTAGCCCCAGCACCAGACACTCCCGTTCTCTGCGCGAGCACAGGTGCTGAAGTTGCCGACGCCCAGCTCAACGATGGGTGGCAACCCGGAGACGGCGAGGGGCGAGGTGCTCTGCTCCATTCCGGCGCCGGCGGGCCCAAGCTGGCCATATTGGTTGTGGCCCCAGCACTGAACGTCGCCGCCGCTGCGTGCGCAGGCGTGGGAGTGGCCGGCATCGATCTCTTCGACGCCGCTGAGACCGGCGATGGGTGTGGCCGCGACACCCCGTTCTTCGACGCCACACTGGCCCGAGCGAGAAGCGCCCCAGCAGCGGACGGTGCCGTCCGCGTTGAGGCCGCAGCCGAATCCATGCCCGAGGGTGATGTCGACGGGCCCTTGGGCGGCGAGCGGCGATGTGGTGAAAAGAGCGAGGGACACGACGAGAAGAGCAATGCGCATTCAGAGAGAGTACCCGCCCACGCGCTCCCTCGCTCTACTGAATCTCGTAGGAGAGACCAAGCTTCCATGCGGGCGCGGCGGGGACGTTGCGTGCGGCGAAGGCCCCGTCGAAGCCGAAGCTGACGCTCCAGCGTGGGACCATGCGAAAGGAGGTCTCCACGCCGAAGCTCGTGTATTCGACATCATCACCGAGGCCGGAGAAGCGCTCCGCCTCTGTGTTGTTCTCGTCGCGGTTCTGCACGATGACGAGGCCGCCGACGCGGAGGACGAACCAGAAGCGTTCGATGAACGGACGGTCGATGCGAATCCCGGTTTCGACGCGCCACGAGAACTGGTCGCGAATGTCGCTCGGTGGTTGTCCGCCTGGGATCCCTCGCGGCGTGGTTCGGATGATGTATCCGACGTCGGCGAGCACATACTGCTGCACCTTGCGCCAGCCAAAGCCATGACCGCCAGCGAAGCGTAGGGCGACGTCGACTTCGCCGTCGCCGGTGGGGAGCAGGTCCGGGATCGCATAGCCGGGGGCGGCCTGAAAAATGTCGAAGCCTCGGACCGGCCTGTCCGGATCTTCATCGCCCGTTGGGATCCCAACATGGACGCCAAAGGCGAGACGAAAGGGCGCCTCGATGAGACCCGTCCACGCGGCGATGCCGAAGTCGCCGACGCCCGTGACGGCGCCGTGTTCGGGGATCACACCGCGACGGAGAAGTTCGCCGTCCACGGCGAGCATGAGCCAGCGATCGACGACACCAGCTTCGGCGTAGAGGCCCACGGTGTGTTGACGGTAGGGGCGAATGTCGTTCGTGCTGCCGTCGCGTGCGTACTGCCGATCGGCGCGAATCAGGCGATAGTTGAGCTGGACAAAGACGGAGCCGGGATCGCGAATCCACGCTTGAGCTTCGGCGTCATTCGGGCGGAAGGACACGGCGACAAATGTCGACGCGATGATGGCCACAGAGAGAAGAGAGCGCTTCACGGTACCGCCACCATTTGTGCGCGGGCGGTTTCCACGCCCAAGGCCTCGGAGTAGATGAAGATGAAACCCTCCAGCGGCACGAACTGCGCGCTGGATATGTACGTGCCGGCTCCGCTGGTTTGCTCGGCGCTGAGGACCGTGAGGATGACGTCATTCCGGTCCAGTGGAGTTTCGATCTCTGAGTCTCGCGTGAGCACGACGATGGGGCTTGGAACGTCAGCGCTCGTGAAGTCATCGGAGAAGACGACCTGGAAGTCCCCGCCGATTCGCTCGAAGCGAACGTTTCCCGTCGCCGAGTAGCCTCCTCGTCCTTCGAACACCCCCTCGCTGATGAGCCTCGGCCTTGGCGGTCCCGTGTCTAAGCTTGGGGTAAAGGTGTCTGGGCTGCCCGCATCGAAGCTGAGGTCCGTGAAGATCGCTTCGCAGCCAAAGACGAGGAGCACGAGGGAAAGAGCGAGCGAACGCATGGCGCTAGGATGCATGTGGAGTGGATAAGTTACGGAGAATTTTCGTGCTTATTGAGGCATGACGCTTCGACTTTCTCAAAGAAGAAATTCGCGAATATCGAACAAAAACGTCACACAATTGGGTGTCGCCTCGCAAGAGCGCCTCACCTTAGGGCGTCCAGCGCATTGATTTGCAGGGAATACGTCCTTGGCACTGTCCCTGCACTGTTGAAGGGCATGGAAAGTCATCAACACAACACACTCGCAGAAGGAAAACCCGCGCCCGTCCGAGAGGCGCCGGTCACGATCCCCGAACTTGAACTCGCACGCCAGACGGAATTGGAGCGTCCCCACGCTCCACGTCATTTGCGACCGCTGACTCGCGCTCTTTGGGGCGTCGTCGCCGTCGTGCCTGCGCTGGCGTTCTTCGCCGCGTTCATGAGCAGCGCCCCGGTCAACATTCTCCTGGGTGGTTTCGGTCTCTTCTGGTGTGGACTCTGCCTCGTCTTCTTCGGCAGCCACCTGTTTCGCGCGCCGCTCTCCTTCGCCCGTCGACGAATTTGGGCGGCGGCGCTGCTCTTCGCGACGCCTATCGCGGCGCCGATCTTCTGGTGGCGATGGATTCAAAATGCTCCCCAGGGCCGCGTCCAGCACGCGTGACGCAGGCGAGGTGATGCGTGTAGTGTGCCGCCATGCGAACATTGCCGACCCTCGAAACAAAACCCGAAGTGCTCCTCTCTTTTGATGAGCTTGAAGAGAAGACCCCGACCTATGCACTTGCTGGTGGGGTCGATCTCGTTGTGGTGCGTGTCGGCGAAGACGTCAGCGTTCTGTACGGACGTTGCCTTCACCGCGGCGCCTTGATGTCGGATGGCCACGTCGAAGGCGAGAACTTGATCTGCGGCGTGCACGGCTGGGACTACCGCATCGAAACCGGCGTCAGCGCTTACGACAACGCGGAGGTCCTGGCGAAGTTTCAGTCATGGATCGAAGACGGAAACGTGATCATCGATCGCGCCGAAATCGACGCGTGGGCCGCGGACCATCCGCAGCCCTACGCGAGAGAAGAATATCTTGGGCTCTACCAAGACCCCCACGGGACGAAAGACGAAGAGAAGAACGGCTACATCCAGCAGCTGGCACGCGACGGACTCTCGAAGCTTGGTCATCACGGCGCGATGAGCGCTATGGGCGTCGGACGAAGTGAGCTCCCGCGTTGGGCAGATATACAGATCGTGACGGCGCAGCTTTGGAAGAAGCCGCTTCTCGACGACGCACCCGTGAGCACGGAGTTCGTTCTGGGGCCTCGCGCCAAGAAGCCGCTGAAGATGAAGATTCCAATCTTCGTCAGCGATATGTCTTACGGCGCCCTCAGCGAAGAAGCGAAGATCGCGCTCTCCATGGGCGCTGAGCTGGCTGGTACCGGCATTTGTTCCGGCGAGGGTGGGATGCTGCCCGAAGAGCAGGCGGAGAACTCTCGTTATCTCTACGAGCTCGCGTCGGCTCGCTTCGGATGGTCCATCGACAAGGTCAAGAAGTGCCAAGCGTTTCACTTCAAGGCAGGCCAGGGCGCGAAGACGGGCACCGGCGGCCACCTGCCGGGCAACAAGGTAAAGGGCAAGATCGCGAAGGTTCGCGGGCTCAAGGAAGGCGAGCCGGCGGTGTCGCCGTCGACGTTCACGGACCTGAACTCGCCGGCGGATTTTCGTGCCTTGGCGGATGAAGTGCGTGAGGTCAGCGGCGGCATCCCTATTGGATTCAAGCTCTCGGCCCAGCACATCGAGCGCGACATCGACTTCGCTCTTGAGGCGGGCGCGGACTACATCATCATGGACGGTCGTGGCGGCGGAACAGGGGCGGCGCCCACCATCTTCAAGGATAATATCTCGGTGCCGACGATGGCGGCGATCGCGCGAAGCCGTCGCCATCTCGACGCGAGCGGCGCCCGTGATGTCACACTCGTTGCGACTGGTGGCCTTCGGACCGAGTCCGACTTCGTCAAAGCTCTGGCCTTGGGCGCGGATGCGGTGGCGGTGAGCAATAGCGCTCTGCAGGCCATCGGGTGTCTTGGGATGCGCGCCTGTCATACGAACAACTGTCCTGTTGGCATCGCCACACAGAAGAAGGACCTTCGGGCTCGCCTCGAGATCGAGAAGAGCGCAAAGCGCCTCGAGCGTTTCTTTGACGCGACCACGGAGCTGATGCAGGTCCTCGCACGTGCGTGCGGTCACGACTCCCTCAGCGGGTTCTCCCTCGCGGATCTCACGACCTACAAGCGCGATATCGCCGAGCTGACGGGCGCTGCTTTTGGTGGCGTTGGCGCTTAGGCAAAGCGCCTCGTGAAAGTACTCGCGCTCATTGTTCTGTCCGGTGTTGCGATCGCTTACGCTCTCGTGTCGAAATCCGTTCGCCGCTTTCCCCTGACGGGACCGATGCTCTTTGTCGGGGCTGGGATGCTGGTGTCCGGCGAGGCCCTCGGCGTGTTGGAGCTCGACGTCGAACCGAGTTCGATGCATCTCCTCGCGGAGTTCACGCTTATCTTTTTGCTCTTCGCCGACGCATCGAAAATAGATGTGCGCGCGCTTCGCAGAGGGCTCTCGCTCCCCGTTCGTCTCTTGGTGATCGGTATGCCGCTCACGATCCTCGCGGGCGTGGGCGTGGGAGCGCTTCTATTTCCAGACTGGCCGCTCGCTTCACTCCTCGTGCTCGCTGCGCTCCTCGCTCCGACGGACGCCGCGCTGGGTCAGGCCGTCGTCGAAGACGAGCGCTTGCCGGAAGGGCTGCGACGCGGCCTCTCCGTGGAGAGCGGGCTCAATGATGGGATCGCCGTTCCCATTGTCGTCACTGGGATCGCCATCGCGTCGATGTCCGAAGGTGGTGGGCTTCTGTTTGGCGTGCTCCAGGTGACCGTCGGCCCTCTGGTGGGGCTGCTCGTTGGCGGCGTGGGTGGTCGGCTGGTTCAATGGGCGGAGCGACGTGATCTCGTCGGCGAGTCACAGCAAGCGATCGTCGGGCTCGCGATGGCGACTTTTGCGTACGCAGCCGCCGAAGCCGTGCACGGCAATGGCTTCATCAGCGTGTTCGTCGCCGGTATGACGATCGGCGCGGTGGCGCCGAAGGCGTGTAAGGCGCTCCATGAGTTCGTCGAGACCGAAGGTCAGGTGCTCATGTACCTGGTGTTTATCTTTGTGGGCTGTCTCTATGCGCTGCCGGCGCTGACGCAATCGAGCTGGGAGCATGTCGCCTACGCGGTGGCATCGCTGACGCTGGTGCGCATCGTCCCCGTGGCCCTGAGCCTCATCGGGAGCGACCTTCATCGCTGGAGCCGCGCGCTCGTGGCTTGGTTTGGTCCGCGCGGCATCGCGACGATTGTATTTGCGATCGTCGCCCTCGAGTCCGAAGCGCTTCCGATGAACGAGGAGATCTTCACCGTCGCTATGCTGACCGTCGTCCTGAGCGTGTTCGCCCACGGCGCGACAGCGGCACCCGCGGCGGGTCTCTATGCTCGCTTCTGCAGTCCAAAGCTCGACGCCACGGCTGTGGAGTACGAGAGCGTGTATCAACCGAAAGAGAACGAATGACCCTGCTTCCACTTCGCCAGAATTACATGAACTCGCAGCTCGAACTGCACTACGCGGCGCAGCTCCCGGGGGCGGCGAGCGCGCTCATCGAGCCACGGGACGACTACTCTCACACAACGCTCGCACTTAAACAGGGCTGCCTGGTCTCTCAGTCGCTTCCCGATGGTCGCCGCGTCGGCGTGCATATCGAGAGCCTTCAGCTGCGCGTCGGGTCCATGGACGCGCCGTCGAGCACTCTGGAACTCAAAGGGCGAACCAAGGAAGAGGCTCTGGCGTGGCTCGGTTCCGAGCTCGGCGAAGGCGTCGCGTTCTTAGGGCACGATTTGCCGCCGCGCGTCGACCAACCTTTTGAGCCGGGAGGTGGAGACGCGCTCGAGGCGTGGATCGCTCTTGGAACAAGCGTGCTCGCGGAAGCCGTCGGCGCTTTCGAGGGTTCACCTCTCCGTTTGTGGCCCCACCACTTCGACATGGCCACGTTGGTGTCGCTCGACGAAGAGGCTTCGGAAGACGCGCGCAGCATCAACATCGGCCTCTCCCTCGGTGATGGGAGCTACGGCGAACCCTACTGGTATGTCACGCCGTGGCCCAAGCCCAGCGACGAGCTCCCCCCAATGCGCGCGGGACACTGGCACACGGATGGTTTTGTCGCGGCGGTGCTGCCAGCGTCGGAACATCCAGGCGATGATGTTGACGGCGAGGCTCGCGAGTTCTTGCGCTCCGCCGTCGCCGCGTGTCGAATGCTTCTCACAGCATAGAGGTGGGCGCCGCGCTCTCTCACGACCCCAACGACTCTCCTAAGGCATAGACCACGTCCACACTGATGCTGAGCGGGATGGACCCCGGCTGTGGTGGAAGTGAGGGCGTGAAATCGGGTGCGCGAGGGACGACCTCGTTCACACGAATGTTCGCAAGAGCGCTAGGCGCGTTCGTCGAGGCGCCGCCTTCGCGGATGCTCATCACTTCGCCAATAGAGGTGCCCAGCACCGTCGCCATCTCGTTCGCTTTGTCATGGGCGACTTCGAGTGCTTGGCGACGCAGGGCGGCTTTTTGCGCGATAAGCTCCGTCGAGTAGAAGACGACATCGACGCGATCCAGGCCACGTGTCGCGGCCTGAGCCACGACGTCGGGGATCCGCTCAAAGTCTTGCGTCCGCACATTGATCTGCGCTGTAGCGACGTGGCCAACGATGCGGCGAGGGTCACCAGAGCGAGTGTTGTTGTAGGTTGGAGAGTAGCGAATCGCGCCGCGCTCTACGCGAAGCGCGTCGTCGTCGCTGAGGGCTTCGAGGAGCGCACTGACGTCGGCCATCAGCTCCCGATGGGACGCGCTGATCGCCTCGTTCCGCGCGCTTAGAGTGAGCTCGATGCAAGCCTCGTCAGGTGCGAGCTCGATGCGCACGGTCCCAGTTACGCTAACACTGCGCGAGGTGGGCCCAGCGCCGGCGGTGACGTAGGTGGTCGCTGGCGCGCCGCAGGCGACGAGGAAAATGATCGGGAGCATTCGTGAGTTCATACGCACAGCGAAGCACGCCCTCTCAGCACGGGTTGTTAGAACCCTGTAAAAACAACCTCGAATAGGGCCCCACCAGGTTACCTGCGTGATTTGGCCCAATTACGATGGTCACGGAACTCACCGTCGAATTGATGCAGCGCCGTGCTACGGAGTCGCGCTGTGACGAAACTAAAGCCGGAACGTCGTGATCCGAAGAACCTCGTGGCGCCCCGGCGCCTGAGCACTGTTCTCAGTCGAGACTTCTTCTTCTACTTCGTGGATGGAAGTTGGCGACGCATCGTCGGGTTCTTCTGTTTCTCGTTCATCCTGATCAACACCGTCTTCGCCGCTCTCTTCCTCCTAGACTCGGAATCGATCGTAGGCGGCACAGGTAGCTTTATCGACGCGTTCTCCTTCAGCGTGCAGACGATGTCGGGCATCGGCTACGGAGCGCTCTCTCCAGGGAACACATATGCAAACGTCCTCGTCGCCATCGAAGCGGTGATCTCTCTGCTTGGTATCGCCGTCGCCACGGGCTTTGTCGTTGCGAAAGCGACGCGCGCTCGAGCGCGCGTCCAGTTCAGCAATGTGTTCGTCATCGAGGCCATGAACGGTATGCCGGTCCTCTCGTTTCGCGCCGGAAACGCTCGAGCGAATGAGGTCGTACACGCGCGCATTAAGGTCACTGCGCTTCTCGACGAGACGACGGATGAAGGGCACACGTTTCGGCGGCTCCGCGACCTCAAGCTTCAGAGGGATGAATCGCCGGTGTTCAGTCTGACCTGGACCGTGATGCATACCTTGGACGAAGCCAGTCCGCTTTTTGAGTACGACTGGAACGACAAGGATGGCCCGCTTCGCCGCCTGATCGTAACCCTTCATGCCCACGACGGAACCTATGGCCAGAGTATTCACGCGCGGCATGACTTCCGCGCAGAGGATGCCCGCGTGGGCGAGCGCTTCGTCGATGTCCTCAAGGAGAACGACAAGGGTCAGCTCTGGGTCGACTACGATCGACTGGACGAAACCGAGAGCGTCTAGAATGTGTTCGTCTAGAACCTAGACGCGAGGTGACCGCGTTCGCCGGAGCGCTGGTCACGAATGAACCCTTGGACGTGCTGAGGGCTGGCGGCGAACTCCATGGTTCGATGAAGCGCTCCGCGGTACTCCTGAATGCGCTCGGCTATGGTGTCGATGTCCGAAGAGAGATGTGCGTCGGCGCCGCACTCGCGCGCCAGTTTTTCGTCACGGGCATCGTCGCTGAATGTCAGGATCGGCGTTTGCGGGAATCGCTGGCGTAGCACTCGTAATCGCTCACGGCCGATGACATCGAATGCGATGAGGAAGAGTGACGCCTCGCGCGTCCCCCAAGCGGCACGATCCACGCTGCGCGCCTCAATGCCCCGACGACGAAGGCCGGTGACGTTGACCAGCGCGCGGACAAGCAAGCAGTCGGAAACTAGAACGTTCTCTTCGATGCCTTCGATCATGACGACTCCTTCGGTTCGTTTGAATCGCGCGGAGCCTGAGTGGCCTTCGTGACATCCAGGTGACGCTCAAGAATCGTCCCGAAGACAAAGACAAAAAAAGGGCGCAGCCGAAGCCGCGCCCTTCATTTCGAGTGATGTGATCAGTCGGCTGCTGGAATCAGCACACCGGCGATGACGTGGACAACGCCGTTCGTCACGTTGATGTCAGCGGCCGCGATTGCGATGCCGTTGACCGTTGGGCCAGCGATGTCGATGGTGATCTCTGCACCGTTGAGGGTAGGGACGTCGCCGTTTGCGAGGTCAGTCGAGAGCACTGGGGCATCTCCGCCGACCACGTGGTAGAGAAGAATGTCGCGAACCTGCTCCGCGCTCAGCGTTGCGACGGTGTCGGCGATCTCTTCGAAGGCAGCGTTTGTAGGAGCGAAGACCGTGATGGGGCTAAGCGTTCCGAGTGCCGCGGCGACTGTCGTGTCCGCGTCGATGTCAGCCGCTGCGCCGACGGCTCCGAGGAGCTCCGTGAGGCCAGCTGCCGTGGCTGCGTCAACAACGTTCATCGGAAGGAGGACCCCGTCGATGACGTGAACGATGCCGTTCGTGGTCCGGATGTCCGCGAGGTCAAGAATGACCGAAGGGCCACCGTTGATGGTGACGCCGTCCGTGGCGTCGAAGAGAAGCGTGAGGTTGTTACCAAACTCGTTCGTCGAGAGCGTGTCTGCGGCTGCAGGAATTGACCCGGAGTCGACCTGTGCGCCAGCGATGACGTGATACGTAAGGATGCCCGCGAGTGCTTCGGCAGGAACTTCGCCAGCAGCGGCGAAGGCATCGTTCGTTGGAGCGAAGACCGTGAGGTCAGCTTCCGGATCCTGGACGGCGCCGAGCAAGTCAGCGGCCGTGAGAGCTCCGGCGAGGGACGTGAGTCCTGCGATGCCAGCGATGTCTGCGACGTTCGCAGGCATGATGATGGACTCGACGACGTGGATGACGCCGTTGTCCGCTGCGACGTCTGGCGTCGCGACTGGGATGCCGTTGACGGTAACGCCGCCTTCGGTGCCGAAGAGGAGGGTCAGCTCAGCGCCGTTGTCTGCACGTGCTGGAATCGCGGAGGATGGAACCTCGGCGCCGATGATGACGTGGTTGAGTAGAATCTGAGTGAGAGCCTCGTCGCTGATCGCGGCGACGTCGACGCCGTCGAAGGCGGAGTCAACTGGCGCGAAGACGGTGAATGGACCGGCGCTGTTGAGCGTGCTGGTCAGGTCTAGGCGCTCGACCGCCGCAAGCAGGATGGTGAAGTTCCCGTTGGCCGTCGCAACATCCACGATGGTGTTGGAAGTGGATGGAACATCGTCCGTTGGGCCTGCGTCCGTCGCGCCGTCTGGGGTTGGGCCAGCGTCTGTTGTGATGACATCGTCGTCACCACAACCCATCAGTCCGATCATCAGGCAAAGTGAGCAAGCATAGATTCGTCGCATTCTGTGTCCTCCGTAAGAGCCGCATCGTGCGGCGAAACTCAACAATGGGGTTGGAATGCTATCGGACAATACCGGAAATGAGATGCGTGAACCATGACATCGGTGTCATGGCAAAACGCCTAATATATGGGTGTATTGAAGAGGTGCGGCAAAGTGCCACGGCGACATTTTTGGCGTGTTCACTGTCATGTCGTTGCAGGCTGCCCGCGTGAGCGGGCATCGAGAGGCGAAGACTCGCGAGGGGTGCGAAGGTCTCCTGGACCGCGCTGGGGCCTCTGCGCCGACGAATTTTAAAGCACGTCGCTATGAGATGTCGTCAGAAGCGTGAAGTCGTTCGGCGAGCGCTGACAGCGAAAGCGCTGCGCGGCGCTTGAAGTTCGCCCGCTCCGTCGAGGTCCCAGGCGTATTCTGCGGGCGACGCTCCGCCCATTCGTCCTCAAGGTTGAGCACCACGTGGGCGGCCTCACTCTCGAGCACGCGCGTCTTGAGCGCGTCGTAGCCCTGGGCGAGGGCGACGCTCTTGCTGCGGGCGCTGAGGGAAGTCTCAAGCTCGTCGCGTTCGAGCAAGCCGAGCTCCGCGAAGTCGCGGAGATCGTCTCCCGCGGAGTAGGCGGCGAAGGTGGCGAGGTCGTGGGTGTTGATGCTGGCGCAGGTCCCGGGCGCGACGGGAAGTGCTGGGTCGAGCTGGGCCACGTGCATGCCGAGGACGCCGCGTTCGGCGAGGGACTCTCGGACGGAATCGGGGACTGTTCCGAGGTCTTCTCCGATGAGCACCGGTGGGCGCTCGGCGCTTGCCGCGGTCGCGAGGAGCGCCGCGTAGAGCTCGTCCGACTGAGCGCGAATGTACACGCCGTCGCTGGGCGCGGCGCCATCGGGGACGCAGAACGTGCGATGCAGGGCCATGACGTGGTCGAGACGAAGGAGCTTCGCGTAGCGGGAGAGTGTTTCGACGCCAGCACGAAGCGACGCGTACGCGCTCTCCCTCGCGCCGATGGGGTTTAGTGCGCTGATGCCCCAGCACTGGCCGCTGCGGAACATCGCGTCGGGTGGGGCGCCGGCGGAGAAGCCAGGTAAGAAGTCACCGGCGAAACGCTCGGCATCGAAGCCAGCGCGGTGCACGCCGACGGGGAGGTCGAGATAGAGCGAAGTGCTGTCGGCTAGGGTCTCGAGCTGCTCGGCGATGCGCACCTGGACGTAGCGATGAAAAAGAGCCTCGCGTGCGTCGCCGTGTGCGCGGAAACTGGCGTAGTCGCGGACGTCGGCTCCGCCAAGATCGCCGGCGGCTTCAGCGAGGGCTTGGAGAATCGGTCGACGAAGCCGGGCGACGTTGGCGTAGTCCACATTCTCGCGGGCGAGTTCTTCGTCGAGGGCGGGCCGCTGCTTTTCAAGCTCTTGTTGCGCGCGTGTGCATCCTTGCCATTCCGGTGTGGCCCGTGGGTCGAGGTAGAGCTCACTGAAGAAGGAGCGCGAGATGGGCGCGTAGGGACTCGGGTCAAACTTGCTGGCGTCCGCGCCGCTCGCATCGACGAAGTTGGCGAAGAGCGGCAGCGTGGCGACGAAGCCGGGTTTGCAGACACGCGCCAGCGTGCCGAGGTCGGAGAGGTCGCCGATGCCGAGGCTGCGCTCCGAGTGGAGCGCGTAGAGCGGTAGAAATGAACCGACGCGGGGCGCGGCGATGGCGGGGTAGCGACTCGGCGCGCTGAGGGTGATGCCCTTGGCGTCGTGATGGCATCCGTAAGGAATGAGCGTGTCCTCGTTTCCCCCGTTCCAGACGACCTTCAGCGGCGAGGCGCGCACCTGCATCGCGCCGATCCACTGCAGCGCCGCGCTTGGGCTGGCGATGGGAGCTCCCATCGCAGACATGGCGCCGCGCACGGTCTCAAGAGGAGCCGTGCGCTCTTGGGCGAGCCCGTCTTCGTAGCGAGCCTCGATGCCTAGCTGTTGGGCGGCGCGATGCCAGCGCTGTGTTTCGCTTTGAACGGCATGTGCCGTCACTCGTGTTGAGATGCTCACGTACTACCCTTTGACGCCGCCAGCGTTGAGGCCACTGACCAAGTGACGCTGGAGCCAGAAGAAGAGGATCATGACGGGGATCGTCACGAGGATGGCGCCCGCCGCGAAGGCATTCCAGTTGGCGCTGTGTTCGCCGACGTAGCGCTGAAGCACGACGGGCAAGGTGAGCTGGGACTCGCCTGTGAGGAATGTGGCGGCGAGGATGAACTCGTTCCACGCGGTCATGAACGCGAAGAGCGTCGTGACGGCGAGGGCGGGTCGCGCTGCGGGCAGAACGACGCGGAAAAACGCTTCGGTGCGTGAGGCGCCGTCAACCATGGCGGCTTCTTCCAGCTCCACGGGGATAGCGTCGAAGGCGGAGCGAAGCTGAAAGATGGCGAAGGGGACGACGGTGGACCCGTAGACGAGGATGAGACCCGTGCGCGTGTCGAGGAGCCCTAGCGTGTCGAGCAAGAGGTAGAGCGGGATGGCCGCGGCGACGCCGGGGAACATCTGCGTGGCGAGGAGGCTGCGCAACGACGCGCCTTTGCCCACGAAGTCGAAGCGCGAGATGGCGTAGGCCGCGGGCGCGGCGATGAGCACCGCCAAGATCGCGGTGACGATGGCGATGAGCAAGGAGTTGCCAAGCTGGAGGAAGAAGAGCCCGTCGCCGCTGCTGACGACGTATTCGAAGTGCTCGAGGGTTGGGTCTTCCGGGAGCGGAAGCACGCGGCCGGCGGGCAAAGCGCTGCCGCTCAGCGCTGTGGCCAGCACCCAGAGAACAGGATAGAGGGCGAAGGCCGTGAAGCTCATGAGCACGGTGTGAATCGCGAAGGACTTTGCGTGCTTCTTTAGGGAAACGCTGTTCACGAGAGCGCCCTTCGAACGACGCGGCTGCGCGTGGAGAGCCAGAGCACGCCGAAGATGAGGACCGCGTAGGCAGCGGCGTAGCCGTAACGAGCGCCGCGCGTGAAGGCCCAGCGGTAGGCTTCGCTTACGAGAATCTCCGTGGAGCCTCCGGGCTCGCCGCCGCTGACGAGGAAGACGACGTTGAACATATTAAATGTCCACACGGCGCCCATGGCGATGGCGGGGATCATGGTGGGCCAGAGCATCGGCAGCGTGATGTATCGAAGGCGCTGAAAGGGCGTGGCGCCGTCGACTTTGGCGGCTTCGTAGAGCTCTTTCGGAATCGCCGAGAGCGCGCCGAGAGCGACGACCATCATGAAGGGGAAGCCGAGCCAGACGTTGGTGGTGATGTTGGCGGCGAAGGCCGTGGCGAAGCGGCTGAACCATTGGATGGACTCGCCGCCGGCGGCCTCGATGATGGCGTTGATGGCGCCGTATTGGCTGTGGAACATGCCCTTCCACGAGAGCGCCGTGACGTAGTTTGGTACGGCCCAAGGCACGATGAGGAGCACGCGATAGAGGCTGCGGAAGCGAAGGCCTGGTCGGTGAAGAAGGAGCGCAAGACCAATGCCGAGGGCGACGTGAAGCGCGAGGTTGAGCACGGTCCACACAGCGGTGACGAAGAGCACGCGCCAGAAGGAGCCGTTGGCGAAGAGGCCGAGGCCGTCGCCGCTGAGGATGGCGGCGTAGTGGGTGAAGCCGACGTAGCGGATCTCGCTTCCGTCCGTGGCGAAGAGGCTCATGAGCGCGCCGACGACGAGGGGACCGACGACGAGGAGCAACACGGCGATTCCGGCGACGCTGACGTAGCGATACGCCGGGAGCGAGCTTTTGACGGCGCTGCGGAAATCGGCGCTGCGCGCTTTTTGCAGCGCGAAGAAGGAGAGGAGGAGAAGGAGCGCGCCGGCGAGGAGCAGGCCAAAAGTGGTGTCCTTCTCCTCGGGGAGGGGACGCACGGCGCGGGCGAAACGTGACTCGGCGTCGGCGAGAGCTTGCTCAGGGTCTTGGCCGCCGCGGACTACGCCTCGGATTGCGTGGCTGAGGGGCTCGAAGACCTGGCTCATGTTGGGGTGGCTCGGCATGAGCACGCCGCCGCTGGAGTCGATGATTCGTGACTCTGCGCACGTCGGCGCCCAAGTGCAGGCGTGGCTGACCTGTTGGTCGAGCGTCACGTTTCGCACCCGAGCGCTCTCTTCGCCCGCTAGGAAGGCAAGCAACTTGTCTGCGTTGGCGTTCTGAGGACTCTGCGCGCGCATGACCGCTTCGATGGTGACCAGTGACCGGAGCGGACCTGCGCCATCGAGGGAGGGCAGGGGCAAGACTCGGTAGCGCAGCGAGTCCGGAAGCGACGACGCGAGCCATGGACCGCTGATGGCGTACACAGCCTGACCGCTTCCGAAGAGCTGGGCGACGAGCGCGCCCGAAGGTTCCGGCGGAATGATTCCGTCGTCGAAGTACTCCGCGAGACGCGTCAGCGCCTGAGTGCCCTCGGGAGAGTTTGCTGCGAAGCGGTCGGGGGCCTCAAAGAGCTCCGCGCCGAATGCATGGAAAAAGGGAGCGGCGTAGTAGCCGTTCTCGCCTTCCAGGACGAGGGGCCACACGTCCGGCGGCGGCGCCGCGCGAATGAGCTCGTCGAGGGTTCGGCCTTCGAGGTTGTAAGGGGCGTATTCCGCGTTGACGTATAGTGCCAGGCCCTTCGCGGACAGAGGCAATCCATAGCGCTGCCCTTCGAAGCGAAGAGCGTCGACGTGGCCTTCGTCGAGAGAAAGCGAAGCGCCGACGTCGTCGCCGAGGGGCTGAACAATTCCGGAGCGGACGTATCGCCCCAAGCGCTCGTGGGCGTCGATGAACACGTCGGGCCCGTTGCCGGTACGTACGGCGGATTCGAGGCGTGACGAGAGGACGCCAAAGGGGAGACGGACGGCCTCGACGTGCACCCCTTCTTCCTGTTCGAAGGTGGAAAGGAGCTGCTCCAGGATCTCTTGCTCACGGTCGCTGTAGGCGTGCCACAGCACGACGTCCTGAGCCGTGGCTTGCCTGGATGATCCCAGCGAAAAAGCGCCGATCAATAGCGCCGCTGAGAACCAGCGAATCATGCGATGCGGAGGCCGTCTTCACCGAAGAAGTGCAGCGCGGACTCATCGCAGGTCCAATGAAGCGCATCGCCGGGAGCCGCATCGACGTTTCCTGTGACCACCGCGGACACCTGCGCTTCGCCGAGGGCGCCTTCTTCGCGGAAGCTCCCGTGAACCCAAGTCTCCGCCCCCATGGGCTCCACGGCAACGACGCGGGCTTCAAACGAGGGGCCATCGACGGGGCTCTTTGAGAGCCGCAGCTCGTGAGGGCGAACGCCTACAGTCTTGCCGCCGCTCTTGCTCGACGGCATGTTCGGCAGCGTCGACGCCTCCATCAAGTTCATCGGTGGCGAGCCAATGAAGCCCGCCACGAAGGTGTTCACCGGGCGCTCGAAGATCTCTAGCGGCGTGCCCTCTTGCTGCACGATGCCTTTGTCGAGGACCACAAGGCGGTCCGCGAGGGTCATCGCTTCGAGCTGGTCGTGGGTGACGTACACCATGGTGGTGCCGAGCTTGTGATGAAGCGCTTTGATCTCGACGCGCACGCGGTTGCGGAGCTTGGCGTCGAGATTTGAGAGGGGTTCGTCGAAGAGAAAGAGCTTCGGTCGGCGCGCGATGGCGCGGCCCATGGCGACGCGCTGACGCTGTCCACCACTGAGCTCTTTGGGCAGGCGATCGAGGAGCTCGCTAAGGCCGAGCATTTCGCTGACCTCGGCGATGCGTTCCTCCATGACCTTGCGCTCCGTGCGGCGAAGCTTGAGGCCAAAGCTCAGGTTGTCGCGAACGCTGAGGTGCGGGTAGAGGGCGTAGCTCTGGAACACCATGGCGACGTCGCGGGCTTTCGGCGGAAGATTCGTGACGTCTTTGTCGCCCAGATGAACGCTGCCCTCGTCCGGCGTCTCAAGACCGGCGATGACGCGAAGGAGCGTGCTCTTTCCACAGCCGCTGGCGCCTACGAGGACGACGAGCTCTCCTTCGCGGGCGTGCAGATCGATGCCGCGAAGGATCGGCGTATTGCCGAGCTTCTTCTGAATCCCCTTTAGGCGCAGCTCCGCCATGCCTACTCGGCGTAAAGGTAGCGAACGCTGCGTGGCGGCATGGTGAGACGACCGCTGGTGAGGTCGACGCGCTCGCCGCTCATCTCGTCGACGGTCTCGAAAAGAAAGTCAGCGGGGACGTCAAACACGGCGTCTGCGTTTTCGGTGCCGACGTGGATCACGACGAGCACGGTGTCGTCCCCGGTGCCGCGCTCGACGACGAGCATCGTGTCCGTGGCGAGGAGGGTGTTGTAGTCACGGCTGCGAAGACCGGGCAGGTTCTTTCGTGCCCGAAGAAGGGCGCTCACGCGCTCTCGCTGGGCGCTCTCGATGGGCGAAAGCTCATCGCCGAAACGCATGCGGTGACGGTTGTCTGGGTCCGCGGCGCCGTACTCACCGTATTCATCTCCGTAGTAGAGAAGAGGCGCGCCGGGGAGCATCAGCATCCAGCCGAAGGCGGTGTACATGCGGTCGTAGGGCTCGCTGTTGCCAGGAGCGGGCGGCAAGTTCTCCCATTGGTTTCCGGCCTGGTCCGGGTTCGCGGAGCGACTCACAAAGCGGGGAACATCGTGGCTGCCGATGTAGGGCGTCATGATGGCGCCGGGCGGGTAGCGCTCCATGCTCGCTTGGCTCCAGAAGTCGATGTGCGCCATGCCGCGGCCGGGCTCGTCGTTGAGAAACTGCGACGCGCCGGCGTAGTAGAGAACGAAGTCGAACTGACCGTCGAGGGCGTTGGGACCGATGTAGCGCGAGATGGTGTCGTAGTTCTCGCCGTTGCCGCCGTCGTAGGGGCCGCTACTTGGGTCCCAGCCCATGGCGGTCTCGCCCATGAGGAAGTAGTGGGTGCCCGCGGTCTGGAACTCTTCGCGAACGCGCGTCCCGAGGTTGAGAATGGCGACGTCTTCGACGTGTTTGACGGCGTCGATGCGGAAGCCGTCGAGGTCGTATTCTTCGAGCCAGAACAGCGCATCCTCGATGAACTGCTCCGACGCCTCGGTGTTCTGCCAGTTCACGTCGGGCATGTAGGGGCGGAAGAGGCAGTCGAGGCGGCGCGCGGTCCAGTCGCAGTCGCCTTCGCCGCAAACGCAGCCCTGGTTGAACCAGCTGGGATGCTGCGTGTAGTAAGGATGGTCTTCGTGCACATGGTTCGCGACGAGGTCCATGAGGATGCGGATGCCGCGGGCGTGAGCCGCCTCGACGAGGCCGTGGAGCGCGTCTGCGCCGCCGATCCTCGTGTCCACGATGATCGGCTCCGTGGGCCAATAGCCGTGGTAGCCACCGACCTCAAAGCGGCCTTGGCTGTCGATGTAGGCGCCTTCGGGATTCTGGTTGAAGGGTGTTAGCCAGAGCGCGTTGATTCCGAGGTCGTCGAAGTAGCCTTCGTCGATGGCATCGCGGAGTCCTTGAAGGTCGCCGCCTTCGAAGCCGGCGCCGCTGGCGGTTTCAAGCTCAACGTCGTTGGAGGTGTCGCCGTTGCGAAAGCGGTCCGTCATCGCCATGTAGACGACGGCGTCGTTCCAATCAAAGGGAGCATCTTCGACCCAGAAGGGGAGCAGCACGCGTGGGCTCACGTTGCCGAGCGGGTCGCGAGCGCGAAGGGCGACGGTGTGCTTGCCCGTCGCGAGGCCGTTCAGGATGATGCTCAGCGTTTCTCCAGAAACGATGAACTCGTCCGCCGTCAGCGCTCGCTCTTCGCCGGAGCTTCGCAATACGCCGATGACTTCCAGCATGGAGGCATCCTCGTAGAGCGAGGTCAGCGCGATGCTGGCTTCGAGGCCGCCGGCGGTGACGGTGCTGTTCTCCACCGTGAGCTGAGGCTTGGAGCAGTCAGGCACGCGAAGGCCAGAGTTCTCTACGCCGTCCACGAAGACGCGGTAGTCGTTGGCCGGGTCGAAGCGCCAAGGATCGCCGCCATCTTCAACGACGAGCTTGTAGCCGTGGAGGCCAGGCTCAAGGCGAAGCGTGAGGGAGTAGAGACCGGTGCCGTCGTCGATGAGCTCATCGGCGTTGTCTGCGAAGGCGTTCCATTCGCCGCCGGCGAAGACTCGCGGCGTCGACGCCGTGGTTCGATAGGTGATGGTGACGTCGCAGAGGCCATCGAATCCGGGAGGGGCGGCGGCGTCGTAGGCATCGATGGCGCCGTCGATGGCGCCGTCAAAGTCACCGCCGGCGTCGCTGGACGAGGTGTCGTCGCCGCAGGCCGCGAGTGAAAGAACGAGGAGAGAGAGAGCGGGTGCAAGAGCGCGCTTCATCGTGCTTCCTTCCGGCGCCAGAACATCAAAGCGAAGAAGGCGAGGAGACTCAGCGGAGCGGGGCTCTGGTTTGGAGCCGCCGAGCAACCCCCGTCGTCCGTGCCGGTACCGGCGTCGAGCCCTGGTCCACCGTCGCCGCCGGTCGGTCCAGCGTCGAAGCCGGGGCCACCGTCAAAGCCAGGGCCTGCGTCCACACCAGGTCCTGCGTCGCCGGGCGGCGGTGCGTCGCCTTCGTCCGCGTAAGTGCCGCAAGCTGCGGCCATCGGCGCTTGGGTGGACACGATATACGCGCCCCCTCCAAAGCCGACCATCGGGATGGAGCCGGCGTAGTCACCTTCGTCCGCCGTGAGGAGCTCGGAGATCTGAAGGTCGTTCGCACGTGCCTGGTTGAGCAACCACGTGTCGAGCTGTGTCCTGCGCGTGTCATCCGTGAGCGTGGGCAAGAGGCGGAGGTCGACGAAGACCCACTCTTGGGAGTCATACCAGCCGCCGTCGTCGTTGCGCATGAGGCCGTTGCCCGTGGCGACGGTGAGGTTGTCGAGGAGCGCTCGCTGTGTCGCGAGGGCGATGCGTCCTCGGGGCTGAATGACGCCCCAGTTGACGGATTCGACGGTGGCGGCGTCGAGGTAGCCGCTGCCGGCGAGGAGGTCTTCGGCGCTCTGGGCCAAGGTTCCGCGTGCATCCGTGTGTCGGCTGACAAGCGCGGCGCCGATGCCCTGAGCGGCGTCGGCGTAGCGCGTGGCGATGTCGCTCTCGCCCATACGTTCGGCCATGGCGGACGCGTCACAGAGACCGCGGACGGCGGCGAGGGACGTGTAAGTGAAGCGGCGCTGGTTGCCGTTCCAGTGGACCTCCCAGATGGACGAGTCCGCGGAGATGACGCCGCTCGGATCGATGAGGGAAACCAGGACTTCGGCGATCTCATCGCGAACAACTTCCCAGTTGTCCGTGAGCAGCGCCATGTCGCCACCCGCGTCGAGGTAGAGGCCCATGGTCCAGAGGAAGAGACCAAAACCGTCGAACTCGATGTTGGGGCCGGCTTCGTTGCAGTCGCTCTCTTCCATGCCGTTGCCGAAGTAGCGCGTGATGGAGATGCGGTAGGGGCGTCCGACTTCGTCCGTGTGACGGCCGCGTGGCGCGTTGAGCTGAAAGTGCAGCGCGTCACGGGCCTCTTGCATGTGACCGCTCGCGATGAGCCCTGCGACGGCGTAGGCCATATCGCGGACCCAAGAGATGTTCCATTGCGCGTCGACGAAGCCGAGGCCTGGAGGGAGGCTGGCGAGGATCTGGCCGAAGCCGTCGCCCTCTTCACGGATCTGGCCCATGCGAAGGATGACGAGGCTCTGGTCGTACACGTCTTGCTCAAGACCGAGGGTGGAAGCGTCGGTGACGCCTTCTGCGCGCCAGGTGGTCCATTCGGCGCGCATCTTCTCGAAGGCTTCGTCAGGGCCGAGCCAGCTCCGGAACGCGTCGACATCGGGACCGGCGTCTTCGTCGAGAGCCCAGATCAGGCCGACGGAGAAGGCGCGCGATGCGCCGGCGGCGAGGCTTTCGGTCTCGCCCTGAAGTGAGGGCGCGACGTCTGTGACGCCGTCTGCGTCGCGGTTGTCGTCGAGGTCGTCGCCGCGGCGAAGACTATCGAAGGCGCCGGCTCCGCCGAGGGAGGCCGTGGCGTGGGCGATGGGTGAAAGCGCGGCGTAAGCCATGGTGCCCTGGCTTGGACCGTACTCGTAGAACGTCTGACGCGCTTCGTCCCAAGATACGCCTTCGCCTTCGGCGCCAGGCTCACGGCCACCGTTTGCGTTGCCGAGGCGGAAGTTGAAGAGGGCGTAAGGCGACACATCGACGGCGTCGCCGCCTTCGTTCGTGATGGTCAAGCTCATGACGAGGGCCGGCTGTTCGAGGCCGAAGGGCATGGCGTAGCGGGTCTCGAGGAGCAGGTCGCCGGAGCGCTGGACGACGCGAATGATGTTGGTGCCGCTCTCGTAGGCGGCCTCGATCACGGGCAGGTCGGCGAGCCATGTTCCTGTTCCGCCAGCGCGAATACCGAAGTAGCTGTCGAAGGCCAAGTCGCGGGACTCGTCCGCCTCGAAGCAGAGGTCTTCGCTGTCTTCACGCGGCGCGTTGAAGCGGTACGCGTGCTCCATGAACGTATCCATGCGCGCCGTCTCTCGGTCGAAGCTGGCGATGGCGTGGCCGTTGCCCGTGACGAGCCGGTTGAAGCTTCGCTCTTGAGCCGACGTGCTCGTGCTGACCAGAGTGATGCCCAGGGCCAGGGCACAAAGAAGGATTCGGTTCATGTTCATGGGATCTCCTGGTAGTCCGCTTCGGGGACAAGAATAACTGCGCCAAAGGCGTCGACGGCGACGTTGAGCTGGCCACCCGCGCTCACGTTGTATCGGGTGCCGGTGAGGGCATCGATGAGCACGCTCCCCGGCGCGGCGCCGACGAGCATGTCTTCGCCGCCGAGCGTTCGTGCGCTGGTCTCGCTGCGGTGGCGGCCTTGGGCGTTGATGACGACGAGGGCGTAGTCGCCTTCGTCTGTGGTTCGTTCGAAAGCGATGATGCCCGCGTCTTGCTCATCGCCGGTTCGGTCCGTGACCCAGCGAATGTCAAAGCTGCCGCGACGAAGTGCGCGGTAGGTGCTGCGAATGCGCGTGAGGCGACGAATCCAGTCGAAGGTCTCGCCATCGCGCGGCATGCCGGTTTCCCAAAGCACCTCACGGTTCGCGGGGTCGTTGCCGCCGGCGAAGTCTTGCTCCGTGCCGTAGTAGATGCAGGGGACGCCGTCTTCTGTGAGCAGGTACGCCAGCGACGCACGCATGGCGCGGACGTCGTCGGCTTCGAACAAGAAGCGCGGGAGGTCGTGGTTGTCGATGAAGTTGATGAGCACGTCGTGGGGTGCGACGCCGACGCCATCGACCTGAGGTCGGTCGCCGTAGTTGGCGGCGCGCTGCTCATAGAGCTCTTGGATCTTCGTGGTGGGTCCGCCGCGCATGAAGACGTCGCCGAAGACCTGGAACTTCTGGGGGAAGTAAAAGACCGAGTCGAGACGGCCTGGCCGCGTGTAGCTCCCGACGAGGGCGTCGTCGCCGTCGAAGGCTTCGCCGAACATAAGGAAGTTGTCCTTGCCGGCGGCGGCGAGGTTTCGCCGAAGGGCCGGCGCGAAGGTTTCCCAAAACTCGTATTCGACGTGCTTGATGGTGTCGATGCGGTAGCCGTCGATGTCCGTCAGCAAGACCCACTCTGTGAATACGCGGATGAGCTCATCGCGGACGGTTCGGTTCTGCGTGTTGATGTCTTTGAGGCCGCCGGGGAAGTCGCCGAAGACCACCTGTTCGGTGATGTTGAAGTCCGTGACGCGGCCGCGGCGGTTGTAGGCCTCAGGGAGGCGGAAGATCGCAGGGCCAGGAGGAACACGGAAGATCTCTGGCATGTCGAAGAACGCGATGGGCGCCGCGCCGGCTTCGCCAAGGGAGGTGAAAGACTGAATGCCGCGGGGGTCGTAGTCCGGGTCGTATTCCGTGATGCGCCCGAGAGTGCTTGTGGAGCCTGAGCCGAAGACGCTCTCGTCGGGGCGGCCGTTGAGGTTGATGTCGTAGTAGAAGACCTGGCCCATGTGGTTCGTGACGATGTCGACGATGACCTTGATGCCGCGCTCATGGCAGGCGTTGACCATGGCGCGAAGGGACGCGAGGTCGCCGAAGTGCGGGTTGAGTCGCTCCATGTCGACCTGCCAGTAGCCGTGGTAGCCGTCGACGCCAGCGTCGGAGTCCACGTTGAGAACGATGGGGCTGATCCAAAGCGCCGTGACGCCGAGGTCCTCGAGGTAGTCGAGCTCGTCGACGATCCCTTGGTAGTCGCCGCCCTGGTAGCGGGCCAGGTCGCCGGGCGAAGTGCGCACATCATTGCGGGCTTGGCCGTTCTGAAAGCGGTCCGTCATCAGCTGGTAGATGACCTCGTCGCGCCAGTCTTCGACGTGGGTTTCCACCTCGACGCGCTGGACTTCGGCGATCTCCGCCGGAGTGCACGCTGCGAAAACACAGAGTGCGAGGAGAGTGGTGAGGAACGAACGCATGGATGTCGTCATTTTCATAGCGCGTAGCTCGTGCTGTCAAACCACCACTCGGCGCCGACTCCAATGAAGTGCTCGACGCCGCTGCCGCTGCGTGGGTCAAGCGCGGGGTAGAGCCGCTGGGCGCCTTCATCGCGAAGGGAGAGAGAGTAGATGAGCCTGAGACGAGGCCGCGCGAAGGTGCCGCGTCCTGCCAAGCTGATAAAGGGGATGATGCCGATCTTTGTCACGCTGCCGCGAAGGACATCGCCGGTTCGCTCGTCGAGGGCCGCAAGCGCGAGCGCCTGGTAGGAGACGTCGACGCTGACGCCGGCGAAGTCGCCGAAGAAAAGCTGTGGTCGAATATTGATGGCGCCTTCGTTGAATGCGCCACCGCCGAAGGTGTTGGTGTCGGCGTCGCGAAAGCTGCGGTAGTAAGCGCCGAGCTGGACGCCGAAGAGTGAGTATTCGAAGTTCGCGCTGATGGCGACGAGGGCTTCGCGGGCGCTATCGCTCGGCACGACGCGTCCACGCCGAAACGGGGCGTCGAAGGTGTCGTAGGCGGCGAGTCCGCGGGCGTAGCGCGCGAAGATGTTCACGAAGCTTCGCTCCGTGTGCGTACCGTCGCTGCGGGGGATGGCGGCGCGGCTGGTGGCGCGGTTTCGCCAGAGCCCGACCTGCGCGCCGAGGAGGTAGCCGCCGTCGTTGGGAAGCGACTCGACGCTGCCGTTCTCCGTGGTGCGTTCGCCGGCGGGGAGACTGTGAATCTCGCCGTAGAGCACGATTTTTACGCCAAAAGTGGGCGTGTTGATCGGCGTGATCGCCGAGCGGAGGGCGGTGACGACGCGTGGTCGATCGAGGAGCGAAATGCTCGCTGGCTCAAAGCCGCGGCGGGCGACGACGTCGCGTGTTTGAAGGTAGAAGGGGTCGCGTGGGCGACCGATACCGACGTGGAGTCGGAACGAAAGCAACTTGGCGTAGCGATAAGCTGCGCCACCGCCGACGATGTTGAGGTTGTCGAGGGGCCACCAGTTGAGAAGGTAGACATCGTCGCCTCGAACCATGCGAGAGCCGGCCCAAATCGAGAGCCCGGGCACCATCGCTCCGTCGATTTCGGCGAAGAGGTTTCGAACGGCGAGCTGCTCGTCGAAGTCGCCATCGAGATGAAAGAGCGGGCCGGAGAGGGCGAGCGTCGCGACGACCTTCGAGCGAACGCCCGGCGCGAGGACATCTTCGCGGCGTAGCTCGAGCTCGGCGTACACATCCTCGTCGATGCGCGAGCCGTAGGCGACGATGTTGGTGCTGCGGCCGAGGCCACCGTTCAAGTCCGAGGAGGCGTTGACGCGGCCGTAGCTGCCGAAGGCGAAGCGGTGTGCGGGTTCTTCTTCCTCTTCGACTTCTTCAGCGTCATCGCCCTCTTCTTCAGCGTCGCCTTCGTCTCCGGCGGCGGCGGCTCCGGCAACCTCTGGCGTCACGACTGGCTCGGGTGCTGGCGCCGGTTCAGCAGCGCGCTCCACCACAGGTTCCGGATCCGGATCCAAGGGGAGGGCGTCCTCCGGCGGGGCTGTGAACGCCGCGGGCTCCACATCAGCGTCCCCAGGTTCGGAGAAATCGTCCGGGGGAAGATCCTGGGCGTGGAGAGGGGCGGCCAGGCAGAGAATTACGCCCAAGAGGGCCCAAAACGGCCTTGAACCCTTTTCCGCCGGTGTTTGATTGACGTAACTCATGAATGAGTTACTACTCATTGCAGGGGCTCCGGCCCCCGTCAAGACATCCGCGTTTCTTTCCTCTTCTTACGATTCCGATTTTCACCGCATGAGCCAAGTCGAAGACCAGATCACCCAAGCGATGAACGAGCACGGCTTCACCAAGTCCGAATCGCGGACGTATGTCGCGCTCCTGAAAGCTCATCCGGCGACGGGCTATGAGCTCGCAGCACGAGCAGGTGTTCCGCGGTCGGCGATCTACGCCGTGGTCAAAAGGCTCGCCGCCATCGGCGCGATCCGCGTGGTCTGCAACGAACCGAAACGCTACTCACCCATCGCTCCTGCGCAGCTCCTGCGCATGCTCACTCAACGCTTCACGCAGAACTTAGAATCCCTTGAGCGCTCCTTCGACCGCCTTCGATCAGAAGTGCCGGACGCGAGCACCTGGACCCTCACCGGCTACGACGCGATCCTCGATCGTGCCGCGTCGATGATCGATGAAGCGCAGAAGAGCGTGCATCTTTCTCTTTGGGGACGAGAGGCCGAGAGACTGAGCGAAGTCCTTCGACGTGCAACGGAGCGTGGCGTTTCGGCCATCGCGTTTTCGTTCACCACGCTGCCGGACCTGAGCGCGCAATGTCTAAGCTATGGGCTTCGCGAAGAAGACCTGGAGCCCCATTGGGATCACAAGCTGGTTCTTATTGCGGATCAGACGCGCGGACTCATCGGGACCGTCGCCAATAGCGAAGACGCGCGTGCCGTCGAGACAGACGAGCCAGCCGTTCTCGACATGGCCATCAACAACCTCGTCCTCGACGTGACGCTCTTCGGTGAGCGCACGGACGAAGACACGTCCCAAGTGGTGAGCGCTCTCGCCAACCGATTTGCGCCCATCGATGAACTCCTGAACACCCGCCTGGCGGCGGCTGTGAGCGAACTATGACCCAACCCGACACCAATCTCCTCCGCACAAACCTCCGCTGGGCCTGGCATCGTCCCACGCGACAAGCCTTTGAGACCGCAGGCCCCGAGGCATTTCGCGCGGCGAAAAGCAGCGTCTACGGCACTCGCGCCTCCGCGCCGGCGGCTTATGCGAAAGCGGCAAAAGCGGATCTCGAAGCGTACCTCTCTGCACGCGACACGTGGGGCGACGACGTCGTGCCTTCGTTGCGCTCTAGGCCCGTGGCGTACTTCTCGGCGGAGTTCGGCCTTCATGAGTCGATCCCGATCTACAGTGGCGGCCTCGGCGTTCTCGCGGGCGATCATTTGAAGAGCGCTTCGGACATCGGTGCGCCGCTGGTCGCCGTTGGCCTCTTCTATCGCGAAGCGTACTTTCAACAGCGCGTCGACAAGGACGGGCAGCAGCACGCCGAGTACTCCACGACGAACCGTGAGCACGTGCCACTCCAGGAAGTCAAAGCCAGCGACGGAAGCACCCTCCACGTTGAAGTCCACACGGACAAAGAGCGGATCCGAGCGCGCGTTTGGCGCCTCGATGTGGGCCGCGTTCCTCTCTACCTTCTCGACGCCGATGTCGAGGGCTGCTCGGACCGTGATCTGACGGCGAACCTCTATGGGGGCGGTGAGCACACGCGCATTCGTCAGGAGCTTCTTTTGGGCGTGGGCGGCGTAAAGCTCCTCGCGGCGCTGGGCATTGAGCCGAGCGTGGTTCACTTGAACGAAGGGCACAGCGCCTTCGCCGCTCTTGAGCTCACCCGTCAGACGCAAGAAGACGAAGGCGTCTCTTTCGAAGAGGCGAGCCAGCGGGTTCGCTCCCGCGTGGTGTTTACGACCCACACGCCCGTGGAGGCCGGTCACGACCGCTTCTCCTCGGAGCTCGCTTGGTCCGCTTTGAGCCCCCTCGCCGCGGAGATTCAGAAGCTGGATGTGCTGCATTCTTCAAAGGGCAAGGGTCCGCCGAAGGAAGCGATCCTTGGGCTTGGTCGCGTACACCCGAGCAACGAAGAAGAGCCGTTCTGCATGACGGTGTTGGCGCTGCGGCTTTCGTCAAAAGTGAACGGCGTCTCGGCGCTTCACGGCGAAGTGAGCCGCGCGATGTGGGGCGATGTCTGGCCCGGAAGAGTTCGTCATGACGTGCCGATTCGTCACATCACCAACGGCGTGCATGTACCCACGTGGATGGGCGGCGAAGCGGCGACGCTCCTCGACGCACACTTGCCGACGGGCTGGCGACAGCGTCAGTGGGACGCGGCCATGTGGGAGGGAGCGAACGCTATCAGCGACGCGAAGCTCATCGCCTCCGCAGACGCACAGCGAGCACGGCTGGTGACATTCGCTCGAAAGCGTGCCGCGTCGGATGCGCGTCGGCGTGGTGAAGACGCGTCCATCGTCTCGGCGATGGAGAGCGCCCTCGACGCTCAAGCGCTGACCATCGGGTTTGCGCGACGCTTTGCCACTTATAAGCGCGCCAACCTGATCCTGCGTGATCTCGAGCTGCTTCAGTCCCTCGTCGCTCACGCAGAGCGACCCGTACAGATTATCTTTGCCGGCAAGGCGCACCCCAAGGACATCCCGGGACAGGCGATGCTTCGCGATGTGTTTCAGGCGACGCGTAATCCACGTTTCTTGGGCAAGGTGCTCTTTCTCGAAGACTACGACATGGAGGTGGGCCGCGAGCTTGTGGCGGGCTGCGACGTTTGGCTCAACAACCCCCGCCGCCCCCACGAGGCGAGCGGCACGAGCGGACAGAAGGTCATCTACAACGGTGGCTTGAACTGTTCGATTCTCGACGGCTGGTGGGCCGAGGCCTATGACGGAGGGAACGGTTTCGCCATCGGCGGAACCAAGGCGCACTCGGACGTGAACGTTCAAGATGAGCGCGACCGTGCGGCTTTGGCGGAGGTGATGCCGAAGGTCTCGGCGATGTTCTACGGCGACCGTTCTGCCTGGTGCCAAATGGTGCGGCGCTCCATCGCGACGATGGGCCCACGCTTCAACACGGACCGAATGGTGCGTGACTACGTCGAGCAGGTCTACGCGCCGACGGCGTTCGCGACGCTCGCTGGCTAGACTCTGCCTCAGTATTCTGAGACAGAGCGTAGCCGCCGCTATCGCCAGGCCTTGAGTCGCCCGGCGAAGGCGGCGCGTTCTTCTTCGCTGAGCGCCTCGAGGGCAGCTTCAGTGCATGAAAGCATGACGCCCATGCGAGACCGTCCACGGGACCAGTTCTCGATCTGCGCGAAACGCGGGTCGATGGACTCAAGCGAAGCGTGGACGCTGATATGTTTGAGGTTGGAAGTGTAGACGTCCGGAAGCGTCGTAATCTTGCTACCGGCGGCGACGCAAAACTCCTCGAGTTTTGGGAGGATTACTTCCGGGGGCCACAACTTAAAGCCGCCGCTGAGGTTGAGGACGCGCAAGTTGGGACACGCTAGACGAGGTCCAAGGTTCGAGAGCTTCGCGCCTTCGATGCTCAGCACTTCGAGGGCCTCGGAGCTGTAGAGTTCATCAGGCAAAGACTTGAGCGGCACGGAGATGGTCTCCAGCTGCCGGAGTGTCTTACAAGAGCCAAGCCCTTCGGGGAGAGACTTGAGCTTCTTCGTCCAGCTTAGGTACAGCCGCTCCAAGGGGAGCTCCCCTAGCTTCTCGGGCAACGCCTTGATCGGGCTGTTGACGATGACGAGCTCGCGAAGGGATGTGAGTGCGTCCAGGTCGGCGGGAAGCTCCTTCAGACGCTTTCCACGAATCTCAAGATGGACGAGGTTCTTCAGTGCGCCAATCCCGTCGGGGAGCACGCTGACCTTCTCATCGAGCACAAGCCGCTGAAGCGCGGGGAGGGCGTACAGTTCGCTCCAATCGATGAACGTGGAGTTTCCAATCTGTACCTCCGCCAAGGACGCGGCGATGGACTCGGGGAGCACGGGCAAACCGCTCATTGTCTTCGACCACTCGGAGACGGTGAGCTTCTGTATGCCATCGATGCACCCGGTCGCCGCGAGCTCTGCCAAGAGTTCGGGTGTCGCTTTGGGCTCAATGCCGAGCTCCTTTGCCCTTGGCCTCCAGGTGAAGCGTGATTTGCTCGAGATGTCGACGGAAGGTTCGTCGTCGGGCCAGAGGGTCAGATAGTCGGGGGTGGTTGTCATTCGCTTCCTTGATGTGAGCACATTCTGGGTGAATTGCAGAGTCATAGGGGGCTCCCACATGAAGGTCGAGCGCGCGAACTGGAGCCCCCCTCTTTACGCAGTTCTTACAGTCGGCGTGACCAAACGCGTTATCGTGAGGAGTGGCTACGGAGGAGATGCAAGCGAGGGTGCTCGTCGTCGAAGACGAGGCGCCGATCCGTGAAGGGCTTGAAGACCTCTTTGGGCAGTCCGGTTTTGAGGTGGAGACGAGCGCCGACGGCGAGGACGCGCTCGCTCGCTTGACGTTGGGGTCCTTCGACCTGGTGCTCCTCGACCTCATGCTCCCCGGGCTGACGGGGCTCGAAGTGCTTCGCCGAATGCGCGCGGCGGGGGATGAGACGCCGGTCCTGGTGCTCACGGCCAAAGGCGAAGAAGACGACGTGGTGGCTGGCATTGAAGCCGGAGCCGACGACTACGTGACCAAGCCGTTTGGGATTCGTGAGCTGGTGGCTCGGGCAAAAGGGCTCCTTCGGCGTCCCCGCTCCAGCGCTCGACCCCAAGTAACCCTCGGAGACGCCAGCATCGATTTTGAGGGGCTGCGGGTTCACCACGGCGGAGGCGAAGTCGCGCTGACCTCGCGTGAGGCGTTTCTCCTCCAGCACCTGATGGAGAATCGGGAGCGCGTCGTTCCGCGCGAAGAGCTCCTCGTGGAGGTCTGGGGCTACACCGACGGAACCGTTCGAACGCGAACCGTGGATGTTCATGTCCAGCAGCTGCGCGCGAAACTAAAGGGGGTCCCTGGAGCGGACAGCTGGATCGTCACGGTTCGTGGCCGCGGCTATCGCTTCTGTGGTGTTGAATGAATCGCGGTGTCGAGTGAAGCGCCGTCATTTGCTCATCGGCGTCTTTGCCCTGGTGCCGACACTCCTGCTCGCGGCGGGCTGGCTCGTCGCCTCGTTGCGCGCCCATTCGCTCTCGCTCCGGGACAGGGAGACGAGACTCGAGCAGGAGATTCGAAGCGTTCGTTCCGCCGTCGACGAGAGCCTTGAAGAGCTCCGCGTCCGGGAAGACGACCGAGACTTCTACCTGTACAACAAGTACTACAGCCCGCCGGACGTCATCGCCATCAACGATCCCGTCGCGATCTCGCCCCTCGCGAGTGACCCGAGCGACGAGCGAATTTTGGGCTACTTTCAGGTCGAACCTGGAGGCACGATTCGGACGCCGTACACGCAGGATGAGTCGGAGCACTCGGCGCGGGAAGATGCCATCCGCGAGGTGGTGTCCTCGGATGCTTTCCAGCAAGAGCGCATCGCTGCAGGGCGCGTTCCTGGCGGGAGCGAGCGGCGCCAGGCGACGCCGGCTACGCAGGGGCGACCGAGTGGACCGCTCACGACGAACCTGCGGGAGTGGGGAAATGCGGTCGTTGAGGATCTTCGCCAGGCTCAAGGAGGGAGCGGGCCCGCAGAGGCGCGCGTCGCTCAGCGCGGTCGATCGGCGCCGATCACGAATCGCTATCGCATCGAACCTCAGCAGGCTGAATCTCAGTCTGAGTCTCAACGCGTGCGCCGGCGGAGACGTCCTGTCGCGAACGCCTCCGAGCTTGAGCGAGGTGTTCCGTCTCGAACACCAGAGGCGAGGGGCGAAAGCGATGAGGCTTTGAACACGTCGGCGCTGCAGCTGCCCGCCGACACGCACGGTGGTGCCATCGCCCAGAGCGCCACGGACGTTGGCTATGAAGCGATGCAGTGGACGTCTCCCGATGAGCACATCGCGCTTCAGCGCCTCGTTCGTCATGAAGGCGTGTCCGTTGTTCAGGGCGTGCTGATGGATGTACGCTACCTGCGTGAAACGTGGCTTCCGGCGCTCGTCGCTCGGCACAGCGGCGAGGAGTACGCGCCCGCTATTGTGGGCCGAACGACGGCGGCAGAGTGTGCGGCTCGGGGTCACTTGAGCGAGGAGCTTCCCTTCGACCTCTGCTTTGCACCCTCGGCGTTGTCAGGGCTTCGTCGCGGCTTCGAGCGAGAGCTGACGCTTCAGCTCGGCATGCTTGTAGGTCTGCTCCTCATCGTGCTTCTGGCCATCGGCGCCGTCATGCGGGCTTCAAGCCGGGCCGAGGAGCTCGCGGCGCAGAAGAGCCTCTTCGTCTCTGCGGTGTCCCATGAACTGCGGACGCCGCTCACTACAATTCGTATGCACGCCGAGATGCTCGAAGAAGGTCTCGTCTCCGACAAGCGACGTCCACAGGTGCTGGATGAGTTGGCGCGTGAGAGCGTTCGCCTCGCGCGACTCGTCGACAACGTCCTCGAAGTTTCACGCCTTGAAGACGGGCAGCGTCCGATGCGTATCAAGGACGGGGATCTTTGCGCGCATGTCCGCTCCGTCGTCGAAGGGCAGCGGCGATTCATCGAGTCGAAGGGGCTGAACCTCGTGTTGACGCTCCCCGACAGCGCCGAGGCTTCCTTTGAAGCTCAGGCGATGGAGCAGATCCTCGTGAACCTCCTCGACAACGCGTCGAAGTATGGAGCCAGTGAAGATGGCGAGCTTGAGGTCCGCGTGGAGGTTGAAGACGCGCGCGCTGTCTTGAGTGTTCTCGACCGTGGTCCAGGCATTCCTGAAGCGCTGCGCGAGAGTGTGTTCGAGCGCTTCTATCGTGTGGAGCGGGAAGAGGATGCGCACGCGCCCGGCACTGGTATCGGGTTGGCGTTGGTGCGTGAGCTCGCGCGGGCTCAGGGCGGCGAGGCGGAGATTTGCGGCCGCGATGGTGGCGGCACCGAGGCACGTGTGACGCTTCCGCGTTCCAAAGCGGTCTGACTAAGTCTCGGTCCTTGTGGTTGGTGTCGTGCTTGCCAGGGCGAGCCATGTCCCGCGCTTTCTGTTTCTGGGGAACGCGGGACGTAAGAGAGCCCTCGTACGGTGTATTCGCACGAGGGCCACTCGGGATCGGGACTGCGGAGGGCTCTTCGGTCCGGAGGTCTAACGTCCAAGCGGGTGCGACCCCAGCTCCTGAACGTCACGCCATGCTTCGGTACTCGCTTGGAGGTGCTCGTGTTCCGACCAGAGCTGAACAAGGACGTCGTCGCCGATGGCCGTCGAGACCTGCGCCTGCGCTTGGGCGGCTCGCGTCGCGGATTGGAGCGCTACGACATATGCGTGGATGCGCGTGGAATGAACACTTCGCCGGTGGCCTGCTTCGTCCACCTGACGCTGCGCCACAAAGACGAGCTCGTCCCAGGCACGCTCAATGCGTTCTTGTGCACCTTTGGAGAACCCCTCGAGGACGAAAGGGTGGCGTCGCCGAAGAGCGATGGCGCGCAGCAGGCTTCGACGAGTCGGACCTGTTGAGCGGTGCGCAAGGCGCCGCAGGGATCGAGTCACTCGTTCGTCGACGGCGGGTAGAAGGGCGCTGGCGATGAGAACGACACCCATGAGGCTTGCGGCCCAAAAGTGGAGCTGGTGCATCGCGGGATAGCCGGCCACGAGAACCACGGCCAAGCCACCGGCGAGGGCAGCGAGGCTTGCGACAGCCATCCCATGAACGCGTGTGCGTCCGCCCATCGCTCGCGGGAGAAATACGGAGGCGAAAAAGATGGCGCCTCCGAGCATGGGCGAAACAGGGCTCACCAAGACGTGAAGGAGGCTCCCGGTGGCCACGGACGCCACGCACCAGGAATCCCAAGCGCCCACCAGTATGAGCGAGAGCGCGACACCCACGCCGACGAGCGCGAGGTCCGTCTCGAGGGCGCTATGCGTCAGGAGCTGCAGCGCACCGAAAATGCAGAGGGCGCACAGCAGGAAGCTGACCGTGCGAAGCACACGCGTCACTGCGAGCGTCCGCGTCGACGGCTGTTGGAGGAGAGTCCGTGCGCGCGTCCTTGGGCGGAGCCGGCGCTGTGCGAGCGGAAGTTGAGCTGGTCCAGTTCGTAGGCAGCTTCCTGTCGCTCAAGTTCCGGCGCGAGGTCGCTCGGCGCGTTGGCGCGGAGCGCTTGAAGGCGCACCCGGTTGCCTTCGGTCAGCTCATCGGCACGGGCCAGGTCCCCGCCGCGCCATGCCTCGACGGCTTCGCGCTGAGCTTCGTCGATAGCCACGGCGTTTGCCCGCGTGTAGACGCCCTGAACACGTGCGGCAAAGGCCTCGCCTTCAGAGGCGACGGTCAGAACGCTCATCGTCTCGACGGGCATGGAGTGGACCTCGGCGTTGGCCAAGGAGCGAAAGCGAAGACGCGCCGCGAAGCTCTGTTCGGCCCCGACGGCGCCGGTGGGTCCATGGAGCTGTACGATGACTTTTCGCGTCTGCCCGGCGCCGAGCTGGCCCACGGGAATCGTCACGACGCCCTCATCGACGGAGTGAGTGACGCCAAAGCCGCGCTGCACTCGCCAGCCGGGCGGAAGCGTCAGCTCTGCGACGACGTTGTCGAAGGCGGTGTTGCGAACCGACTCGAGCTCACGGCTCAAGAATGGAGGGAGGTCACTGGCGCCGGCGACGAAGGCGTAGTTGCCCGCGCCTGCGTCCGCCACGTTCGTGAGGAACCCTTCGTTGTAGTCGACTCCTAGGCCCATGGCAGAGAACGCGACGCCTTGCTGAGCGTGACGCCCGAGTGCGTCGCGAACCTGAAGCTCGGTCTGTCCCGAGCCGTCTTGTCCGTCGGAGATGAGGACGACGCGGCGGACATACGCGCCGGGCGCAAATTGAAGCGACTGGGCGCCGAGCTCGAGGGCCGGTGGGATGATGGTGCCCCCGCCCGCGTTGATGGCGCGTACGTGGGAGTCGACGGTGTGCCGGAGCGTACGAACCGCGGTGAGGGGCAGGCGAACGCGCGCCTCGGAGTCGTAGGTGACAAGGGAGAAGAGGTCTTCGTCCCCAAGCTGCGCGATGATCTCACGGACGGCCATACGCGCTTGCTCGATCTTTTCGCCGCGCATGGAGCCGGAGGTGTCGAGCACGAGGGAGACCGCGACGGGGCTGGTGCGTCCCGGTATCGCCGCGCCTGCCACAAGATTGACCTCGGCGAAGAGAGTGCCGTCCTGTCCGGTGGGAAGCGCCCGTTGACTCAGTTCGATGCTCCCGGAGAGTCCAGCGGACTCAAACGTGATCGGCGCGAGCCCATCGCTACCACTGGAAACTTGGGGCGGACTTGGCTCCGCGTAGGCGGATTCGGCGTGGGTTGGAGCACGCAGCAAAACAACGCTGCCGAGCGCTAGAGTCAGCGCGCCGGCGGCGATGAGGTGAGTGCGGCCGCGGGTTCGCGAGAGTGCACGCTTGATGCGTCGTTTCGTCATGGTCTGCTCCTTGGAGTTGCAGCCGGGGTTGGCTGAACTCCAGGTTAGGAGAGACGAAGACGTCGCGTTGTAAGGCTTGGGTAAAGAGTGTTGTGCGTTTGGGAGGCCCTACTAGTTTGCTTCAACATCGACGCGAATACGGCCGCGGGCGGGCCCGCGAATCACCGACGGCTGACCCTCGGTTTCGAAGCGAGGCGGCCTTGAGGGGTCGCAGTCGGGGCCGAAACCCTCCGCGTCGAAGTCGTAGCTGAGTGTGCCGCTGGCTTCCTGGGAGAGCGCCTCGACGGTGACGCGGTGCGTTCCTGCTCTTGCTGGTGAGCAGTACGAGAGAAGGTAGAAGCGCCGCGTGAAACCAATGATCTGTTCACCGATCGTCTCAAAAGCCGCAGTGAGCGCGGCCGCATCGTCAATGAGCACGTAGCCACTGTGTCCGATGTCATCGAGCACTTGTTCGTCGATCTCCGTTCCGACGCCAATGGCAAAAACATCGTAGCCGCCTTGGTTGAGTCGGCGGTTCATGTCGCGGGCAGAAACGCGAGCGGCTCGGTCCGTGCCGTCGCTGAAGACCACAAGGGTGCCGAAGTGCAGCGGCGCTTCGGCTTCGTCGAGGGCCTCATCCAGAATGTCCGATGCTTGCACGAGCGCACCATGGAGATTGGTCGAAGGGTCGCGGGTGCGAAAGCTGTTGAGTCGCGAGACGCCCGCCGTCGATTCGCGGAAGGTCTGAATCGGGAAGATCTCTTCGGACCCATCAAAGGCGTAGACGGCGACCTTCTGAACGCCCTCGAGGCTGGCGGTGAAACTCTGGGCCGCAGCGACGATGGCGGGGACTTGGTCCGATGCGGTGACGCTGCCGCTCATGTCGACGAGGAGGAGCGTGTAGTGCTCGGCGGCGACCTCAGGGTTGATGATCGTTTGCTGGCTTTCGTCGACGGAGACGAGCTGTCCATCTTCGTAGATTCGGAAATCCGTGGCCTCCAGTCCGGCAACGGGCTCACCTGCGCGGGTATCGACGGTGAAGAACATGGCGACGTTGCTCGGGGTGGAATGAGCGGCGTTGACGAGTTGAAGGTCAAGGCCAGCGCAGGCACAAAGCGAGGCGCAAAGAAGTGTCAGGACACGCATCGCGCATCCTTAGCACATCTAGGGTGCTACACAGCTAGCGAGAGCGGTGACTCGTGCTCGGGCGACCCACTGCTCTCGGGCGGCGTCTACCTCGGCGACGGCGGCCTCGGCCAATGACTGCTCGCGCTGGTTGACCACGAAGAGGGACGTCGATCCGGCCTCGAATCGCATGCGCTCGGCCTGGGCGAGGCGCTCGACGGCTTCGAGGAGCTCGGCGACGATCGCGTACTGTTCGACGGCGTTTCGTCGTGCGCTCTCGGCGTCGGCGATGCGCGCCAAGAGCTGATCCTCGAGGAAGCGAACTTCTTCCGTGAGGATTCGGACGTTCGCTTCGGCGGCGCCGAGGCGGCCACGCGCCGTCCGCATGGCCAGCGGCATGGAGAAGACAAGCCCGGCTTCAAGAACGTTGCCCCCAAGGGTCTCACTGCCTTCGCCAAAATCGCGGGACGCACCGAAGAAGGCATCGACGCGCGGAGCACGCTGTGCCTGGGCGAGATCACGCGAGAGGCGTGCCGATTGGAGCGAGGCGATCTTTTGTCGGAGGAGTGGATTGCACGCCAGCGCTGCGCGAGCGGTGTCAGCGTCCTGTGTCACCGCGAGAGGCGGCTCCGCTGGAGGCAGTGGGAGCACCTGAGGCAGCGTGCTGTTGTCCGCGAGTCGAGGTTGTCCAGAGCTGGTGCGCAGAAAGAGCGAGAGCACGAGGGCGGTGCGCTCGACGGAGCGCTGCGCGCTGATTCTCTTGGCCCGCCGGCTTAGGACAGAGCGGCGTGCTTCGAGGGACTCGATCTCTGCGATGGCGCCGGCGGCGACACGTGCGTCGACCCAGCGCTGGCGTGTCTCGGCCAAGGCGAGGAGTTGGTCGGCGACGCTGGCGCGTCGTCCCGCAGCGACCCAAGCGAAATAGGCATCGGTGGCCGACTGACGAAGGGTAATGGCAGTCCATTGGAGGTTCTGTTCCGCGGCATCGATCCCGATCTCAGCGCGCGTTCGTGCAGCACGACGCGCGTCGAGGGGGCCGTCGCGCCACAGAGGAACACGGAGTCCGACGCGAAGCTCGCCGCCGCCACGGGTCTGATCCGAGTAGTAGTCTGGATAGCTGTTTTCACCGACGTCGAGTCCCACGCGATAGCCGGCGTACACTTCGGCGCCCCACAGAGGCGTGGGCTGCGTGATCTCCACATCGAGGCGGCGCAGTTCATAATAGCCGCCTGTTCGGAGCTTCGCCGTGATGTCGATGACGGGGTCGAAGCCGCCACGCGCCGCTTGCAGCTCGGAGCGGGCCATCGCTTCGTTGGCCATGGCTGCAGCAACACGCGGGTGATGGGCTTCCGTTGAGCGCCAGACGTCCTCGAGGGAGAGCTCTGTGCTGCCTTCCTGGGCGAAGGCGAGACTCGGAAGGGTGGCGCACAGGAACACGAGCCATCGCGTCATTGGTAGGCCCCGGTGTCAGGCGCTTCGTCGAGTGCGGGTGGGAAGCCGTTGAGCTGCCGCCACATTTCGAAACCAACGGAGACTTCGTCGAGGAGCACCCAGCCCTTGGCGCGGGTGCCCTGCCTTAGGAAGCGGGCCTCGGGCCAGGGCTCATCGTCGGGGTCCGGGGTGACGACGATGCGAAAGTCGCCGTCGCCGTTGTCGGAGGGGTCAACGAAGAGAACGCGGCCGTGAAAGGTGCCGACGGCGACGCTGGGCCAACCCGCAAACTGAACACCGGGCCAGCCTTCGAAGAGAACGCGGACGTGCCGGCCAGGCGAGATGAGGGCCGCGTCGTTTCCGTCGACGCGAATCTCGACGGCGCGCGATTCCGCGTCCGGGACGAGATCTGCCAGGGACTCGCCGCGGGACACCTGCATACCGCCCTGTTGCACGAGAATGCGCTGGATGACGCCGTCACGAGGCGCGCGGACGACCTGCGCCTCCTGCTGAGCGACCTGGCTTTGAGCGCTCGCGAGTCCGCCCTGAGCAGACGCGACTTGGGTCTCCGCGGTGCGGAGCGAAGCGATCGCGGAGCGGATGTCCGCTTCCGTCGTCGCGTGGGCGCGGTCGAGGGCGGAGCGCTTGGTGGTCAAGCCGTTCTCTGCGCCGCGCACGCCAGAACGTGCGGACTGCAGTTTTGCTCGCGCGTTGGTAATGCTGAGGTCGGCGAGCTCTCGTTCACGCTGCGAGGCCAGGCCCTGTTCGCGTAGTTCCGTAATACGGCGCTGCTGGAGTTCAGCGGTCGCGACCTCGGCTTCGGCGCCGACGAGGAGGTCCCGTTTCGCCTGAAGGTCGTCCTGGGCCACACGCACTTCAGCTTCCGCGGCGCTGATCTGCGCTCGCTGTGAACGCTCGAGGGCTTCGAGTCGCTCCTGGTAGGCGATGACCTGGGAGCGGTAGGCGGTGAGGCTATCTTCCGCGGCGCCGCGGGTGACCTCCATGCGGCTCAGTCGGTTGGGGTCGTTGTCGACGAGATCGACGAGAATGTCCCCCTCGGCGACGCGGTCACCCTCGACGACGTGCCAGTGGCCGATGCGTCCAGAGATGGTCGCTTGGATCGTCTGAGGTCGCTCGTCGGGCGAGAACGCGATGACGCGTCCAGTGCCCGTGATGTTCTGGCGCCATGGAGCCGCCGCCGCGAAGAGGGCGAAGAGAAGAACACCAAGAGCGAGTCGACGGGCGACTCTTCGCGGCGACGCGAGGGAGGGGACCAGGCGTGAGGCTGGAAGAAGAACCTCCGCGTCACGACGTTTCCACTCGGCTTGATCTCCGAACCAGTTGAGGAACTTCATTAGAAACGTCCTTTTTCGTCCGACGTGAGGTCGACACAGCTACTGCATTGGTCCGCGACCGAGCTTTCGTTCGTGCGGATGAGCGTGGTGCGCCCATTGGACACCGCATCAAGGAAGGGGGCACGTTCGTGCTCTGGAAGCGCATCGATGACCCCATCAAGGACGAGGAGCGATGGCTTCGCAGCAAGGACGCGCGCCAGGGTGAGCCGAAGCGATTCGGTTTTGTCGAGTGGATAGGCCGATGGAGAAAGCACTGTGCGAAGACCCGCAGGAAGGGAGCGAACGGTGTCTTCGAGGCCGACGGTGCGCAACAGGTCCCACATCTCGCTGGCCTTCAGCGTTCGGCCTGCCTGGATGTTGTCGGAGATCGTCGCTGGCATGATCTCCTGGTCGCGAACCACACCCACGTGAGCACGAATGGAAAAGCGGTCGAGGTCTCGAAGGTCCTGGCCGTTGATCTGCACCGAACCTGAGGAAGGCGTGCGAAGGCCGAAGAGCATTTCGATCAGTGGTGCGCTCCGTCGTCGACTCGCGCGAATCGCGACGCGCTCACTAGCCTCGACTTTGAGGGACAGATTTTCGATTCGACCGTCTTCGGTGCTTACGTTGTCGAGTTCGAGCTTTGCGGCGCCGGTGCAACGAAGCTTGTCGCGGGCCTCATCATCGGCGGCCTCTTCGACGGGGAGAGCAAGGAGCGCGCCCAGCTTGTCGACGGCGGCGACGAGATCGTAGACGGTTTCGAGCTTTGCACCCAGCTTGCTGAGGCTCACTACGATGGCCGTGACGATGAGCTCGGCAGCAACGAGCTGCCCGATGCTGAGTTCGCGTTCCACGACGAGCCAGCCGCCAACACCCAAGAGAGTCGCGTGCGCGATGACCTGAAGGGCCAAGGCGGACAAGAGCTGTCGAAAGAAGACGCGGAAGTGAGCGCTCCGTTTCCGAAGCCAAACGCTCGCGAGCTCGTCGACGCGTCGCTTTGCAAACTCATCGCCGCCGGACATTTTGAGGGCGAAGGGGTGACGCGCCATCTCCTGCAGCCACCCAGCGACGGCGTACTTGGCTTTGGACTCTTCGATGGTGGTTTTTGTCGCGCCGCGGCCGAGGAAGACGAGGGTGACGATGACAGCGAAGGTCAGAATGACGCCAAAGGCCAGCAGAAGCGGGTGGTAGAAGGCCAGCACGATGATTCCGACGATGGCCGTAAGGAGCGCTCCGATGCCGCCGAGGAGGAGCCCGGATGCCGCTTTCTGCGCCGTGAAGATGTCGAAGAATCGGTTGAGAAGCTCGGGCCCCTCGCCGCGTTCGAAGGCCATGATGTGAGCCCGAGGCAAGCGCTCGGCGAGCTCCGACACGAGACGAACAAAGATGCGTCGCTGGACGACTTCAACGACCCAGGTCTGCATTCCGTTGAGGCCGGCTGCGAGGACGAGACCCGCCGCGAGCATCAGCGTCAGAACGAAGATCGGCTGCAGAAGCTGCCCGAAAGCGACGGTGTTGACGAGTGTCTGGACCGCGAGGGGAAGGGCGAGAGAAAGAAGCCCTACGCCGACGGCGTAGATCGTGATCGCTCCGATATTTCCTTTTTCGCCGCGTAGAAGGACAAGGGTGTCTTTCCACGGCGAAGCGCTTCGCCCGAGTCCGCTTTTGACGTAGTCGCTGCGCTCAATGGCGAACCACTCGTGTTCCTGCTGACCGCTACTAAGGCCTAAGACGGATGCGAGTTCAGCCGCGGTGAACCAAGACACGACGCCATCCACATCCGCGCGGACGCGCGAACCCCGTCGGGTCATGAGGAGAACCGCTTCGTCTTCCGGGCCGATGGCTAAGAGCGGGCGTGTTTCGTCGAAGGCAGAGATCGCGGCGCCGACGGGGCTCGTGAACGAGCGGTGGGCAACGCCGCTATCCACGAGGAATTCAGCCATCGAATCGAAGTCACCAGCAGGGTCTTTCGGCGGGTCACCGGTGAGGAGGCAAATGCGGTCGAGCAATGCGATGGACGCAGTCGTGGAGAGCATGATGGCCAAAGCATGATGTCGCGGTGGCGAATGTCAATACCGGAAATCAAAATCGTGTAAAATATGACAGAAAACGATAATGAGACTGCAATTATTGCAATTTCTGACCATCAGCACTTGACGAATAATGAGACAGGAAACACATTTCATGTATTGTGGAACCACATTCGGACGGAAATACTTGGACGTTTCTCAGTAATCACGCGCTTGTGTTGATTACCGTAGCGGCTGATCACGACATTCGCGTGCGCGAGATAGCTCGGGAAGTGGGCATCACCGAACGGGCGGTTCAACGCATTCTTCGAGAGCTCGCGAACGCTGGAGCGCTCGTCTGGGAACGCGTGGGGCGTCGCAACCATTATCGAGTTTGCGCCGATTCGCCGTTGCGGCATCCCATCGAATCGCATCGTTCGGTGGCTGACCTATTGCTCTTGTCTCGCCAAGCCCGTGTTCCCCTCGAAGAGGGGCTCTCAATCGACAACGCGGCGCCCACCGACAAAGTGGCACCCACCGACAAAGTGGCACCCACCGACAAAGTGGCACCCACCGACAAAGTGGCACCCACCGACAGAGTGGCGCCCACCGATGGAACAGACCCTTCCTGGAGGGGTGAGTAGGCTCATTATCGCGGCCCTCGGACGCGATGACGTCGCTCCTACTCGAAAATGCTTGTTCGACCTTCGTCGAAAGTGAAAGCGAACGATGCTCAAGCGAAGGAGTCGAAACTCTTTTGCGGGGCCCCTAGCGTTTGCGCTTTAGGAGTCGAAGTAGATCGCCCACCGTTCGATGGTCTTCGAGTGGATGCCGAAGAGGGATGTCGCCATGCAGCATGTAGTGGTTCCTCCGTCCGCGTTTTTCACGTTCAAGAACTCCCGCGCCTTCAAGCTCAACGACAATTCTCTGCACCGCGCGTTCCGTAATACCGACGTCGATGGCAATGTCTCGCAGTCGTGTATCAGCGTTGCGCGAAATACAGAGAAGGACGTGCGCGTGATTGCTGAGGAAAGTCCAGTTGGTTTCTTCTCCGCTCATGGGCGCATCCTACCGGAAAAATCCATGATAGACCGAACCTTATTACGCGCATTTTATGTCATGAGTACATCCCACTTCCGACCATGTCGACCCGCTCAACTCGGGTTTGGAGACTTCTATGTCTGAACTACTTACCATCGAAAATGCCGTAAACCTGGCAGTGTTGATCTTTCTGCAGGCAGTCCTTGGCTTTGACAATCTGCTCTACCTCTCCATCGAGTCGAAACGCGCACCAGAGAAAGACCAATCCAGAGTACGTCGAATTGGCATCCTGATGGCCGTCGCGCTGCGTGTCGGTTTGCTCTTCCTCATCTTGGCGCTTCTTGATGCGTTCAGTGAGCCATTCTTCTCCATCGCGAGTCCGGGAGTTCTGGAGGGCAGTTTCACCTTCGGCACCATCGTCTTCTTCGTTGGCGGAGTCTTCATCATCTACACAGCTCTCAAAGAGATTCGCCACATGATCGCCGTCGAGAAGCTCGGTGAGGTCGGCGAGCGGACGCCCAAAAGCGTCGGGCAAGTGATCGCGCTCATCGTCGTGATGAACTTGATCTTCTCCTTTGATTCGATTCTCAGCGCCGTCGCGATTACGCGCGTCGTGCCCATATTGACTATCGCGATTCTGACTTCCGGTGCGGCGATGTATTTCTTGGCCGATCACGTCGCTGAGTTTCTGGAGCGAAACCGAAAATACGAAGTGCTGGGACTCTTCATCCTCCTCCTCGTCGGCTTTGTACTTCTTGGCGAAGGCGGACATGAAGCGCACCTGAAGATCGCGGACTACCCCGTCGAACCTATGAGCAAGATGACGTTCTACTTCTCGATCATCGTGTTGGTGATCGTGGACGTACTTCAGACGGGCTACCAGAAGAAGCTTCAGGCGCAGCGCGACAAGGAAAGCGCGTCGCCTTCGTGACGCGGATCCCATATCAGCAGCCTTGCTAAGGTCTGTACCGAGCCTGGTTGAGCGGCTCGCCAGAACGCTCCCAAGCTGCGGCCTAGGTTCAACTCTCCAAAGTGGAGAGAGCTTCGGAGGTCATCCGACAGGTGTAGCCGTGAACTTTGGCGTGGGACGGTGCCCAGCCGGCTAGAAAGCGGTGGAAGTCGGCCCAGGCGAAAGGATAGAGCCCGCGCCACTCGGCTTCGAGGGCGTCGGCGTCGACGCTTTTGCGAAGCGCGTCTCGTAGCTCAGCAAAGTAGATGTCGAGGCAGGTATCCGCCTGGTCCTCGCACTCGGACTCGGTGAGAATGCTGCTCAGAAAGTACGCCACGTCCTTCATACCGCAGCCGCCACCCACGTATTGAAAGTCGACGGCGGCGACCTGCTCGGATCCAAAACAAAAGTTCGCGACCTTCGCATCTCCGTGTACAAACGTTCTGAACCTGCCGCCGGAGAGGCGAGCATCAAGGGCGTCGGCGGCGTCGCGGAGTGGGCCGGTTGGCATGGCGCGCAGTTCGTCGGGGCGTGTGGCGAGGTGCCAATAGGTGCCGGTCGGCCAGAGGCCTTTGGGGGACACGGCCAAGAAGCGCGCGTGAAAGTTTGCGAGCCATCGAAGACACGCGTTGCGTTCTGGCGTGGTGAGGCGACTGGGTCTTCTGTCGAAGCCACGCTCGTCGAGGTCTTCAAGCATCATCCACCACCCACCATCATGGGCATTGACTCCGAGCACGCGTGGGACCCGGCAGGCGTCGGTGCACTCACTCGCCCATCGCGAATAGAAAGCGCACTCGACCTCGTAGGAGCGGAGCTTCCGCGCATGACCCTCCGCGCCGTTCCAGCCGCGTGGATGGCCTGCGTCTACGGGCGGCGCGACGCACTTCAGAATCGCGCGTGTGCCGTCTTCGCAATAGATTCGCTGGAGGCTGCCGTATCCACTCCAGAGCGATTGAATGACGTCGCTTTCCTTTCGCTTGGATCCGAGGGTTTCTTCGATCCAACGTCTCAACTTCGGGTCGTCTGTCACTGTGGGTCATGTCCTGACATCGCCGGTTCACGGACGACCCGTCGCGCGTCGCGTGTACCGAGGTACTCAAGTCGACCCGTCCAGAGCGTGCCTCTGAGTTTTGCCGCCCGGAACACACTGCACTGTATCACTCGTGGGGCGTGGACGTCGTCGGCTTCTTCACGGGAGGCGTCCCTGAATGGGGTCTCTTACACTTTGCCTACGCAGGCTTTTGCGTGAGTACATCGAGGGCATCGAGTCGCACCAGATCATCGCGCGTACGCTCTGCTTCAAGATCGTGAGTCTCTACTGGTCCCGGGTTGACCACGAAGCCCGAGTCTCGACGTGCATACTCTTGGTCTCCGCTTTGCTCACGTCGTGATCGAAACGATGCGGGGTCGAATACAATGCAGTTCTTACCGCAGCCCTTTGCCTCGTAGAGGGCTGCGTCTGCGACACGTCGCAAATCCGCGAGGGTGCGTCCCGCCGCGGGGTATGCGCTGACGCCAAAGCTTGCGCCTGGTTTGACTTCGATCGTTGCGGAGAGCTGAATCGGCAGCGCCACCTCTTTGAGCATCCGTTCGACGATCGGCATCGCCGCTTCCGGGGAGTGAAGGTCGTCGAGGAGGAAAACAAACTCGTCCCCGCCAAGGCGCGCGACCATATCGTATTCACGAACGGCGTTTCCAAGTCGAGAAGCCACACGTGTGAGAACCTCGTCGCCGGCCTCGTGTCCGTAGGTGTCGTTGATCGCCTTGAAACCATCGAGGTCGATCATGCCGATCACGCAGTCGCTTCGGCGACGGGCTGCACGCGCGAGCGCTTTGGATACGGTCTGCGCAAAGTGGGCCCGGTTCGCAAGACCCGTGAGCGCGTCGTAGTTCGCATGCTCGCGAAGACGTAGCTCTGCGCGCTTTCGCTCTACAGCAAGGCGAATTCCGCGTGGGAGACCGTGGCGCGCTTGCTCGCCTTTGGTGAAAAAATCCTGGGCTCCAAGACGCACGGCGTGCAGAGCGACGGATTCATCGGCCATCCCGCTCAGGGCAAGAAGCGGCGCGGTGGGGCATGCTCGCTGAAGACGTACGATGCTATCGAACCCCCGCGCATCCGGGAGCGAAAGATCCGTCAGAATCACATCGACGGAACCACGACGGAGAGAGTCCACGGCGCCCGTCACCGTCCACTGGTGCTCGATGGCGAAGTGACCGCTCGCATGAAGAAGTTGAATCGTCAGGGCTGCATCCGCTGGATCATCCTCGACGAGAAGAATCGAACATGGTGGCTGGGATTCAGTCGCCTTGAGCTTCTTGTCCACCACCATGTCCATGGCACTCTGGATGGCCTCGAAGAGCTCGTCGTCGTCCCAAGGCTTTGCGAGGACACGCAAGATAGACGCCTCGCGGCTGCCCATGTCTGGGTTTGGTGCGCCGGTCAGAATCAAGAAGACTGATTCGGGGTGTTCAGCGCGGAAGCCTTCGATGAACGCATGTCCATCGACGCCAGGCATGATCAGGTCCGTGATGACGACGGGAAAGAACCGGCCCTGGGCGACCTCCATCGCCTCGCTCGCACTGTTCGCGAACTCCACCTTGATCCCGCGAGGACGCAGCGCTCGCTGTAGCGCTCGCCCGATGGCGGGCTCATCGTCGACGAAGAGAATCGTACAACCCGAACTGGGGATAGTTCTACCGAACGGAGGCAGAGTTGTGATTCGGGCGGCCACCCCTACCAGAACGGCGCCATGAAGAGGACCTTGACCAA
>JBLHKB010000005.1:0-47238 GCA_047619315.1 Polyangiales bacterium
CCAAAAAACAGCATCGCGCCGTATTCTCCGCTTTCGCGTGGAAGCCGAACAGGCGCCGGAGGGCGTTCTTTGCCTCATTGAGCTTCCTTCTGGAGAGATGAGGCTCCAACGCACCTTGGCCGGCGGCGAGCTATTCGTCCCCGATCTTCAGGCCGGGGATGCCGACGTTCGCCCCATTCTTGAGCGAGACCTTTAGCTCGCCAGAAGAATGCGAGACCCAAGGAGTAGGGTCAAATCACATTCGGTTTTGATTCCCCGCCTTGATGACCCCCCGCCGAAGCGAGGGCCCTCAGCCGCAAAGCCGGCTGAGGCGCTTTTGAATCATTGACCTTTGGGCCTGGGCTGCGGCATCGTCTCGGTCACGTGGCCCAAGCCAAAGAGAAGCAGTCCCCGAGCTCGGAGGCCCCCTTCGAAGAGGTTCTCGCAAACCTAGAAGGCGTCGTTGCACGCCTTGAAGGTGGCGAGCTCTCTTTGGAAGCGTCCCTCGCTGCATTCGAGGAAGGCGTACGACTCTCGCGGCTTGGCAGCGCGCGCCTCGACAGCGCTGAAGAACGTGTCGAAGAACTACTCAAGGACGGTCGCGTTGCGAGCGTTACGACAAGCGGCGAAAAGGAGCCTGTTTCCAGATGACGGATGTGCTGACTGTCCCTACCCATTTCGGAGACCTTTCGGAACTCTCGACTGGCCTCATCGACCGTGTTGATGATGGTCGTCTAATTCTCTACGGCCCGACGATGTTCGACCAGGGAGCTCACGTCGGATTCCGCGTGTTGCTTTCAGACGAGTCAACGGCGCTGGAGGGCTTCGGGCTTGTTACCGAAGTCTACGACGGAGGAGAAGAACGCGAGCCGGAGATCCGCTACGACACGGTCTTGGAGAGCCTTGAACTCGACGGCCGCAATGAGGTCGTCTTTGAGCGAATCGTTCTAGCGCGGCAGAGTCTTGCCGGAGAAGCCCCCGCGACCGGAGAGGTCGACATCTCGGGCATCGACGACCAAGCCGCTGACGCGGACTCGGTGAGCTTCGCCAGTGAAGCGCCGCCTGCCTTCGATGACCCGATGGAATTCCCGACATCGGACGCGGTTGAGGCTTCTGAAGGATACGATGTCGCAGACGCGGTTGAAATGGCCGCCCCGGAGTTCGAGGTCGCCGCCGATGTCGGAGCCCCAGCCGGGTTCGACGACGCCGCCGAGTTCGATGTCGTTGGGGATCTTGAGGTCGCTACCGATTTCGCTGATCCTGCTGACGTTCCTGCCGGTTTCGAAGCCCCGGCTGAGTTTGAAGCGGTTGAAGCCCCAGAGCTCGAAGCGCCGGTCGACTTTGAAACGCCGGAGTTCGAGGACGTCGGTGACGACGTCTTTGATTCTCTTCCGCCTGCTGCGGCGGTCGTCGCTCCGCCCATTGATGTTGCACCACCACGTATCGCGCTTGGCGCAACGGATGGTGCACTCGTGCGGCCAGTATTTGCCGCAACCTGGTGGCCACGTGCCGAGGCGCGCGAGCCCAGCCCATCCAGCGGCTGGTTTCAGTACGCGACTGGCACTCTCCCCGTGCCTTCGCAGGCGCCACGTCCAGAGCTCTCGCCGGAGCTTCGCGTTGCGCCTGCTCCTCGTCCAGGCGCCGAAGCTGCGCCACCGCCCATGGAGGCCGCTCCCATGGAGGCCGCTCCCGTGGAAGCCGCTCCCGTGGAAGCCGCTCCCGTGGAAGCCGCTCCTGTGGAAGTGGAAGAAGCCGCGGTGGAAGCTGCGATGCCTGAAGGCGACGAATTTGAGGATGTCGCTGGGGGCTCCATCGATGCGGTGGAGGATTCCTTGGTCGAAGAAGATGCCACCCAGGCGATGAGCGCATCCGAGTTCGACGAAATGCCTCTGCCCGACAGCGACGCCGAGATCGCGCCCGCCGTCGAGGCCGAGTATGTCTCGGTTAGCGACGCCACTCCGGATCTCACGGACGGGGCTGAAGAGTCTTTTGCTGACGTCAGCATGGACGAAGCTGCACCGATTGATGACGTCGCGGACGCCGAAGAGGACGTCGAGTTTGATGAGGATGTCGAAGTCGACATCTAACCGCCTCGCGCCGCTTCCTTATTGAATGTACCCAAGCGCTCGAAGCTGAGCAGCCGTCTCAGCGTCGATGCGTGTGTTCTCGGGACGCGTGCGCCGCGCTTCTGGGCGTGCGGCGGTGTCCACCAAACGTTGGCCCATCCATCGACGTAGCGCTCTCTGCGTGATGGGGTAGTCACGAATGGCGCTCTGTTCACTCGGGTCTTCTTGAAGATCGTAGATGGCCGACCGTCCCCGTGGGCGCTCGATGAGCTTCCAGCGGCCCACGGAGAACGTGCGCCAGTTGTCCATGAAGCCGCTGACCGTTCCGCCGGCACCCTGCTCACGAGCCCGCTCCTGTCCCGTCAGCTCACCCAAGAACGAGCGACCGGAGAGGTGCTCGGGCACTTCTTGGCCGAGCGCTTCGAGAATCGTTGGCATGATGTCGATGAGCCCTACCGGTGCTTCTACCCGCTGCGGAAGGTCTCCCGGCATCCGCACGAAGAGCGGAACATGGAGCAGCTCTTCGTACACGCTGTGTCCGTGACCCACGCTCCCATGATCCCAAAACTCTTCGCCATGGTCGGAGGTGATCACGACCATGGTGTCATCGAGAAGCCCGCGGGTGCGTAGCCCGTCGATGATCGAGCCGAAGTGCCGGTCGTGGTACGTGATCTCCCCGTCGTAGAGCGCTTGAAGGTGGGCACGGTCGCGTCTGTTGAGGCGTAGGTTTCCGAGTTTGACGTTTTCGAGAAGCGTGGAGTCACGGCGAAAGTTAACGGGGCCGCGGTAGTCGACGTCGCCGTAGAGCGAGAGTATTTCGTTCGGCGGCCGGTAGGGCACGTGAGGGTCGATGGTGTGCACGTAGAGGAAAAAGGGTTTCTCTTCGTCGCGTCCATCGAGCCACTCCAGAACGTCCGCCGCCACGAACTGTGAACGAGTCCGGCGGCCCTCCCGAATGTAGTTGCGATAGCTGTCCCACCCTTGGCGAAAGCCAAAGCGATCGCTGACGAAGCCGTTGCAAATAAACGACGCCGTCTCGAACCCGTTGTCCTGCAATACCTCCGGGAGCAGCTCCACACTTCGTGGAAGGACCGATTCATGTTGCGTCGCGGTGTGTTCCCAAGGCATCAGCGAGGTGAGCAGCGTCGCTACACTTGGCTTGGTCCAGTTCTCTTGCGAGTGGGCGTGCCCGAAGGTTGTCGCGCCACGCACAAACTCGGCGAGTTGTGGTGTCTGGACGCGCGTGTCCGGCGAGTAGGGTGAGAGTTTGTCTGCACGCAGCGTGTCGATGAGGATCAGCAGCACATGGCGAGGGCGGCCGAGAGTGCGCACGTCTTGGGGGCGTGTTTCGAGCTGCATCGTGCTGACGCTTCCGGCCCCTTCGCTGTGGACCGACACCCGAATGACTCGAGACGCGAAGGCGGTGAGATCGATGTCCGATGTCCCCTCTTGCTCAAAAGGGCTCATGCCATCGGCTTCGATTCGAACATGAAGCGCGCCTTCACCGCTCAGCGCCAAGGTGGCTTGTTCGGGGACCAGCGCGTCCGCCCTCAGGTCCCAGCCGGTTTTCAAAATGGCTCGCCGTGATCCCGCTTCGTCCTGCTCGAAAGTTGCGCGCTCCTCCGGTGCATGAAGCTCGAGCCAGTCGATGGCGAGGCTCGCTCGTTCGCCCTCATGTCGTCCGCGCCGCCGTGAACGAAACATGAGAATGTGGTCGCCGGCTTGGCGTGTGTCTGCGTCCAAGGAAAACGATTGCGTGCTGAACGTCGTATCGGCATCGAAGTGGCCGAGCACGTCGCCATCCCAATACACGGTGACAGGCGTTGGGACGAAGCTGCGCACCCGGACCTTCAGCTCTTGGCTCTCCCCCGCGTCGTCCGTGGACACAATGAGGCGCGCCACGGTGGAACGGGCGATAGCGCAGCCTCGTTCATCGACCACAGCTTCCCGTACGTTTGTCCCCCATCCGCCGAGCGTCGCGCCTGCGCCTGATGGACCACCGAGGTCTACGCGAAGACCATCGACGGGACTGAAAGACGTCCCGAGATCCGCGAGAAGATCGTGAAAAATCACCCGGGCAGGTTCGACGGGCTCTTCCGGCTGCGCGACGAGCGGCTCTGCGACCGGCGTCACCGTTTCCGGTGCTTCTTCCTCCTCGTGCTCAGCGACGAGAACTGGGGAACCGCTCGCGGCGGAGCAGGCCATCAAGACAATAAAGAGGCCAACGCGCATGCGCCTCGCGTACCATGGGCCCTCAAAGCGAGCCGCCTCAAACCCGCAGGCCGTGGAAGTTTCTGAGCCGAAGTGCAGCAGAATCGCAAACCGCGACCAAGTCGTGGTACAAAATCAAGCTAGAGGGTGAATCGCGACGGCCTTTCACCGTCTCTTCCCCACGGCACGGCCGACCACCTCATGCGAACTCAATTGCGAATAGCCCTAGCGGCCCTTCTTTGTCTCTGGACGATTCCTGCCTTCGCGGACGCGTTGGTGATCGTTCAAGTTCGCACGGCTGGCGGGGCGCCGGCCGATGGGACGGTGGAGATCACACCGGTGGGGAGCGACGGCGCTGCCACGCATCGATGCCAAACACAGAACGGTGACTGCCGGCTCGAAGCCGTTCCAGGTGGTCGCTATCGTGTTCAGTTCCGGCCAGCTGGTGGGGGCGAGACGAGCTCTCGCGTCGCCATGATTCCGCCGGACGGTCGCGTGACGCTCAACGTCGCCGCTCCCTGAGCGTTCTCTCGGAAGCGCTAGGTTGCCGGTTTACAACCCAAACGGGTGATAGGTGAACCGCCGGAACGAATTATGCATGTCATCCGCCAGACGTCGTTTGACGTCTCAGATTGGCACGGATGCCCCGTGAATCATTTACCTTTCGCCCGGCACGTTGTATGACACGGGCGATTCAGCCCCGGGTTTTCTGGGGCTGGGCTACTTTGGACGTTCTAGGAGCTTTTGGAATGCGAACCCTTCTTCGCCATCCCCGTCGTTATCTCTTCCTGACTTTGCTCGCCTGCGGCTTAGCCGCTCCTGGTGCAGCGCAGTTCGATGATGAATTCGGCGACGAATTCGAAGAGCCGGCAGTGGAAACCCCCGTCGAAACACCTGTGGAGGAAACTCCGTCGGACTTTGACGACGATGACGACCTGTTCGACGACGACCTCGAGGAGGACATCAACGACGCTTCGGATGACGACGAGGTTCCGCCCAGCGACGACTTCGACGACGCCGACGACGCCGACGAGGACGAAGACGAAGGTGAAGACGAGCCAGAAGAGCTTCGCGCTCGGCTCTTCCGCACCCACAACACATACATGGGCCCCGTCGGTGGTCTTCACGTCGTCGACGCAGCCAGTGGCGCTGTGGGCACATTCCGCGTCCAGCTCGGCACCGAGTTCTTCTTCACCAGCGACTTCATCCAGCCTGAGGACGACGCCGACCACATTGGTGGTTCGCTCTCCGTCGGTTGGACGGTTCACGAGATGGTGGAGATTTGGGCGTCGATTCAGAGCTACGCCAACTCCAATGACACGGGCGATCCTTCGCTTTTCCAGACGCTCGGTGATGCCCAGCTCGGTGTGAAGGCTTTCTATCGCGTGAACGATGTCTTTGCCGTCGGCGGCGACTTTAGCCTCAACTTGCTCAACACCGTTGGAGACATCGGGTTGGTCCTCGCGAGCACAGGCATTGGCCTTCGCGCCAACGTGACCGCCGACCTTCGTGGTCTCTCCAGCCCGGTGCCTTTCATCGCTCGTTTGAACTTCCAGTACCAGGTCGACAACTCGGGCAAGCTCGTCGAAGACACCGAGACGGCTCGTTACAATAACCTCCCAGACCCCCTCGTCCTTGAAGACGAGAGCCGGCACCTCGTCACGCCCGTCGAGCGTTTTGCCTTGTCCATCAACCGGACCGACTTCTTCAACATCGCCCTTGGCTTCGAAGCGCCACTTCGCGTGATGGAAGACTTCTACATTCATCCACTCCTTGAGTGGCAGTGGCGCATCCCCGTCAACCGACAGGGATACAACTGTGTCCTCTCGTACGACCCTGCCACGGAAGACGGCCCAGCTCCTGGCGTCGATGATTGCCGAGCCGACTCCGGCCTTGGCGCAAACCCAATGACCCTCACGGTCGGCGCGCGCATCTTGCCGCCGGTGAAGGGCCTCTCGATTCTCCTCGCAGCGGACATCGGCCTCACGGGCACGAGCACGTTGGTTCGCGAGCTCGCGCCAACCGCGCCCTACAACATCTACCTCGGCATGAGCTACGCCTACGACACCGTGACTCCAGAGCCTCTTGAGGCTGAAGTCCGCGAGGTCGAGCGTCGCGTAGAAGTTCAGCTTCCTCCGCCGCTGATGGGCCGTATCAAGGGTCAAATCGTCGAACAAGGCGCAGGCACGGCTATCGCCGGCGCTACGATTCGCTTCCAGGGGCAAGACCTCACGGGACAGATCAGCAGCGACGACGGACGCTTCACCACGTACCAGTTTGAGCCTGGCCAGATCACGATGGAGCTGACTCATCCCGAGTACGCCCCGGGCCAGTGCGCAGCGACGATCCCCGACGAGCGCCCTGAAGAAGGCGAACTTGAGGTGGAGGTTCGCTGTGAGCTGACAGCGCTTCCACGTGTTGGCGGTGTCGCAGGAACGGTTAGCTCCGCAGATGGCGGCGCTGTCGGCGGTGCAACGGTCGCTTTGAGCGGTCCGGCCACACGCACCGTCTCGAGCGGTCCTGACGGTCGCTTCACGATTCAGGATCTCCCGCCGGGCACCTACCAGGTCCGCATCGACGCAGAGAACTTCCTCATCAAGACCGACACGGTGGCAGTGGTCGCCCGCGAGTCCGTAAGCCCGACGATCACCTTGGTGCCTCGTCCAGCCCGCGCTCTTGTTCGCGTCCGAAACCGCGACATTCAGATTCGTCGCCAGATCAACTTCGCGACAAACAGCGCCGACATCTTGCCTTCTTCGGAGCCACTGATGACTGAAATCGCCGATGTGCTCATCCGCAACACGGACGTCACAGTGGTGGAGATTCAGGGTCACACGGACAACCGTGGCCGAAGCACCGCAAACATGACGCTCTCCCAGAACCGAGCGGACTCGGTTCGAGCATGGCTCGTTGCGCACGGCGTTGCTGCGACGCGCCTTCTGTCGCGCGGCTACGGGGACACGAACCCTCTTGTTCCCAACATCACGCCAAGCAACCGGGCGCGCAATCGTCGGGTTCAGTTCATCATCGAGTCGCGCGTCGAAGCACCTGCTGAGTAAAGAGCCGTTTCCTGACGAAAGAGAAAAAGGGCTGCCCGCGGGCAGCCTTTTTTCGTTCTGTTATAGAAGGGTCATGAAACGAATCACTCTTAGCCTTCTTATCCTTGCCGTCGGGGTCACTGGTTGTGACACCACGATCATTCCGGACTGCGACAACCTCGGTTCGGACGGTCCGGCGCTCAAGGCCGCGGCAGTTCTCGAAGCCGTCGAGCAGCTGACTTTTGAGGCGGACTCCTTGGCGAACGAGCTGCTCGGTGTCTGCGAAGCCATCGGGGCCGAACTCGGCGTCGCTTCCCCTGCACCCGTGGGAGAGGAAACTCAGCGCGAAGCGACCTGCGCTGCCGTCTCGGCGGAGATCCAGACCATCATCGCTGAGGCCTCAGCCACGGTCACCGTGATCGTGGAGCCAGCGGTGTGCGACTTCAGCATCACGGCATACGCAGACTGCGTTGCCGAGTGCGACATCAACGTCAACGCGGACATCGAGGTCATGTGTACGGGCGGAGAACTCCGCGGCCAGTGCAGTGGCGAGTGCACAGGTAGCTGCTCCGTCGAAGGCTCTGCGACTTGCATGGGCGAGTGCAGCGGCACGTGCGACGGCAGCTGCTCCGGCAGCTGCACGGGCGTTTGCATGGGTGAGTGCTCCGCCGTCGACAGCGAAGGAAACTGCGTCGGCACCTGTGACGGAACGTGCATGGGCACCTGTAGCGCGACCTGCGAAGGAAGCTGCTCCGGGTCGTGTGTGGCTGAGGTCACCGGTGGCTGTGAAGGTAGCTGTCGTGGTAGCTGCGACGTCGAGTTCGTCGAACCTCGCTGTGATGGCACCGCTGACGTCATGGCGGATGCCGAGTGTTCCGCTGCATGCGACGCCGAAATCTCCGCGATGGCCACCTGCACCGAACCACGCGTCACCGTTGAGTTCGCCGGCACCGCCGATGGCGGCCGAGTGGCCGACCTTCAGCGCGCACTTCAGCGAAACTGGCCGCAGTTCATCGCGCTCCGGGCTCGCATCCAATCAGCCACCGGTGCGGCTGCGGAAGTTCAGGCTGCTGCAGCGGACCTTGGCCGCTCCACGGCTTCTGCGGTCATCTGCTTCGCCGCGGCGCTCAACAGCGCCGTTGAAGCTCTGGCGAGCTTCGAGGTCAGCATCAACGTGACGGTTTCCGTCAGCGCGTCCGTCGTCGTCGAGTAGAGCGACGGTTCGTCCGTCTCAGGACGACAAGAACAAGAAACGCCATCAGCCCGCCGCTGGTGGCGTTTTCTTTTGAAGCCGGTCGAAGGGAACACCCGGCCTGCGGTTCACAAAAGCGAGCAAGTCCGCCGATGGGAACGAAGTCGCACGCCGCGGCTGGACCATCCAGAGGATAGATTCCGCAGACGCCTAGGATGTCGTCGCTGCTCACCGTTCGTTTGTCCGTTTCACCGCGCGGTGCACTCGCATGCATGGTGGCGAAGGCGAACTGCGAGTGCGCCAGTCCAAAAAAATGTCCGATTTCGTGCGTGAGAACGCTTTCCAGATCCACCGTTGTGACGCCACCTTCATCCGGACGACAGCCTCCCGCTGGACACTCGCCGAAGGGCCCGTTGGTTTCGTTCACCAACATGTCTGCGTCGAGAATCGCGCCATCAGACGCGCGGTGCCAAACGGAGGTGATGGCGTACACATTTTCCTCAAAGTCCTCGGGCCAATCCTCGATGAACGTCAGCGTGTGCACGTTGGGCCCATCGGTGAGGTGCTGAGCGAGAGTGCACGCGCGAGGGGAGTCTTCTTGGATTTGAAGCGGGAACGGCGCGTCTCCTTCGCATACCTGCGTCGTCCAGTTCGCAAAGCTGGCGGCGGAGATTCGACGAACGGTCTCTAAGTCCAAGTCGAGGCTCTCGGCGCTATTGACGGAGTAGCTGACGCAGCGGTCTTGCCACGCAAGGGGGACGCCCTCCGTCGCGCACTCACCTGCTCTCGTCACCTCGCCAGTTCTTGTTCGAAGCTGACACCACGCCCGCACGTCCGTGGAGAGCCAGAGGACTCCAAGGACGATGGCGGCGCGGATCATCGCTCGGCGATGAGCGCGCGCACCCGCTCGATGACGTGCGTGAGTGAGCGGGGACCGCGAAGGGCCGCGCCGGCGGGGGCAAGCTGTCCATTGTTGCCGGGACGCACCAAAGAGAGTCCCGAGCCACCGGGCTCGACACGTGGGATGTCACCGTCGGATACGGGAAAGACGCCTTGCGACATCCCGATGGGCCGGTAGACGCCATTCACGTGCTTTACAAAAATCAGGGCCCGTTCTCCGTCCTCGAAGGTGGGCTCGCCGGCGATCTGCATCCCGAGGTCGCCGATGATGCCTCCGAGTGAGACGACATCGAGCTCGTCTCCGGCAGCTGCGGCGAGGAGCCCTTCCTCGACGCGAACCCTGACGCGCGTCACAATTCGTCCCCGAGAATCGTATTCCGTCGCCTGGCTCACCACGCGAATGAGCGCGATTCGGTCAGCCCGCTGGACCAGCTCGTCCATCGTGAGGGCGTCAGCCAGCGTCGCCGTCGCCGAGTTAGGCGTCATCGAAAGCAGCAGGAGGCCAAGACAGACCGCAAAAACGCTTCGTTGGGCCGCGAGGGAAGGCATAGAGATCCAAGGATGCACGACTTCAGCTTACTTCAGGCGGCGGCGAATTGCCCGAGCTCTGCGGGCCGAGGGCGTGCGAGGAGCCAGGAAGGCAAAGCCGGCCTTGACGTGCCTATCGATCGACACGTACCACTATCGGCATGTCCTTGATTTTACGGGTCCTGAACGTCCGCACCACAGGCGTTCTTGTTGCTGCGCTCATGGTGCTCACACTCCCTGCTTTGCTCGCGTGTGACGTGACGAAGATTGCCGCCAACGGCAGCGGCAACCTCTTCCGGCGCGCCGCGCCGGCCTTCGAGCAGCACTGGGATTACGATCTTACCGGGGCCGCGATGCCCAGCAATATCGTCCAGACGGAAGGGCTTCTTCGCATCGTTCCCGAGAATGAAGATCTCGTCACCAACGCCATTCGTCTTTACACGGGCTACGCGTATGGCTGGGTTGAGGACCGAGCGGAGGTACTCCGTACCGAAGGGCGTTTCCTTGAAGCCGAGGCTCAGATGCTTCGTGCTCGCTACATGTACGAGCGCGCCCGCGACCTCTCGAAGCACCTCATCGCACTCAACCATGAAGGTTTCGATGAGCATGTTGAAGAGGGACTCGAGTCCTTCACCGCGTGGCTTCAGGAGGAGTTCGAGGACGAAGAAGACGCCGCTGGCCTTTTCTTCTGCGGGTACAGCTGGGGCTCTTATATCAACGCGAACAAGTCGAGCATGGAAGCCGTCGCAGACCTCCCCTTCGCTTTGGCGTTGGTCGAGCGCGGCGTGGAGCTCGACCCCAGCTACTACCACCACAACGGGCTGACGTTCTTGGCCGTTGTGAACACCTCCGCTCCTGGCGCCGATCTTGATGTGGCGCTTCCCATGTGGAACCACGTGCTTGAAGTCACGGAGCGTCGAAACCTGCTGATTCTTGTCAACATGGCGAAGACCTACGCTGTGAAGCTTCAAGACCGAGAGCTCTTCATCGCGCTCCTTCGCGAGGTCCTTGAGGCGGGCGATATCTACCCCGAGCAGCGTCTTACGAACAGCATTGCGCGTCGCCGAGCGGCTCGTTACCTCACCCAGATCGACGTCATGATTCCCCCGCAGGTGGCAACGCCTGTTCCAGCGCCTGTTGTACCCGAACCGGCTCCTCGCGAAGAAAATACGCCAGCGGCTGAATGATCTCTTCCAAGGCCCGTCGGAAGTATCGACGCCTCTGTCCATAGCGGCACAACTCTACGACGGCACAACTCTACGACGGCACAACTCTACGACGGCACAACCGCCCGCTTTGAGGCTTCAGCCTCCGAAAACCGAAAGAAAAACTCGATGAAACGACGATCTTGGCTCCTTATGTTGGCCCTGGCAGGCCTCACGCTGATGCCTGGCCTCAGCAGCCAGGTCGGCGCCCAAAGCGCAACGGAACTGCGCATCGCTACGGTGGCCCCCGAAGGGTCACCTTGGATGCAGGTCTTCCGACGCTGGGACAGCGCCCTTCGTGAACGAACGGGTGGCCAGGTCGGTCTCACGTTCTACCCCGGCGGCAGCCAGGGCCAAGAGAGTGAGCTCATCGACAAGATGGGCGCGGGCCAGCTCGACGGCGCCGCCGTCACGAGTGGTGGCCTAGGACAGATCGTCCGCCCGGTGTTGGTGCTTTCGGCCCCCGGCGTCATCACCGAGTACTCGCAGCTCGACCGCGCACGTCGTCGTATGGCGAGCCGCTTCGAGAGCCAGTTCGAGCGCAACGGCTATAAGCTCTTGGGCTGGGGCGATATCGGTAAGGCTCGCCTTATGTCGACGGAACGCATTGAGCGCCCTGAAGAGCTTCGCCAGCGCCGCCCCTGGGCACCTCGAAACGACGAGGTCTTCGCTGAGTTCCTGAGCGTCGTTGGGGCCAGCCCACGTCGCCTCGGCATCCCAGAGGTTTACCCTGCCCTCAACACGCGCATGATCGACACGGTCCCCGCGTCCGCCATCGCTGCGGTCTCTCTTCAGTGGTACACGAAGCTTCGTTTCTACTCCGAGCAGAACACCGGCGTTCTCATCGGCGCGACGATCCTGAAGAAGGAGCGCTTTGACGCTCTCTCCGCGGAGCACCAGACGGCTCTCATGGAGACCTCAACGGCAGCTCACCGCCTCCTCGCCCGCGCGATTCGACGTGAAGACGACCGCTCCCTTCGTGTCCTCTCGCGACGAATGACCGCCGTGGACACCTCTGCCCACGAAGCAGAGTGGGCCGCCGCTGCTGAGACGACGCGTAACAACCTCGCAGGTCGAGTGTACCCCCGCGCTCTCCTCGACGCTGTGATCCGCGCCGCTGGCGACTGAGAACTTCCCTTCTCGGGATGTGGCGGCGCAGAGCTTCGGTTCTGCGCCGTCTTTCGTTCCGTCGCCTTGCTTTTCATCGCCGCGCCCACATGTAGGGGCGCGGTTTTCGAGCGATCCAGGCCTAGGCTTGTGTATCCTCTCGGCGCAATGACGTATTCGGTGAGGCTGTCTTGAAAGAACGCTTAAGAAAATTCGACAAGGGCCTGGCCCGGGGAGAGGCCTGGCTCGCTATGGCGGTGCTGCTCTCCTTGATCGCTGTGGCCTCCACTCAGTCTTTCCTCCGGAACGTTGCGGACCAGCTGGCGCCTAGTCTTGATGACATCGCGAACAACCGCGGGTCTTGGGCGAACGAGGCTCTGCTGAGTATGGGTTGGGCCGACCCCTTCATGGAGAAGGCGACGCTCTGGCTAGCGATGCTCGGCGCTTCGCTCGCTACGCACTACGACAAGCACATCGGGATCGACATCCTCTCGCGTCTTGCGAAGCCGAAAGCTCGTGCCGCCATGCGCGGAACCGTCTCGGTCTTTGCTGGCGTGACGTCGTTCTACTTCGCACGTGTTGTACTTGCCGCGCTGCTCAACAAAGCCGGTCGTATTCCTGGCGAGTACGCGGTCTACAACGCGAACGACATCACGGTGCACATCTGCGAGGGGGCAGCCGCGGACATCACCAGAGCTAGTGTCGAACGCCCGGACATCTTCTGTGCGGGTCGCAGCTTCTTCGACGGCTTTGGACTCACGGTCAACACACCCGAACGAATGATGGACCTTCTGGTCCCCGCGATGTTCTGCATCATCGCGATACGGTTCCTCGCGATTGGTATTAACGCTTTCATGCGCATCCCTGAAGGTGGGATTCCCGACAGCGAACTTGGCGGCGCAGACTCGAACGCAGGAGGCGATGCTGCCTCCGCTTCGGCGGTTCCAGTCGGAGACGACCAAGACGCCCTCGGCGGAAAAGCGTCCGACGAAGAAGCGTCGACAGAAGACACGGACGAAAGCGCAGACACGTCCGACGACGAGTCCGAATCCGAGTCCGAATCCGAGTCCGACGACGAGTCTGACGACGAGTCTGACGACGCGTCCGACGACGATGATGAGGCGGGCCAATGAACACTCTCATCCTCATCTTCATCGTGGCGCTCGCGCTCCTCGGCGCGCCGCTCTTCTCCATCTTCGCGGCCGCCGCGATGATGCTCTTCGCGACGCTCGCGGATACGTCCATCACCGGTGCGGCGGCGGACATCTTCAGCGAGAAGTTCTCGGAGTCCCCGCTCCTCGTCACGATTCCGCTCTTCACTTTTGCCGGCTATCTCATGGCCGAGAGTGGGACGCCGAGGCGCCTGGTTCGTGTAAGCCGTGCCTGGTTTGGTTGGCTTCCGGGCGGACTCGCGATCGTGTGTCTCCTCGCCAGCGCGTTCTTTACGACGTTTACCGGCGGCAGCGGTATCACCATCGTCGCCATCGGCGGTCTCCTCTACCCAGCGCTCATTGCTGAGAAGTACCCAGAGAAGTTCTCCCTGGGGCTCATCACAAGCGGCGGGTCGTTGGGTCTGCTCTTCCCACCAAGTTTGCCCATCGTGCTCTTCGCCGTTGTCGCTGGACTTGAAGTGGAGAAGCTCTTCGCCGCGGGCATCATCCCCGGCATCGTGACGCTCATCGCCCTCGGCGCCTACGCCGCGTGGGTCGGTGTGAAGAACCCGAGTATTCCTCGTCAGGCCTTCGAACGAAAAGAAGCCTTCGCTGCCTTCCGCGAGGTCCTCTGGGAGCTGATGCTGCCAGTCGTCCTCATCGGGGCTTTGGTCCTTGGCGTGCTCCGCATCCACGAGGCCGCGGCGTTCACGGCGCTCTACGTCTTCGTCATTGAGGTCTTCGTGTACCGCGACATCTCAATGAAGAAGGACCTGCCCCGCATCGTGGAAGAATCGATGACGCTCGTCGGCGCGATTCTTGCGATTCTTGCGACGGCCATCGGCTTCACGGGCTTCCTGATTCAAGATCAGCTGCCGATGAAGATCCTGGAGGCGATGAGCATGTACATCGCTGGACCCATCATGTTCCTGCTGGTCCTCAACGTGTTCCTGCTGCTTGTCGGAATGCTGATGGACATCTTCTCGGCCATCGTCGTGGTCGTGCCGCTGATTCTGCCCATCGCCCGCGAGTTCGGCATGACGGCGGAGAACGGCGGCCTGTACTACCTAGGTATCGTTTTCCTCCTCAATCTCGAGATTGGTTATATGACGCCGCCGGTGGGGCTGAACCTCTTCATATCGAGTTTCCGCTTCGATAAACCCGTGACGATTCTCTACAAAGCCGTGCTGCCGTTTATTGGATTGCTCGTCATCGCACTCATGATCACGACGTACGTCCCACAGCTTGCGCTCTCCATCGTGCCGGGGCTCGAGACGGAGTTCTCGCTCTTTGAAGATGCGCCGGAGGACGAACCTGAGGACATGCCTCTCGACCTTGACGGTCCCCTCGACCTGGACTCTCTGGAAGACGGCTTCGACGACGAAGGCCTCGATGGTCCTCTCGATCTCGATGCGCTTGAGGACGAGCTCGGCCAGGAAGACCTCGATGCGCCCCTCGACCTCGATGCGCTGGAGGAAGAGATCGCAGAAGAAGACGCCTACGAGGACGACTACGAAGAGGAAGAGCCGCTCTAGCTCCCCAGTCTCAGCCCTGAGAGATTCAGGGCGAGACGAGTCCTCGTTTAGAGGGCTGCTTGATCGCTGACGCGTAAGTTCACGAAGCCCTCACCCACTGCGAGGTCCATCGAGCGAACCAAGTGTTCGAAGTCGACGTCGTCGTCAGGGACCAGGATGATGTCGCTCCGTGATGGCTCTAGTCGTCGTCGATCGGCGAGGTGCGTGCCGAGGGACGCGTAGTCCAGGCCGACGTCGCCGGATGGGATGTTGACGCGGTCTCCGGCATCGGACGCGATGGTGAAGCCATCATGATGAACCAGGAGGTAGAGACTCACCGCGTCGATGGGATCTTGAGTGCCATCGATAGCGTTATTCGTGGAGGCGGAAATTTGGTCGACGGAGTTCCAAACCGCGGTGGCGAGTAGAAACATCACGCAGCAAAATAGAAGGTCGATGAAGGGGACGAGGGGAAGTTCTTGGGAGACGCTCTTGCGGCTTGAGCCGGATTGTCCTGTGTCGATGGAGGCCATGGAGTTTTCCTTTCAGCGAGGTGGACACTCCGGCCAAGGGAAAGTTCCTGCCTCGTGGAGGATGGTTTTGCTCCGAGGGAACCTGGCTGGACACACGTTGTCAGGCAGGTCATGGAACGGCTTCAGAGGGGCACGATGAGCGAAGAGCTTGAGCCAGCAACATTCGACGAGAACGAAGAGCGCGCATTTGCGGCGAAGGGCCCGTGGAAGTGGATCTTCGGAGCTATTCTCGCTCTCGCGTCCGTGGTCGGGTTCTACCAGTGGCGTGACCGAACGCGACAGGCCGAGCTGCAAGACCAAATCGTCGAGCGCTACAACGGTTCCATCGCGCCGACAGCAGCACGCGTGAACGCGTTCCGTGAGAAGCTGGAAGGGTGGATCATGGCCGTCGGGGGTGATGTGCCTGAGACGCGGGCGAACCCACGGCTCAACCTCGCCGGTCTACACAGCGCTTCGGGTGTGTACCTGCGTATTCACGCCGACTCGATCACCGACGACCCCATGGCGATTCGAGACTCGGCGTTGACTATGGAGCGCGACACTATCGGGTCCTGTCTGGGTCTTGCGCCACTGAGTCTGCGTGGGCTCTACGAACGCGTTGAGTTTCTCCAGCCTATTTGGCTCGAAGATGCGCGTGAAGCAGACACCGTCTTGCGGCTTCGCACTTTTCTCGATGAGCTCACGAACCGCCAAGAGCGCGATATGCCGCTCCTCGCGGACATGGCTCAGGCTGATTATTTCCTGCTGGCCATTCAGCACGGGGAGAACCGTCGCGATCACCCCGTCGATATCTACCTTTGGGATCTGCATAGCGATGAAGTTCTCCTTCAGGGCCGCATGCAGTCGCGCGGCACGCTGATCCCCGCACGCATCGGTTTCGGGAACGCACCTGCTGGGCGCGCCAACCCGCTTCCACAGCGCTCCGCCGTCGCGGACTGCTCGATCGCGTCTCAGATTCGTGAAGCTGCGGGGCGACCGACGGTCGAAGTCCACTCGGCGATGCCTGAGGGACCCGTGATGGAACGTGAGGACGCCGGCGAAGATGAAGACGTCGCAGAGGGTGAGGACGTCGCCGAGGGCGAAGGTGAGGACGTGGTCCTCGAGCCGTCCCAGGGCGAGTCCCTCGAAGTTCAGCCGGATTGACGATTCGCCGGGCGTGCTAAGATCTCCCATGGCTAACCCGCTCTACGACATCGAAGTTGAAACGATCACTGGCGAAAAGCATGCTCTTCGGGACTTCGAAGGCAAAGTTATCCTCGTGGTGAACACGGCCAGTGCGTGTGGTTTTACGCCGCATTACGAGGGCCTTCAGGAGCTCCATAAGAAGTACGAGTCTCAAGGTCTCGTGGTTCTGGGCTTTCCCTGCAACCAGTTTGGAAAGCAGGAGCCCGGCGCCAATGAGGAGATCGCGAACTTCTGCACCGCACGCTTCGACGTGACCTTTCCCATGCACGCGAAGATCGACGTCAATGGGGATGGGGCACACCCGCTCTTCCAACACCTCAAAGCGGCTGCACCCGGACTCTTGGGTTCGAAGGGCGTGAAATGGAACTTCACGAAGTTCCTCGTGAATCGAGCAGGCGACAAGGTCACTCGTTTCGCATCCGCGACGAAACCGGAAGCCATGACCAAAGCGATTGAAGACCTCTTAGCCTCGTGAGCTGAGCGTCGTCGGGTCGCCTTGTGAGGAACGTACGCGCTCGCCGACTTTTGAACGTTTATTGAGGACTCACCTTAGTTCTCGTAACAACGATGTCCGCGCCACGTAGGGGTGAGGAGGTCTCGTCACAACACTGATTTCGAGAGAGAGCAAACGGCCTTTGCTCTGCGCCTCACGGCGGTTTTTCTCGTTCTCAATGAAGTTTTGGTATCTCCGGTCGTCACACTAGACCGAAACAGGGACAAGGGGCTTGACGGGAGGTACCGCCATCGCTTGTCATCGGCATATCGCGATTCAGCGAGAGAGGAACAATGATGAAGTTCAGCGGACTTTTGGTAGCAGCACTTTCCCTAGCGGGGGCCTCTTCGGCAAGCATGGTCAGCGCGCAAGCCAGGACCTTTAGCATTGACCGAGCTCGCACGACGTTCACCTCGAGCGCTCAACTCGAGACCATCAACGGCATCTCAAGCACGGCGAGCGGCACGTTCAGCGTCGACCCAGCTGCCCTCAGTTCCACGAGCGGTACCATCTCAGTTCCCGTCGCTTCGATCGGTACGGGCATCGATGAGCGAGACGAGCATCTTCGCAGCCCTCAGTGGCTCAACGCCGCGGCCCACGCCAACGCGACCTTCGAAATCACGAGCATTCGCGGCGCTAGCGCGCTGACCGCCAATCAGGACGCGAACCTTCAGGTCGTTGGTCGATTCACCATCAACGGACAGACCCACGATGTAACGGCGCGCGTTCGGGCCAAATGGGACGGTTCCAATGGCCTTCGCCTGCGAGCCCGATTCACCATTGAGCTGGATGATTACGGCGTTTCGATTCCTTCGGTGGTCCAAGCCAAGGTTTCCAACGAAATCTCCATTCAGATCGATATTCGCGCCAGCGCTCGCTGAACTCCACTCTCTACGTCGACGTATGCGCCCCCGCCACTTTGTGGTTGGGGCGTCTCTCATTTGGGTGAAGGCCATCGAGCCATGGTCGGTGCAGCGCTTGGCGGTCGGCAGCAACGGCCGATTTTCTCGCATCCTTAGTCAATCGAGGTAGAATATACCTATGAACTTGGCTCGACACTTAGCTCTTATCACCGTTCTTCTTGGGACATCGAGTGCCTTGGCGCAGACCACGACGGTGAATTTCGACACGTTTCCCGATGGAACGGCGGTGCCCAGAGGCACAGTCATCACGAACCAGTATCCCGGCGTGGCTTTTTCTACGGATGATGGCGTTTGCGTTGCGGAGAGGTTTGCACGGCTGTCGCGGCCCCACGCACTTCACTGCGATAGTTCATTGGGGATTGCGAGAGGGAATGTGAGCCTCGTCTTCGGCCTTGTCATGCAGCGCATTGACCTCGTTGCTCAGGGCGTGGGCGGCAACGGACTGACGCTCACAGCACTCAACGCGGCCGGAGTCACTGTCGATTCAGAGACGATTGTGGGAACTGGAACCGGCGCGGGCGCAAGTGACCCTGTCTCACTCACGGGCGTAGGAATCATCCGTGTTGAAATCGCTCAGCCCATCAATATTAGTACTGATGGTTATGCTATCGACGACCTCGAGTTTGAACGCATGACCTTGGTCTCGGTCTGTGGAAACGGCGTGCAGGAACTCGGCGAAGCGTGCGACGACGGAAATACGGCTGATTGTGATACCTGTGCTGACAACTGCCGAGCGGTCACTACCGCGGGCTGCCAGGTCGGCCCGTCGTGCATCGCCGACGGCACACCAAACCCTGCGAACTCTTGCCAGGTCTGTGATCCAGACAACAGCCGGACGGGCTACTCAGATGTGATGGACGGTACGTTGTGCGACGACGGTCTCTTCTGCTCCACAGCGGACTCTTGCACCGCAGGCGCCTGCGCCGGCGGCGCTCGAAGCTGTGCGGACGCCCTGAGCTGCACGGACGATGTGTGTGACGAAGACGCGGACAGCTGCAGGAATCCCGTCTCTTCGGGCTGTGTCATCGACGGCATGTGCGTCGCGGCAGGTACGCCTGACCCACTGAACTCGTGCATGGCTTGCGATCCCTCCGCCAGCACGAGCGCTTACTCACCGCGGATGAACGGCACGAGCTGCGACGATGGCGCGTTCTGCACGACCGCGGACTCTTGCACCGCCGGACGATGCGCAGGCGTCGCCCTCGACTGCGGCGATGGCCTCGGTTGTACGACGGACACCTGCAACGAGCTGGGTGATTCCTGTGAGAACACGCTCCAAGCGGGCAACTGCCTTATCGCCGGTTCGTGCGTCTCCGGGGCCGCTCTCGATCCGTCGAATCAGTGCTTGGCGTGTAACCCAACGACGTCGACGAGCGCGTTCACAAACGTCATGAACGGCACCAGCTGTGACGATGGTGCGTTCTGCACCGAAACCGATGCTTGCACCGAAGGTGCCTGCGGCGGCAGCGTGCGAGACTGCACCGATGGACTTAGCTGCACCCTCGACACATGCGACGAAGCTGCAAACGCATGCAACAACGAATTGACCGCCATGAGCTGCACCATCGGTGGGATGTGCGTGGCGGACGGCTCGCCGGACCCTGCGAACCCGTGCATGGCGTGCAACCCCTCGGTCAACATGGGCGCTTACACGCCTGTGATGGACGGAACGATGTGCGATGACGGCGCCTTCTGCACCGACGTCGACAGCTGCACTGCTGGCACTTGTGGCGGCACGATGCGGACCTGCGATGACGCCCTCGACTGCACCGTCGACAGTTGCGCAGAAGCCATCGGCGAATGCATCAACTTCCTCGACGGCGGCTGTCTCATCGACGGTAGCTGCATCGCTGAGGACACCCTCGACGAAGACAACTCATGCCAGCTCTGTGACCCCGAGCTCGCGACGGCAGAATACAGCCCTGTTTCGGACGGGACTCTCTGTTCGGAGCCCAGCTGCATGGACAGTGTAATCACCCCCGCATCCACGTGCATGACCGCGACGTGTGTTGTGGCGGAACCGATGCCGTGCCCAGGTGGCGTGACTTGCCAAGACATCAACATTTGCTCCGGTGGCTGCACGATGGACGCCCAGTGCGCCGGCGATAGCTTCTGCAGCGCGGATGGCGAGTGTGTTCCGGATGCGGACAACGGCGTCGCCTGTGAGCGCGCTAACCAGTGCGGTTCAGGCTTCTGCGCGGTGGATGACGGCGTCTGCTGTGAAACGAGCTGTAGCGGACTCTGTCAGGGCTGCGGAACCGGTGCCTGTACACCTTATGCTGCTGGCACAGACCCTGAGAGCGAGTGCGGCGCGCAGATGTGCAACGGCAGCGCGATGTGTGAAGTGCCCCCCGGGACCGATGCCGGCCCAGGAATGGACAGTGGCGCGGGCACGGACGCTGGAACAGCCGGCGGAACGGTCACCGGCGGCGCCTGCGCTGCGGCGCCAGGAGCGGGTGGCTCAAGTCTTCCACTTCTCGGGCTTGGGTTGATCGGGCTGCTTATTCGCCGCCGCCGCCGCTAAGCCAGCTGCGATGTGAACGAAGGCCGATGCCGAAAGGGGTCGGCCTTTTTCTTTGCCGACGGACCTCCGCGTGGGTCCGACGCGGCCGAGCGTTCACCACTTCGTTGGGGCGTAGTCCTTGAGGAACTGTCCCCAGATGTGTTCGCCGCTTCCGATGCCGTGGAAGATGGGATCGAGCACTCGCGCCGCACCGTCGACGATGTCGAGGGGCGGATGGAAGCGGTGAATGTCACGCTTCCGCTCAGCGATTTGAACAGGGTCCTCATCCGTGACCCAGCCTGTATCGACACTATTCATATGGATGCCAGACTTGCGATAGTCCGGCGCCGCCGTCCGCGTCATCATGTTGAGCGCAGCTTTCGCCATGTTCGTGTGGGGGTGCTTGTCGGTCTTCTGCGTTCGGTAGAACTGGCCCTCAACGGCGCTCACGTTGACGATGTGTTTGTCTTGCGAGGTGACTCGCTCCATCAGCGGCTTGAGTCGCGCGTTGAGGACAAACGGCGCCGTGGCGTTGACCAGAAGAACCTCGAGAAGCTCCACCGTGGGAACCTCGTGCAGTCGGTAGCGCCAGCTGTTCTTCGCGCGGAGGTCGATCTGCTGCTGGTCTTGGTCGAGGGCTCCAAGGGGAAATAGCTCCTCCCCGCCTTCGAGATCTTCTTCAAGGAGTGCGAGCTGACTCAACGCCGGGGCGTTCGTCCATCCGACGGTCTCGCGCGTCAGCGAGTCTTTGGCGACGACGAGCGCTTCATAGCTGGCCAGCACCTCGCGCTGTGCTGCCGGTAGCTCGCTTGGCGCCTGGCGCTCCCCATCCATGAGATGTCCGTACCAAGCGCTCGGTCGCCGGACGGTCTGACACGCGTTGTGAACGACAAAGTCGAGGCGATCTTCGGTGCGAATGAGGTGCTCGGCGAAGGCCTCTACGCTCGGTGTGTGTCGCAGATCGAGGCCATGCACGGAGAGGCGACCCTCCCAATCGGCGAAGTCCTTCTCCGCGGCGTATCTGCGGGCAGCATCACGTGGAAAACGAGTGGTCACGATCAGGTGCGCCCCGGCGCGAAGCAACATCACTCCGATCTGGAAGCCGATCTTGACCCGGCCGCCCGTCAGCAAAGCGACCCGGCCACTCAGGTCGGCCGTTTGCCCACGTTTCTGGTAGTTGAGCACGGCACAAGGAGGGCACATCTGATCGTAGAAGGTGTGCAGGCGGTCGAAGTTCTGCTTGCAGACGTAGCAGTTTCGGCTCTCTTCAAGGAGCGGCCAGCTCGATGGGTCCACGCTCTCGGGCGTCGCGACGACACTCTCGGCGTCCGGCGTCAGATAGACGAGGTCTCGGCGCTTCTCTCGAATGCCTGTGGCCTCGAGACGGGCTTCGTCCTTGGCTCGCTTTGAGTCGCGTTTGAGTCGACGAAACTCGCGATGCAGTTTGCGCTGCTGATCCTTGTTGGGGCGAGACGCACGACCCGCAGCCATCATCAAACGCTCACGCGCGTCGTTGCCAAGACCCGCGAGGGCCCCGCGATGCGCGACGATTCGTTCAAGAAGGAGGGTCGCCTGTTCGACTTCTTCGGCGGTGATGAGGTCGGGCCTGGGCGGAGGAGTCTTCGTCACCCCCCACGCCTAGCAGCCTTCGGCCAAGGCAGCACCTCAGGGAGCGGAAGAAAGGGCGCGGGCGCCGGTAACCACCGCTTCGGCGGAATCACCTGGGAAGAGCTGGACCGCGACGAGGAAGCAGCCATTCATCTCTCGAACGAGAAAGCGCTCCCCGTTTACCCAGCGCAGCTCGCTATCGCTTTCGCTTTCGGGTTCGCCGAGATCCGCGCGCGTACGTTCTCGCAGTCGAGCGAGGTGTGCCGCCGCGTCGGCGGTCCGGGGAAGGAGAAAGAGCGCCAGCTCATTGCTGCCCTCTTGCAGCAGGTACGCGCTGTGCGTTGGCGCCGCGATGGGCGTCGGCGTGTATCCCGCTGGAACGGGGAGCTCGACGCCAAAACGGCGGTCCGTGATCTTGGTCGCTTCGACGCTCGTCGTGTCACTCGCGTCGTCGAAGCGCAGGCTCGCCTCAAGCGCCACGATGCGTTCACGCGCGGCCTCAAAGGCTGCACGCGGAGCCGCCACCTGCCACCAGATCACTTCGTCGTTTCGGATGATGCTAATCGCGCGTCGTAGCTCGGGTGTGACGCCCTCGATGACCGCTTCGCTGACGAGGGCTCCTTCGCTGCCGAAGGATACGCTTTGAGCGGGCGCGACTTCCGTCTCACCAAACACTTGGGCGCGGAGCGCCTCGTGGGCCACCGCCGCGCTCACGTCTGCGGCGCGGGTGTGACCCAGCGTAAAGGTGACGTTGTCGAGACGCTCCGTTGCGGTGATCAGCGCTCCTTGCCCCAGGGCTGTTTGCCAAACTCCAGGGTAGAGAGACAGTCGAATACCGGACTCGAAATCTTGGAACTGATTGTCGCGGAGCGATGCTTGGAGAGACACTCGCGGCGTTGTCACCTGTCGAGCTTCGTCGATGACCTCCGCAAGCTCTTCGCCCCGGAGGACCTCGACGGCGGGAAGCGAAGCGATGATGTCGTTGAGGTCAGGCAGCGCCGACGCTGGGTAGGTGATCTGGAAATAGAGCATTCGAGTTCCGACCACGTGAATGCCCGCGTAGACCCCTGAGCCAGCTCGTTCGTGCTGGAGTAGGCGTATCGCATCTTCGCCGGCGTCTAGGACGACCTGGCCGCCTCCTGGTCCGAGGGCTTCGTCGAGGGCAGGGTGAAACGCACCGAGAATCTCCCGAGACACCTCTTCGTAGGTGTCGAAACCGTGGGCGCTGAAGGTCACGCCGGAGGTATGTCGAAGGGCGAAGTCGACGGCCCGTGGCGTCAGCGCGGGGTCGCGTGAGAAGTGCCACGACTCGCTATCGCGAACGCGAATGCCGCTCACTGCACTCTCAAATACCCCATCCCGAAGCGTCCACCCCGGCCCTTGCGCGTTTCGCAGGGGCGGCGGTGGCGGCGCTACTTCGACGGTCTCCGTCTCGGCGCTGTCCGCTTCAGGCGCGGGCAGCGTCGTCGCCGTTTGAGCTCCGCCGCAGGCGCAAAGCAAAAGGACCAGAAGAGTATTTGAGCGAGCTAGCATCCTCTACAAGAGACCGTTGCGCGACAAGAGCGCGTCCATGGAAGGCTCGCGCCCCATGAAGTGCTCGTAGAGTTTTTCAGGGTCGGCGCTGTTCCCTTTGGAAAGAAGCCTGGCTCGGAACTCACCGCCGACGGCCGCACTGAGAATCCCGTTTTCGGCGAAGCGGGTGAACGCGTCGGCGTCGAGGACTTCCGCCCACTTGTACGAATAGTACGCGGCTGCGTAGCCGACGGGGCTGGCGAAGAGATGCGTGAAACCGAAGATCATTCCGTAGTCGTCGGGCAGTGGAGCCGTGGAGTGGTCGGCGAGAATGTTTCGCGCGAAATCGAAGAGGGCGTCGGGGCCGGCCGCGGGGTCAAACTCTCGATGGAGACGCAGGTCGACGGTGGCAAAACCGAGCTGGCGCATCTGGCCCGTGGCCGCGCGATAGGTTCGAGCCGCGATCAGCTTGTCGAAGAGCACGTCGGGGATGGCTTCGCCGGTTTCGTAGTGCCGCGCGAAGAGATCCAGGCTGGTCCGCTCCCAGCAAAAGTTCTCCATGATCTGCGAAGGGAGCTCGACGAAATCCCAGGCGACGTTGGTTCCGCCAAGGGATGGCACGCTGACGTCGCTGAGGGCGTGGTGAAGAAGGTGCCCAAACTCATGGAAGAGCGTCTCCACCTCACGGTGAGTGAGTAGGGCGGGCGTATCACCGACGGGCGGCGTCACGTTTGCGCAGAAGAGGCCGATGTGCGGAGCGCTCTTCTCGCCGTAGAGCAGCGCGTTCATCCACGCGCCGCCACGCTTCGTTTCTCTCGGAAAGAGGTCGACGAAGAAGGTCGAGAGGAGTCGCTCACCCTCGTAGATGCCGTAACAGTCGACATCCTCATGCCAGACGGGCGCCTTGAACGCTTCGATGCGAATCCCGTAGAGACGCGTCGCGATCTCGAAGAGGCCCTTCAGGACGGTGGGCACGGAAAAATAGGGGCGCAGCGCCGTGTCGTCGAAGTCGAAGCGCGCTTTGCGGAGCTTCTCGGCGTAGTAAGAGACATCCCAGGGCGCGAGAGACGCACCTCCTGAATCTTGCTGGAAGCGGACGAGGTCCGCGGTCTCGCGAACGAAAGCCGCTCGCGTCTTCTCGCGCAACGCGTCGACAAACTCGCTGGCCTTCTGTCCCGTCTTGGCCATCCGGTCTTCAAGGATGAGGTCGGCGAAGTCTGAAAAGCCCAGGAGCTTCGCTTTTTCAGCGCGAAGTCGCAGAATCTCGCAGACCAGCGCTCGGTTGTCTCGTTCGCCGGCTGTCGCGCGCGTGCTGTAGGCGCGCCAGACGGTTTTGCGCGTCTCGGTGTCGTCGGCGTGCATCATGATCGCGAGGTAGCTCGGCGCTTGGAGTGTGAAGCGCCAGCCTTCTTCTTTTTTCGACTCCGCTGATGCGCGTGCTGCCTTCTTGGCGGCCTCTGGCAAACCCGCGAGCTTGGACTCGTCGGTGATGATGAGTTCGAAGGCGTTCGTTTCATCGAGCACATTCTGAGAGAAACGTGTTGTCGCCTGAGCGAGCTCGCTGGCGAGGGTCTCGAGCCGCGCTTTGCCTGCGAAGTCGAGTTCGGCGCCATTGCGCCGGAAGCTCGCCAGGGTCTTGTCGAGAAGACGCGCCCGAACGGCGTCGAGCTTGCTCGCTTCGTCTGTTTTGGAGAACGCGACAAACGCGGCGTAGAGATCGGCGTTGAGTGGAATCGAGGCGTAGAAGGTGCTCGCGAGGATCTGCGCCTTCTCATGGGCGTCCCGCATCTCCGGAGAGGTGGCGACTGACTCCAAGTGAGACACCAGCGTCATCGCGAGGTCGAGCTCTTCGCTCGCGTGCTCGAAGGCCCCGAGGGTCCCTTCATAGGTCGCGGGTCCGCTGCTGATGGAGCCAATGGCCTCCAGGGACTTCTCGATGAGCGTCTCGATGGCCGGAACGACGTGGGCGGCTCGAACCGTGTCGAGGGGCAGCGCGGGAGCCTGACCGGCGGGCGCGGTGAGGGGCAGAGAAAGAAGCGGGTTGTCCATGGCGCGAACTATAGGGACTCCTCGTCGATGCAGCACGTGCTTCAGCGAGGGTCTTCGATGTCGGGGCCTTGCGGACGGGGGTATTTTTCGCCACGTTCAGCCCGTGATCCTCGCAGAGAAGCTGAAGGTAGAGTTTCGGGGGCCGGCGAAGGAGCTGGTGCCAGTGCTCGATATACCCAGCTTTGAGGTGAAAGCAGGCGAGCAGGTGTGTCTTGTGGGCGGGTCGGGGTCTGGAAAGACGACCTTTTTGAACGTTCTTGCGGGTATTACGCCAGCGACGGCGGGGCGCGTGTACATCGATGGAACGGACATCATGGCGCTCGCCGAGGGCCCACGAGACAAGTTCCGCGCGGCGAATATCGGGTACGTGTTTCAGTCCTTCAACCTCCTCCAGGGCCTGAGCGCGCGAGAGAATGTGGCCTTGGCCGGCACCTTCGTCGGGCGAGGGCCTGGTTCGTCGCGGAAACGCGCTCGTGAGCTGCTCAAACGCCTTGAGCTCGGGCATCGCGTCGACGCCCGCCCCGGGACGCTGTCCGTGGGTGAGCAGCAGCGCGTGGGAATTGCCCGGGCGTTGATGAACGAACCCAAAGTGGTCCTCGCAGACGAACCGACGGCTAACTTGGATGACGCAGGCGCTGCGCGGGCCCTTGATCTTCTGATGGAGGTCGTCGCGGAGCGCGGCGCAACGCTGGTCCTCGTGACCCACGATAGTCGCGTGCGAGCTCGATTTGATTCTGTCCTTGAGCTGTCGGACATCAACCGAGCGTCGACGGAGACCCGGCCATGACCCTCTTCGACCTCATCCTGCGAGGACTTCGGCAGCGTTCACTTTCCTCCATCCTGACTGGATTGAGTGTCGCCCTCGGCGTGATGCTTGTGACCGCGATTTTGCTTCTTCAAAACGAGATGGAGCGCCACTTTCAAGAGCCCGGGCGGGGATACAGCCTTGTCGTCGGTGCTCCTGGGTCGGCTCTGCAGCTCGTTCTTAACAGCATCTATCACATCGACCGCAGCCCGGGCTTGATGCCCATGCACGTTTGGTACGAGCTTGAAGAGAACGATTCCGTCGCGATGGCCGTGCCCTACGCCGTGGGAGATACCTTCCAGGGGTACAGAGTTGTCGCGACGACGGACGCGATTTTTGATGAGCGCTTTCCTCATCCCGCGGGCGCCGGAGCAGACAAGCTCGCGGAGGGGCGACCGTTTCGCTTTGACCGGGATCTCCTCGAAGAAGCGCTGACGCGAATCGGTGCGCGCTTCTCCGTTGACGAGACGGCTAACGAGAGCGAATCGAGCGAAAGCGCCGACGACGAGCACGATGCGGACGACGAGCATGACGAGCACGCGGACGAGCACGCGGAGCATGACGAGCACGCGGAGCATGACGAGCACGCGGAACATGACGAGCACGCGGATGAGCACGCGGAGCATGACGAGCATGACGAGCACGCGGATGAGCACGCGGAACATGACGAGCACGCGGATGAGCACGCGGAACATGACGAACACGTGGATGAGCACGCGGAACATGACGAACACGCGGATGAGCACGCGGAGCATGACGAACATGCTGGTGAAGACGACCATGGGCATGATCACCATCACCACGGCGGCGTTCACGAGGCCGTTCTAGGCGCCGAGGTCGCACGCGTTCTGCGCGTCGCCGTGGGGTCTCAGATTGAGCCCACCCACGGGATCGAAGGCGGAGCAGCGCACGAACACGAGCACCTTTGGGACGTCGTGGGCATTCTCAAGCCCACAGGCACGCCCGTCGACAAGGTCGTGTTCATCAACCTCGACTCGTTCTACTCCATTGAGGAGCACGCTCAGGGCGCCATGATCCCCGGGAGCGACGATGCCGCACTGAGCTCGTTGCTCATCTTTCCGCGCGGAGGCGTTCACAAGGTGGTTCTGCTCTCGAGTCTGAACCGTCGCCCCGATATCCAGATCGCGGACGTCCAGGAACAGGTCGGCAATCTTTTCGATATCGTCGGCAGCGTCGACGTGCTCTTCCTTCTGGTCTCTTTTCTCGTGGTCGTTATCGGCGTCCTCTCGATTCTCGTCGCCATCTACAACACGATGAACGAGCGCCGGCGCGAGATGGCGATCTTGCGAGCCATCGGTGCAGGGAGGCGGACTGTCTTCGCCGTGATCGTCGGGGAGGCGGTGGCGCTGACCGGCGCCGGAGCATTGGCCGGGGTGGTGATGGGCCATGGGCTCGTGATGGCGGTGGCGTCACGCGTGGAGTCGGTGGCAGGGTTTCGTCCCGAAGGATTCGTTTTTCTGCCCGTCGAGTGGCTGGTCGTCGGAATGGTCTTGATTCTCGGCGCGTTGGCGGGGCTGGTGCCCGCCTGGAAAGCGTACCGCACGGATGTTGCCCAGAATCTGAGGCCTCTCTCCTAACATTTGTGAGCGAGCGAACTATCTACAGGGGCGGCATTGAGCACGCCTTGATTTGAGAAGAACCATGAGCGACGAAGAAGAAAACGAAGTCACGGAGGAAGACGAGCCGACACAAGATGCGGACGAATCCCCGGAAGCTGTGGACGAACCGCAGGAAGCCATCGATGAATCTCGGGAAGCCGCGGATTCGGAGGACGATGATCCTCGTCGACGTACTCTCGTCGATTCCATCATGCGCGGCAGCATCATGGTCTTGCTCGGCGTCGTGGTCACCGCGCCGCTCTGGTACCGCGACCAGATGACTGAGAACTTTCGCCCCACGACCTTTCGGGCGGATCGCGAAACCGACCCGGCCGGCGAAGAGGGCGGCGCGGCAACTCTTGAAGGTCGCATCACCCGCGAGGTCGTGGCGATCATTCGAACCGCCGGCAACGACGAGATGGTCAGCGAAGACGAGGTCATCGCGACCGTCGGCGGGATGCTCGAGGAAGCGGATATCGGCGATGAGGAATCACGTCGAGAGAACATTGGGCAACTCGTCGCGGACATCACCGCTCAAGCCGCGGAGATGGACGGCGCACGTGGGTTGAATGACCTGCAGGCACAAGCGGTTCAGGGCACGGCGCGAATGATGGCGCGTAGCCTGATCACCAACCTCGGCGGCGAGCTCGACGACGGTGACGCTGAAGAGGTCGAGGGTGATTGGACGCCAGCGGCGTGGCCCGTCATCAGCGGCTTCGAGTACGAAGAGGGCATGGAACTCCCAGAGCAGGTCGCGGCCCTCGACGGCCAAGACGTGATGGGGTGGGGCTACCTCATCAACCTGGATCAAGATCAGTACCTCCTTGTTCAGTCGCTCTGGAGCTGCTGTTTTGGAACGCCTCCCGATCTTCATGAGGCTATCGTCATCCGCGCAGACTCCGCCGAAGCAGACCAGTTCGAAGGACGAGGCGTGCGAATCTACGGACGCTTTGAGGCCAGCGAGATCGAAGAAGACGGCTACGTGACGAGCTTGTATCGGATCGATGCGCGCCACGTCCGCGCCATGTGATTCTCTGTCCCCCACTCCGCGTGGGGGCCGACGAAGTGTTCGCAGCGACCAAAGGGGAATGAATGAAGCTCGGGAGTTTTTCGGTCAGCTTGGCGGTTAAGGACCTCAAAGCGTCGCGCGACTTTTACGCGAAGCTGGGGTTCAAAGAGTTCGGCGGTGATGTTGAGCAAAATTGGCTCATTCTACAGAATGAAGAGCAGCACACGATCGGGCTGTTTCAGGGAATGTTTGAGAAGAACATTCTGACCTTCAACCCGGGGTGGGACCGCTCCTGCAAAGCCCTCGATGCGTTCATGGATGTGCGAGAGGTTCAGCAGGAGTTGAAGAACGCAGGCGTCCAACTGAGTGTAGAAGCGGACGAGACGACGACGGGACCCGCGAGTCTCATGCTCACGGATCCGGATGGGAACACCATTCTTGTCGACCAACACGTGTAGGCCGGAGCCGTAGTTCGAGGTCTGAGCGTGAGCTTCACGAAGCGTAAAGCTACGCGTCGTCGCTAGGCAGTTCCGGCAGCTCCGGCGGCGGGTCGTAGCCACCTTCGCAGAAGGGATTGCATCGACAGATGCGTTTGGTGCCGAGCCACGAGCCGCGAAAGAACCCGAAGCGCTCGATGCAGGCGGCGGTGTAACGTGAGCACGAGGGCTCGAAGCGGCAGACGTTCCCGATCAAGGGGGAGAGGGTCCACCAGTAGATCTTGATCATCCCGAGGGCGAATGCGCGCAACACAACCCAAGCATCCACTTGAATCGCGAAAGGCGCAAACGCTAGCGCGCCGCAGTCTAGCTACAGCTGACTAGAGGCTTGAGCGAAAGAGGGAGAGCATATCTTCTTCGCTGCAGTCCCGCGGGTTCAAGCGATGACAGGCGTCCTGAATCGCAAGGGAAGCGAGCTTCGGAAGGTCGTCTTCCTTCACGCCAGCGGCGGCGAGACCATCCGCCAAGCCAACCTTCTTTCGAAGGGAGCGGATCGCGCCAGAGCACTCAAATGCGAGGGTCTCTTTGTCGTCGCCGCGCGCGCCGAGGAGCTTCGCGATGGTGGCGATCTTATCAGGGACCGCCGTGCGGTTGAAGTCGAGGACGGCGGGCAGGCACAGGGCGTTTGCCAGGCCGTGGTGAATGTCGAACTCCGCGCCGAGTGGGTGAGCCAGAGAATGGCAGGCGCCGAGTCCTTTCTGGAACGCGACGGCGCCCATCATACCGGCCTTGAGCATGGCTCCGCGCGCCGTCAGATCGCTCCCGTCGGCGACCGCTGTCTCCAAGTGGGCCGCCACGAGACGAATGCCCTCGAGGGCGACGCCGTCGGCCATGGGGTGGTCGCCGAGGGCGCAGTAGGCTTCGATGCAGTGCGTGAGCGCGTCGATGCCCGTCGCCGCGGTGACTCGCGCTGGCATCGTGACTGTCAGCTTGGGATCGAGGATCGCGGCGTTTGGCATCAAGCGCGGCGCAAAGATTACGGTCTTTTTGTTGTTGGACTGAAGCGTCACGACGCCGGCGCGACCGACTTCGCTGCCCGTACCCGCCGTCGTCGGAACGGCGATCATCGGAGGGACCTCGCCGGTGATGAGCGCATCCCCGCCAATGGCGTCGTCATATTGTGACAAGGGCAAGGGGTGGGTGACTGCTACGCGGATGAGCTTCGCCACATCCAGTGGGCTGCCTCCGCCCACGCCGACGATGAGGTCCGCTTTTGACTGCCTATACGCATCGGCGCCCGCCAAGACCTCCGTCTCCAGTGGGTTGCTCGACAGGGCGTCAAACACCGTCGACTCGATGCCGCCGGACTTGAGTTGCTCGACGAGTGGGTCGACGATGCCGGCGCCACGAACGCCTGGGTCCGTGACGAAGAGAACACGCGTTCCACCAAGGGACTTCACCTCGCTTAAGAGCGAGGCGGAAGAATCATCTCCGAAGAGAATGCGGGTGGGGAAGCTCCAAATTGTCGTCATACGTTGCCTCGAAAGCCGCCCACCATTCTGGGAGCCGAACTCACTACGATACAACAGCGGAGCGTTTCGCGTACCGATTTCGCAGCCTATCGTGGTGAAGTCGGTCGCCGCCGTAACATGCCGTAATCAGTAGTGAATTCTATTCGCGGCCCGCGCGGCGAGCCATGAGGGCGTCAATGGCTTGCTCCGGACGCAGCTCTCCAGCGAGGACGGCGGCGACGACGCGCGCCATCGGTGCCTCCAGCCCAGCCCGCTCTGCAAACATGACGAGGCGAGTTGCGATGCTGACGCCCTCGATGTGCGCCCCTGCTTTTGCGCCGGCAGCAGCGAGGTCCATGCCGGAGGCGAGGGCCTCGCCCAAACGAATCTCGGGCCGATCATCACCACCGATGACGGCCATGAGGTCTCCAAAGCCGGCGAGCCCACCGAACGTTTCGGCCTGCGCACCGAGAGCTACGCCGATGCGGGTGCACTCATTCATTCCGCGCGTCAAGAACACTGAAAGGGTGGCGGGGGAGGCGCCTCGTGCGCGTCCGTACCCGGCGGCAAGGGCCAAGAGTCCAACCACGGCGGCGGCAATTTCCACCCCAACCACGTCGCGTGATTCGTAGATGCGAAGAGTGCTGCCACCGATCGCTTCCCGCACGGCGACGGCGACCTCTGGGAAACGAGAGCCCACGATAGCCCCAGTAGGGAGACCGTCTCGAAGCGCCTCCGCGTCCAGGGGGCCGGCGAGCGCACCGATGCGGCGGCACGGCGTCGTTTTTCGGAGGTGCTGAGAGAGGGTCATCAACTCTTCGCCGAGCAGTCCGCGGCTGACGTGCACGAGCAGGTGGCTTCCGTTGAGATGGCGACCGATGGCGGCCGCGGTCTCGGGAACGTACGGCGATGGCACGGCCAAGAAGAGCAGCTCGGAATGACGAAGATCAGCGAGCTCCTTCGTTGTTTTGTAGGGCTCGTTGAGGCCCGAGCTTCGACTCCAGAGGATGACGTCGCGGCCGTTTCGGTGAGCCGCCGTCGCGATGGCGCGGCCAAAGCCGCCGCCACCGATCACGGCGACGGGAGGGAGGTTTTTCTCGCTCATTGTCCCACCCCTGTGCTGCCGATCTCTCGTGCTGCCTCGATATCAGAGGGGCCCGCGATACTCTCCGCAAAGTTCACAAGTCGGTTTTGGTAGTAGAGCAAGAGCGCAGGGTCCTCGACGGTGACCTCGACCCCGAGGTCTTTGGCCGCGGTGCGGTTGTGGTAGCCGTTCCACACATCTAGAGCGCGGCGAAGGATGGAGTCTGGGTCTGCGTGGCGAATGTTGTGGCTCAAGAAGACTTGGCCGTCTTGTTCAAGTTTTCGAAGTCGGTCGCGGGTCTCGCCGACGTCTCGAATGAGCTCGTCGCGCGCAACGCTGACCTCACCACGTAGACGAAGACGACTGAAGAGATCCATGTTGAGGGTCTGGCGCACAAGGCGCCGGTACAGAACATGAGCCACCAACGCCGTCGCCATGATGACGGTGTTCTTCGGGTACTGCTCGACGAGGACTTCACCAAGGTCGGTGGTGTATGCCGCGTCGCGGGCCGAGTCGAGTGTCGCTATGCCGCGACGCTCCACGTAGGAGCGAGGGTTGAACGCCTCTCCGCTCGGACCGAGGGAGCGGCCGTCGTCCGCGACTGGGTTTCCGAACGGGTCGATGGGGTCGCCGAAGCGAACGACGCAGGCCGAGTCCTGAGTGGTGACCTTGCGAAAGAAGGACACCCATCGATCGATGCGGGAGAACTCATCGTCTTCGATGATGTAGCGCGCGGAGCCCCGCTCTTTGAGCCAATCCTCGGACAGAGTTTCGGCTTCGAGGACGAGCTCGTAGTTGATGGTGGTGGGAACAAAGTAGACGCGGCGCGCTACGCCTCGCACCTGGTTGTGCGCGAAGGCGTTGACGGCGGATCCAGCCAGACCGAGTTTCAGCTTCTGCTCGATGTGGTTCGAGCGTGAGCGTGTTCCGCCCGGAAAGAACAGGGAGTGGTATCCGCGTTCGATCATCACCTGCGAGTACATCTTCAGCACATCTTTGTAGATGCGTGCGCGGATACGCCGGTCGACCCGGTACGCCCCGAGGTTGTGCATGAAGAAGCTGATGATCGGATTCGTGAAGAGGTTCTTACCGGCTCCGTAGACGACGGGGCTGAGGTTTGAGAGCTCCATGGCGCGTCCGAGGACGATGGAATCCAGGTTTGATGAGTGTGTCGGCACGTAGACGAGCGTGCCGTCTTTCTGAAGTCGGCGAAGTCGGTCTACGTTCCCTTCAACGCGAATGAGGCGGTCGAGGCTTGAGCTTGCAGGTGCGTCGGTGCCGCCGGCGCGCATGGCGGCGGGAAGTTCCGACGGGCGCATGACGCCCGTGAGGAGGCGTGGCACGACGTGGCGGCTCATGCCGTAGACGCGCGGATCGAAGTTTCCAGCGACGTCTTTGGCAAAGCGCGTGGCGATTCGAGCGGCCGCGTCGCGCTTCTCGCTGTCGCTCATTCGGGCGATTCGACGCGAGAGGCCCCGCCAAAACCCAAGGCTCTGCTCCGCTTCGAAGTCCCGCTGCTTTTCCAGCCGAGCGCTCTCATGGATCGCGGCGTCGTTCAGCACGATCTCCAAATGTTCGCGAGTCGTCGAGTGTTGCTCGGCGACGCGCCGCCCTGTCTCCTCGATGATCTCTGCTCGCTCCGAGTTGAACCAGTAGATACTTGGGTCGTCGGGCTGAGGCACATAGGGCTTCATCCTTGGAAGACGAAGCGGGCGTTCGGAGAGTAGCTTGAAAGGGTTTTTCATACGGCCTCAAAGTAGCGGGCAAGTTCCCAGCTGGACACGCTCTTGCGGTATTCGCGGTCTTCCCAATCGCAGCGCCGAACGTAGTGATCGACAAACGCCTCGCCGAGAATAGTTCGCGCGTTTTCGCTTTCGCTCAGTCGTAGAGCGGCGTCCCGAAGCGTCGTTGGGAGTGGAAAGCCTTCGGCGCCCTCGCGGGTGGCGTCGCCCTTTGTCTCGGGGGGGAGCTCCATCGCTTCCTGGATGCCCTGAAGCCCTGCGCCGAGGGAAGCCGCCATCGCTACGTAGGGGTTGATATCCGCCGCCGTCTGTCGAAGCTCCACGCGTGTCGCGCTTGCTCCTGGACCCGTGATGACCCGCAACGAGCAAGTCCGATTTTCGATACCCCAGGAGGATGTGAGCGGCGCCCACATGCCGGGGACGTAGCGCCGGTAGGAGTTGATGAAGGGCGCATAGAGTGCCGTGAGCTCTGGCGCTGAGCGAACAAGGCCGGCCAGGTACTGTCTGGCGATGGGACTGAGTGGGTCTTTTGCGTGGCCTTTTCGGTCGCCGGTAAAGAGATTCGTTTCGCCCGTGGAATCCCAAAGGGACTGATGGATATGTCCGCTGGAACCGGCAAGCTCCGGGTTCCACTTCGCCATGAAGGTCAGCGCGAGGCCGTGGCGATGAGCGATCTCTTTCATCGTGGTCTTGAACAAGGCGGCTTGGTCCGCCGCGGCCACGACGTCGTCGTAGCGAATGGCGGCTTCCCAAACGCCAGGGCCCGTCTCTGTGTGGAGACCTTCGATCTCGATGCCGATGGCGGCCATCGTGTCGAGGATGTCGTGGGCGAAGGGCGCGCACTGACTCTGTCGAACCCAGCTGTAGCCGAACATCCCAGGGGTCAGCGGCTTGAGCTGACGAAAGTCTTTTTGATGGAGGCTGTCTGGTGTCTCCTGGAATACCCAAAACTCAAACTCCGCGCTGAACTTCGGGCGATAGCCGGAAGCTTCGGCGCGTGCCGTGACCCGCTTCAAGAGGGAGCGTGGGCATGCCGGGTGGGGCTTTCCATCGGCCGTGTTGAAGTCGACGAGAAAATACGCGGTGTCTGGAGAGGACGGGTCGACGCGCATGGTGCTTGCGTCGATGCGCGCGAGGGCATCGGGAAAACCGCTGTCCCAGCCAGTGACGGTGGCGTTGTCGTAGAGCTTGTCACCAATGTCCCAGCCGAAGATGACGTCGCAGAATCCGAAGCCCTTCTCCATCGCGGACCAGAACTTGGTGAGGCTCACGAACTTGCCGCGCAGCACTCCGTCGACGTCGAATCCGCCGAGGCGTACCTTCTTGATTCCGCGCCGGTCGAACTCTTCGCGAATCTGCTCTGTGTCCATGGCGCGAGCATACCCAATATCGCGGCGGCGACGGAAGGGTTAGAGCGCACGGGTCTCGAAACGCGCTCGGACGACGAAATCCACAGTAAGGCGTGGCTGACCTGGTAGGCTCCCCACGTGGCATCAAGCGAACGCTTCGATATTCTGATCGTGGGAGCCGGCGCCGCGGGGGCAGTACTCGCGAGGCGCTTGTCGGAGAGCGGCCAGCGACGCGTCGCCCTCATCGAGGCTGGGCCGGACCCCGTAGACATTCCTCCGGACATTCGTGACGGCACTCGAAACTCGATGACGGCCCACGACTGGGGATTCGACCATCGTCCTCGGCCCGGTCAGGGCACGATGATGTTCCCGCGCGGGCGTATTGTGGGTGGCAGCTCTGCAGTGAACACCTGTATTGCGCTCCGGGGCCAGCGCTATGACTTCGACGAGTGGGGACTTCCCGGGTGGTCGTGGGATGAGTGCCAGGACGCATTTCGTCGCATCGAGACGGACCAAGACTTTCTCGACGGTGATGTTCATGGCCATGAGGGGCCCATCCCCGTTCGACGACATACGGAGGCGGAGCTGGTCCCTTGGCAGGCTGCGTTTATCGACGCGGCACAGAGTCTTGGCTTTGAGTCCTGCGACGACCACAACGACCTGACGAAGACAGGCGTGGGCCCTCATGCGATGAACAAGATCTCGGGCGAGCGGATGAATGCCGCTCGCTGCTACCTTGACGCCAAGATCCGCGCTCGCGCTTCTTTGAAGATCTTCAGCGACTCTCACGTTCGGCGTGTGCTCTTCGAAGGTCACAGAGCTGTTGGCGTGGAGGTCGAGCATGAAGGGGAAACGGTTCAGCACTTCGCCAATGAAGTGGTGCTTTCAGGAGGCTCGATCGGTACGCCGGGGATCTTGATTCGTTCGGGCGTCGGGCCGAAGGCGCAGCTTGAACGTCTCGGCGTCGACCTTGTGATGGACGCGCCTGTTGGCGCGCGGCTTCTCGACCATCCCGGCGTCACGATGTTTATGTTGGCGAAGCCAGGCGTGGTTCGCTTAACCGATCCACTTATTCAGACCGCGCTGCGCTACACCGCCCGCAACAGCTCCTACAAGGATGAAATGCAGCTGCAGCCGGGCTCCTTTGTCCCTCTTCCGACCGGCGATGCTCCGATGGTCATGATCATGACCTCCATCGGTAAGCCATCGGGTGAAGGTCGTATCTTTTTCGAGAGCGCAGATCCGCACGCGAGACCACGCATCGAATCCGACTTCTTGCTCGAGCCCGCCGACCTTGAAAAAGCGTGTGAAGCGATGGAGCTTGCTTGGCTGTGTGGTTCAAGCCCGGCGATGCGAGAGCTCGCGACCTTCGCGATTCCGAACGAGCGAATGTTCTCCAGCCGTAAGGCGCTTCGCGAGTGGATCCCGCGCCAAACCGGCAGCGGTTACCACCCTTGTGGCACGGTGAAGATGGGGGAGGCGAACGACCCGATGGCCGTCACCGATGAGCGCGGACGAGTCCGCGGTGTCAAAGGTCTCTTCGTCGTCGACGCCAGCCTCTTTCCCACTGTGCCTAGCTCGAACACGCACTTTCCGACGCTCATGCTCGGAGAGCGTTTCGCTGAGTTCTTCGCCAACGGTCTGTCCTCGCTCTAGACGCTTCGCTTCGCCGCCTCACGAACGCGCGGCTGGCGTGTTTGCTGGAGCGGGGTCTGGGAGCTGCCGAAGACGTCGGCCGCTCAGGGCACGAAGCGTCGCATCATGAGTCTGCCAACGCTCGGGCTGCTGCGCTGGATAGGTCGGCACTTGGTAGGTCCGACTGCGGACACGAGCGAGACTGGTGGCGCCGTCGCTGATGACACCGACGTGGGTCCACGATGTGGTGGCGTAGAACATTCGGTAGTGGAAGAAGTTTTTCTGAATGAGGACGTCTGCGCGGCGGGGATCAAGACCTAGATCTCGCCAAAAACGTGGACTGACCGGAAGTGGCGAGCGCTCGCCGATGGCGATGTGGAACGAGCCCGTATCGAGGCGGATCAGCTTTCCAAAGTCCGACTCGCAACGATTCTCAACGCGGACACGAAGCGCCACCTCCGGCATTCCATAGCCAGGCGTGCCGCGGAGGACGACATCGTGGGTGGAGCCCATGGGTGCATCCCACAGCAGCTCGACAAGTGCTGGGTCGTGGACCGGGACCATGGCTTTGATACCGCGGTCTTTCTTCACGAGCTCTGCGACGATCTGCGTGTTGCCTCCGGGGGCGCCGGCGCCGACGATGTCGTCGACATCAACAAACGTGACCGGCAGTAGAGTCTTTTGTGACGCCAGCTCGTCGAGGGCGTCGGCCGCGCTTTTGAGCGGTGGGAATTCGGCGTCGCGCTGAGCCCAGGCTCGGTCTGCGAGTTTGTCCGCGAGCGTTCCCGCAAGGGCTGGCTCGTCGTTCGTGCAGACATGAACGGCCCAACTAAGGTTGTCGGCGCTGGTGTAGGGGTGCACCATGAAGAGGCTAGCGGAGATGACGCGAGGGTCGTCTTCGAGCTTCTTCATGAAGCGGAACACCGCACGCATGGGGTTCAAGAAATCGATGGTGAGGCCGCCTCCCAGAACCATGGGTAGTTTGCGCCACGCATGGACGGGGCGAAGCTCGCCTCGCAATGTGCGGATGAGGCGATTGCCTGCGCGAAAGCCCGTCGGCGCTAGGTCCCAGTGGGGGTTGGTTCGGTATCCGATGAGGATGTCGATGGGGTCGATCATGTCCGCGGAAAGATTGGCGTGGAGGTCGTAGCTGATGGCGATTCGTACATCGGCACCGACGGTCTCTCGCACCCGTTGAATCAGATACGCTTCGGGCGACTGAGCGAGCCCCTCGACTTCGGAGGACCCGTGAAGCGCCAGGTATACGCCGTCGAGGCGGCCTGCCTGGCGGATTCGCTCGAGGAGGTCTTCAACGAGCCAGTCAAAACAGCCACGGCTGATGGGGCCGCCGGGTACGCTTAGTGATGACGCCAGGGGGACGGTGGTGACTTGGCCAGCGAGGCGAGCGGCTTGAACGAAACCCGTGAGCTCAGCGTGAGGAAGGTAGCCCTCTAGTTCGGAGCCTCGAATGGTGCAGGCGCGCGCCAACGCTTCGCCCTCCATTCGATGCATTCCGACAAAGTCTTCCTTCTCGACGAGCTTGGGAGAGTACGCATTGGCCTCGTGAAAGAAGCGCCCGTAGGCGATGCGAAGGGGCCGGCCACTACGACCGAGTTTGGGTTTAGCGATGCGCACAGTGAGCTCCTTGAGATGAGTTAAGTCCACTCGTCGAGTTTGAGTGGTTTGAGTAGTTGCTCCCAGACGAGGGAGTGGGCGGGGGCTAGAGCGAGGCCAGTCATCACGCGTTGGATCACAAGTCCGTCGGAGATGGCACGCATCACAGCGATGAGGACATCGGGGTCGCATTCTCCAACGACACCGCGCTTCATTCCCTCGCGCAGTCGTGCCGCGGTCTCATTCCGTCGGGCGTCGAACACGCGATTTCCGATGAGGATGAGTTCGTCGAGGCGCTCTTTGCCGCTGACGGCGATGGCTTGCGTGAGAAATGCGAGGCGCTCGTCTTGTCCGTCATGAAATGCATGGACCGCGCGCAGCTGCGCGTACATTCGGTCGACGGGGTGATCGTATTTTTCGACCTCCGCGATGACGTAGGTCGCTTGTTCAATGAGGCTCTGCTCGAGCGCAGTCTCCACGATCTCCGACCGGCTAGCGAAGTGATAGAGAAGGGTGGGTCGTTTGATCTCAAGCGCCTCCGCCAAGCGACTCATCGAAACGTCGAGGCCCTCCCGCTGGAGCACCATCGCGGCTCGGCGTGCGAGCTCGCGTCGCTTCTTGTGATTTGGTGGGCGTGCCATAACTTGACGATATGTCAGATAACAGTTGTCTGACACATCGTCAACTAATGATCTTCACCGCACAAAGAGAAGCGCTGGAAGCACCATGACGAGAGTGGTCCACAGAGTGATGCGCCAGGAGCGGGTGCTGCGGTGGAGCACCCAGAGCATGGCGAAGAGCGCAAGAGGACCTGCCACACGGGCCCACACGGCGAGGAGATCGGGCCGCGCGAGGAGGAGGAGCAGGCAATCGGGCACCACGAAACAGCTCGCCGAAACGAAGAGCGCATTGGAGATGACGTCTTCTGCGTCGATGCCGCCACGGAGCAGGATCTGACGGCCGAGTTGCCACTGTAGGAACACGATGGCGGGGAGGAACGCCGCTTCAAGGGCGTAGTAGAATTCACCGATCGAGGGGAAAAGCGTTCCCCTTGGAGCACGGCCCTGGACGTGCAGGGCGAGCAGAAGAACGCACCACGCGAGGGTGATCGCTCCTAAGCGCTTCGTGCTGCTCCTCAGGCGCTCAGCTTTCAGGAGCGTCCGCGGCTGGAGGGGCCTCACCGGCGGAGTCGTTGTTCATCTCCATGTCGGCGTCATCCAGACCGTCGTCCCACTCTTCTTCTTCTTCTTCCTCGTAGTCTTCGTCGCCACCCACGAATTGAGCGAGGTCGGTTTCTTCGAGGGGCAACGGATCCGTGAAGGGGTAGTCAGGGACGGGAGTTGCAGCCCCGCAGCCAAGGCCCGCGGCCACGAATACGAACATCACAAGGGACTTCATGGCGGTATGAAGCCACGAAAAGCCGTGGGTTTCAAGGCGCACAGGATCTCGTCTGGGCAGAATGGGGCGGAGAACGAGCGTGGCGCGGTGAGATCTGCGGAGTATATATAGAAGGCCTAAAGACCGGATCCCGGAGATGACATGAAGCTCAACGAACTCAACGCAGACGAACAGACCTTATTCCTAGGACTCCTCCGAGAGATCGTGACCGCCGACGGCGAGTACAGCGACGAAGAACGGGAGGCCGTGAGCGCGATCGAGACCGAGATGGGGAGCGCTTCGTTTGTCGCAGCGATGACCCGCGCCAAAGATGAGTACCACTCCCGAACGGACATCGTAGAAGCCGCGAAGTTCATCACCCGCTTGGAGGCGAAGAAGCTCGTGATGGACCGCTTGATTCACATCGCCTCCTCGGATGGGGTGGACGACGCCGAAGAGAAACCACTTCGTTGGCTCGCCAAGGCTTGGCCGGACGCCGTTCTTAAGTAGCGTTTGTCGCGTCCTCGAGGACTTCGCGAAAGGCGTTTTCCACGGCCAGATCCGTCTCGACGCTAACCGTCTCCTCGTCGACGACTCCTTCGTCGATCCCTCGGTCAACGACGTGCGTTGAGTCTAGCTTCGGGTTCGGGCTCGCTGGACTTAGTTGCTGAAGGATCGCCGCTGCCTGGCGTTTGGTCGCCCCCGCGGAAATGAGCTCTGCTTCCGTACTCTCGAGCACCGCTTCAAGGGAGCCCAAGGTGCTGAGTAGCTTGGTCCGGGTTTTGGGTCCGACCCCCTTCACGGAGTCGAGCCCGCTGGTGAGCCTGCGACGCTTTCCGACCTTCGTCCGCAGTCCGTTCGACACGCGGTGGGCCTCGTCGCGGGCCAAGCACAACATGGAGAGCGCGGGCGTTGAATGAACCGGGATTGGGTTCTTCTGACCAGGCAGATAGACGCGGTCGACGCGTCGTTCCCCCGCCAAGTTTTCTTTCTCCTTGGCGAGCGCGACGACGGGCATCGCCTCGTTTGGCATACCCAGATCCCGCAGCGCAGCGAGGGCGACTCCAAGCTGACCTTTGCCGCCATCGACGACGAAGAGGTCGGGGAGGTCCCAACCCTCATTGCCGTCGCGGCCACGACGAAATCGACGAGACAGAACTTCATACATCGCGCCGTAGTCGTCGCCGCCGCTCACGCGTTTGACGTGGTAGGTCCGGTAGCGCTCTTTGTCCGGAGCGCCGTCTTTGAGCGCGACGACGGCGGCCACCGTGTCGTCGCCGCCGGTGTGCGAAATGTCGACGCACTCGATTCGGTGCGGCAGCGACTTGAGCCGGAGGCGTTTCTGCACTTCTTGGAGGCGAGTGAGGATGTTCTCTTGAGCTCTGCGCTTCTCATGAAAAGCGTGCTCGGCGTTGTCGCGCGCCATGTCGAGGAGCTTATTTCGTTTGCCTCGCGTCGGTGCCGCGACCTGCACTTGGCCACGCGTTTCACGACTCCTTTGACGGTCTGAGAGGGCGCTCGCGAGTCCGTCCATGGCTTCGATGGGGTGTGGCAACAACACCTCGTCTGGCACCGGCGCACGCTCGTACCACTCGACGATAAAGGACGCGATGAGCTCGTCGTCCGGAAGAGCGACACGTCGCAGGTCGAAAGTTCGCACGCCAACGAGACGGCCCGCGCGAACCTGAAGCACAGCGATCTCTGCTTGGTCCGCCTGGCGGAAGAGACCGAATACGTCTTGGTCGCGCATGGAGACCGACGCTACTCGTTGAGTTTCTCGTGCACGCGTCACGGCGCGCAGCTGGTCGCGGTGGACCCCCGCTTGTTCAAACTCGAGTGCGTCCGAAGCTTCGAGCATCTGCGACTGAAGTTTCTCGACGAGTTCGTCGTGGCGACCGCTCAAGAAAAGGCCGACGTCGCTTACCTGCTGGGCGTAGCGCTCTTTGTCGACGTCCATGACGCAGGGGCCCGGGCATCGGCGAATCTGAAACTGAAGGCACGGACGACTTCGCGAGCGAAGCTCAGCATCTGTACATGTGCGAAGCTGAAAGTGACGATTGACGAGTCGCAAGGTCTGACGTGCGGCGGTGGCTGAGTGGTAGGGGCCAAAATATCGAGCCCCGTCGGCACGCGGGCGACGAACGACCTCGAGTCGCGGCCAGGCTCCCTTCGGCGCAAGACGCAACGAGAGGAACTCTTTGTCGTCTCGAAGTTTCACGTTGTAACGAGGCTGTCGCTCCTTGATGATCTGGTTCTCGAGGAGCGCCGCTTCCTTCTCGGTGGCCGTGACAAAGGTCTCGATGTCGACGAGCTCGAAGGCCAAGCGAGCCACGAAAGCGCGGACATCGGAGCTGCCGTCTTGAAAGTAGCTGCGGACGCGGCTGCGTAGACTGCTGGCCTTTCCGACATAGAGGACCTCCAACGCTTTGGTCGCGCTTGAGCAACCATGGAAGACGTACACACCCGGCGATGCCGGCAGGGTGTCGAGCTTCTGTTGGATCTTCTCGCTCACCTCCATCAGGGGATTCTTGGCCTCTCCGCGCCCTGGTCAAGGCTTTCCCGGGAACAGAGACTTTCATATGTTCGAAGTCGTGCGAAGTTGTGCGAGCGCACACCAATTAAGCACATATTCGCACGGTATCGCACGGTTTGGTGGGAGCGCCATTTGGAGCGTCAAATCGTTGACGTTCGGTGTTTTGTGCCTTGTTTGAGAGCGCGTCTGACGCTGGCACGTTTGTCGCATTACCTCTGAGCAACAAGAGGTGAGACCGATGGCTCAGTTGAACACGAACACAGCGAACACCCCAGCAATCAAGGCCCCAAGTAAGAAGGCCAAGAAGTCGAAACGGATGAACTGGACCGACGCCGATGCTCGCGCTGCTCTTGAGAAGTACGAGGGCACCGTTCGAATGATGGCCCGTCGTCTTCGCCCCGTGGCAACCCTCGGTCAGGCTCTCGACGAGGAAGACCTTCGAGCCGAAGGTCGCGTCGCTGTTCTCGAGGCTCTCCACACCTATCAGGGGTTCGGCATCGCGGAGTCGACTTGGGTTCGCACACGCATTCGCCAACGGCTCATCGACGCGATTCGCAAGCTGGACCTCCGGACTCGTGATGAGATGCGTCTCGCGGTTCGCCACGCTGCCGGCGAGACGGAGGGGCTCGAGGCACGGAAGGGGCGCGTCATCGCTGCACGTCGTCTCGTAAGCATGGACAAATCGACCGGCGACTACGAGCCGATGGTGAACCGAATCCCGTCGAGCGCGTTCCGCGATGCGCATTCCGCGGCCGAAGATCACAACCGCTACGAGCGACTTTGTTCCGCGCTCACGAACCTTCCGGAGCGGCAACGACAGGCGATCGAGATGGGTCTCTTTCAGGGCATGGCTCTTCGCGAAATCGGCGACCGAATGGGCATCAGCGAATCACGGGTCTGTCAGCTTCAAAGGCGCGCTGTTGAGCACCTCCGGGTCGCGCTGAAAGAAGCCGCCTAGAAAAACGGTGACGCTAGGAACGCAGCCCGAGCTTCTTGAGGCGGCGTATCAGCTGATAGCGGCTCAGATTCAAGCGCCTGGCTGCCGCTGAAACATTTCCTGCTTCATCTCTAAGCGCTTCGACGACGCGGGCTCGCTCATCGCTCTCTGCTTCTTGGCGAATCGTGGCGAGGTCGACGACGGGGGCTGCGGGCACACGCCTGGCAGGGCGACGAGCGCTGACGCTCCGAACGGATCGAGCGAGGACTGGAAAGTCTGCCAGCGTCAGCACCTCACCTTGGACGAGGAGCATCGCCTGTTCGATCATGTTGCGAAGCTCTCGAACGTTTCCTGGAAATGCATAGCGGCGAAGGCCTTCAATGACCGTCTCGCTGAGTCCCGGAACGGGTTTGCCGAGTGCGCGTGCGTGCGTGCCAATGAAATGCGCCACGAGCACCATGATGTCTTCTCCGCGGTCGCGAAGAGGAGGGGTTTCCACGACGAATACTTCGAGTCGGTAGCGAAGGTCTGCGCGAAAGCGACCTTCTTCGACGGCGAGCTCTAGGTTGCGATTTGTGGCAGCGATGATCCGCGCGTCGAGGTGCCTCGGTCGTGTGCCTCCAACGCGCGTGTACTCCCGCTCTTCAAGCAAGCGAAGGAGCTTCGCTTGCACGGAAAGATCGAGCTCACCGATCTCGTCGAGGAAGAGCGTGCCTTTCCCCGCTGCTTCGACGCGGCCCATTTTCGTGCCTGTTGCACCGCTAAAGGCGCCTCGCTCATGGCCAAAGAGCTCGCTCTCCACCAGCGTCTCGGGGATCGTGGTGCAGTCGACGGCGACAAAAGGCTCATACGCACGCCCGGATGCGGCGTGGATCGCTCGCGCGATCATTCCTTTGCCCGTTCCGGTTTCGCCGAGGATCTGAACCGTCGTGTCGTCGGCCCCGGCGAGGAGCTTGAGTCGATGTTTCAGTGAGAGCATCGGCGGGCTGTCGCCCACCAGATCTTTCGCCGCATCGCTCGACGTGCTGGCTTCCGCCATGCGCCTTCGGAGTGCAGAAACCTCGTAAGCCCGATCGACGCGGATTAAGCACTCCTCAAGTTCGCCGCCCTTCGCAACGTAGTCGAAGGCGCCGCGTCGCATGGCCTCGACGGCGACCTCAAGTCGCGGAAACGCCGTCGCCATCAAGAACGCGGCGCCTGCAGCGAGAGGTCGCAGCTCCTCGAGTAGTTCAAGTCCGTTGGCGTCGGGGAGCTGATAGTCCAAGACGACGACATCCACGATGTCCACCGGGATGGTTTCACGTGCCTCCGCCGCCGACCCGCATGTCGACACATCGTAGCCTCGCCGGCGGAGAGAGCGCCCAAGGGTCCGGGCAAAGGTCTCGTCGTCATCAACGATGAGGACGCGTCCGCCGCTCACGCGCCGCCCCAGCGCCGCACGTTATTCAGCGCCTTGGCACTCTAGAATACGAGTGTCGGTGACGACCTTGTGCACGGGAATATCGCCCGCTTGATTGGGTGCTTCAGCGACGAGCTGAAAGTCGTAGACGAAGCCAACGCGTTCCGCGTTCGGTATCGAGGCGAGAAGGCGATCGTAATACCCGCGGCCATAGCCAATGCGGTGACCGCGGGGATCGATGGCGAGGGCCGGCACAAGGATGCGGTCCACTTGTTCGATGATGGGGCAACTCGCCTTGGGTTCCAGCAGCCCAAAGGTCGCCTCTTCAAGCTCATCGCGCTTCGCAAGACGCAGCACAAGTTCATTGGCTGAATGGTCAATGCACGGATAGGCGATGCGTATCCCTCGCTCTCGCAGCCAGTCTTCGAGACGGCGTGTGTCCATCTCTCCTCGGATGGCAGAAAAGCTGGCGACGGTTTGAACACCTTCCCACTCCAGAGAGCGTGCGAGTTCCGTGGCCCGCTTTGTTCGTTCTTCGCGCGCCTCTTTGGGTGTGGCTCCACGGACCGCGAGCATTCGACGGCGCAGCTCGGCTTTGTGCCGGCTTCGTAGGTTCTCTTCGTCGGGTGTCCTCATCCGTGGCGGCCCGTCAACCTGCGTCGCCGACTGCGTTCGCCGCAAGGAGCGCTGCATCGATTCGACCCAAGGCCGTTCGCACGGCTTGTTGCGTCGCCTCTTTTTGAGCGCTTAGCTGGCGCTCGAGCCCTTCGAGTTCTTCGGCCATCGTCAAGGAGACGATTGCCAAGATCTGCGCAGGTCCGAGTGCCCGTGTCGCTTTCGCGCCGAGGGCGTCAATTCGTTGATTTACCTGATCCGACAGCCGTCGAAGATGGTCTGCATCGGTATCGGTGACCATTCGGTAGGGGGTCCCGCCGATTTCAACGGACACCGTATTTTTGGGGCCAGACGCCATACTTCTGTTGTACGGGGCTTTCGGCTGGTCGGTCAAGACGAGGGTAGAAACGCGTGGACGACGGGAAACGTCGGTTCCGGTGGCCCTTCGTGATAGCCTTGGCGCCCGCGGCCAACCGTTTCCACCTTCCTCCGCCGTCGAGCCCACGAGATGATTCACGTCGAGTGCCCTTCCTGTTCCTCTCCCTACGACCTTGACGAGCATCGGCTGCCTGAAAAAGGTCTGAAGATGCGCTGCCCAAAGTGCAGCGCCACCTTTCAGGTCTTCGCCGATGGTCGAGTGGACGCTGCTGCAGCGTCTCCACCGCGTCGGATTCCTGCCAAAACTCAAGTCGGTGTGGGCCCGCCGAAGGCGGCTCCGCAACGTACCGAGGATGATCCAGACGCGGACTTGCCTGCGCTGGCGGGGTCTGGAAATCGAGATGTCGATCTGCCGGCGCCCAAGCGCCCTAGACCTCCGGTTCCGCGTCCTCGAGCCTCTCCGCCATCCAACCTCGACTTGCCGGTAGCTAAGAAGGCCGCGTCCGAACTTGATGTCGACCTGCCTGCTGCCGTGGCGCCCAAGCCACGGCGTCTCGCGCCTCCCGTTCCGTCTGCGCCGGACGTGGATCTCCCGGCTCCGGCACGATCCCGGCGTCTCTCACCGGCGTTCCCTGCTCCTGAAGGGGATCTCCCGGCTCCCAAGCCACGGCGTCTCGCCCCACCAGTCCCTGCGCCTGAAGTGGATCTCCCGGCTCCAGCACGATCCCGGGGCCTGTCACCGCCGGTTCCTTCACCCGAGACGGATCTCCCGGCTCCGGCGCGATCCCGGCGCCTGTCACCCGCGTTCCCTTCGCCGAAGGTGGACCTCCCCGCGCCCGCCGCTGGACGCATCGAGCAGCCCCTCGGAGAACTCGATCTCCCGGCTCCATCACGATCCCGACGTCTCTCACCTCCGGTTCCCGGAGGGCCGGAGCTGGATCTCCCCGCGCCCGCGAGGGCTCGGCGTATCGAGCAGCCCGTCGGAGAGCTGGATCTCCCCGCGCCCGCGAGGGCTCGGCGTATCGAGCAGCCCGTCGGAGAGCTGGATCTCCCGGCTTCCGCTAGCTCCCGACGAGACGCCTCCTTGGCCGAACTCGACCTGCCGGCACCCGCCAAAGGGCGGCGGCCCGCACCTTCGCCTCCTGGCCGAGGCCAAAGCAGAGCGGGCGGATTCGACCTCGATTTGCCTGGCGCATCTGCGCCTGTCGGTCTTGATCTCGATCTGCCGGCGCCAGTCGGCCGTGCAGGTTCACCGGGTCAGTCGCCGGTTGGCCTCGATCTTGAGTTGGACTTGCCGGCCTTGGCTGGCGTCGATTTGCCCAAACCCGTCGACCTGTCGGCGCCACGTGCGCCATCTGGCGATCTTGGTCTCGAGCTCGACCTGCCTCCGCTTGGTGGGCCTGGCCTAAATCTCGACCTCGACCTTCCCGCCCTCGGCGGAGGTCTGGGGGGGCTCGACCTGCCTGCTCCGAAGAGCGATCCGGGTGGCCTCGACCT
>JBLHKB010000006.1:0-47035 GCA_047619315.1 Polyangiales bacterium
GCCTCACGAGTCAACTTGTTGGCTCGTCTTGTCGAGCCGTCTGAGACGGCGAGACAAGCCAAGGCGTAATCGCCCCGACCCCATGGACGGTCACCGCGACTGCCGTTGAACCTGGACCGAATACCTAGAGTAAAACCCGGAAGGAACCGAGCGAAGCGTTACTCGAATTCGAGGCGCCAGTGTAGATCCACGCCGACGTTGCCGAGGTTCGACGCGCTCTCGCGGTTGATATTGTCGTAGACCGCTTGGAAGCTTGTTTGGTCGCTCACGCGCCACTCGAGACCAGTTTGGAATGTGCGACTTTCGCCGGTGAGACCGGTGGAGGCCGAAAGACGTATTCGCTCGCTGATGCGCTTGCCCACGGTGAGCATGGGTTCTGGGCGGCCTGTATCGGGGCTGTATCGGGTGGTGATAGCGAAGTCGTCGATGACGCCCAGGGCGCTGACGACCTCTTCGTTCACGCCGCTGATGGCGCTGAGGGCTTCGAGGGCGGTGCCGCCTACGTCGCCGGCCTGGAGCTGCTGGGCTTCGGCGGAGGTCATGCCGACGGTCAGCAAGAGCATGAGGTCTTCTTGTGAGAGAGCTGGCTGGCTCGTCGCGTCGAGCTGGAAGCCATCCATATTGCCGTGGGCGCGGAGACGAACTCGCCAGGCTTGACCTGTCAGGTCGCTGGACGCTTGTTGACGGCGGATCTCTGTGACGGCGAGAACGTCAAACTGAGGGTCGACGCGCTGAGCGTCGTTGAAGCGGATCTCTCCTTCGGTCACCTCAAGGTCCGTGTTTCGGAAACGAACGGTGCCTCGAGGAATATTCAAGCGGCCCACCACGCCCCAACGTTGGTCCGTGCCAACAATGCGGAAAGGTTGCTCGGAGTCGTCGATGCCCACGCTGACATCCATCAGGCTGTTTTGAATGTGGGCGTCACTTTCACTGACGAGACGTAGATCGATCGCCAGGTTGTCGTCATCGGGATCATAGCGTTCCACCTCGGCGCGCTGAGGGCGGTAGAGCTCGCCGAGCGTGGGCGAGAGCTGAACAGGGCGACGGTACTGAACACGGCCAAGGGAGATTCGTCCCGTGAGCGCAGGGAGGCGGTCACCATCTCGCCAGGCGAGGCGGGTTTCCGCATCTAGGCCGATCTCGATACCTTCTTCCGGGACCATCGTCGCGTTCTGAACGCGCGCGTCAAACTCATAACGCTGGAGCCGTCCATCGCGGAGGCGAGCACTCCCAGCTAGCTGCAGGGTGCCACCACCAAGGCGGCCGGTGAACTCCTCGAAGGTGACGCTGCGCTTGTTGAAACGGACTCGTCCGCGCAGCTCATCGACGGGCGCGGAGATCTCGCCGAGCTGGAACATCCCGCGGGCGATCTCCGCTTCTCCCGAGACTGTGGGGTCGCTTGTGTACGCGCCGAGGTCGACGTGGAAGCGCATTTCGCCTGAGCTCGCGCTGACCTCGGTGGAGAGTTGGGCGATGGTGGCGAGATCGAGGCGGCCATCGACGCTGACATCGAGGCGACCTCGCGCGTCAACGCCGCCGGCCAATGTCAGGTCACTCCCGGGGCCACGAAAGTGCGCCTCGCGAAAGCGAACTCCGCCACGCACGATGTCGAGGGAGACTGGGCCATCGTTCTCGATGGTGACGCTTGTACTTTCGTCGTCGCCGGCGATGGCGCGAAGCTCCGCGAGCTCGATACTGCCAGCGAGGGTGCCATCTTGGAGAACAGAGCCTCCGGTGAAATTCACGCGCCCTGAAAGGGATCCATCCAGTCCCGCCTGGCTGCCGACGAAGGGAGCGAGTCGGATGGCGTTGAGATCGATGATCCCGCGCGCGGGATAGACGTCAGTCCAGCCAAGAGCCACATCGGCGTGAACCTGCCCAGCGAGACCTTCGCCGCAGACGAGGAACGCCATCTGCGGTGTGGTGGAGGCCAACATGCCCTCGCGCGTGCGAACGGGCGCTGACGGGCGCCAACGACCTCGGGCGAGACCATAGCGCGCATGGCCGCACGCCTCGTCTTCGGGGACTTCGTCCCACTGGGCAGCTTCCGCGACCCAGGGATCGCTGCGATCCGTCAAACGCACATAGGCCCGGGCGTCGCCAAGGAGCTGTCCATCCCAACTTAGGCCAGCCGCATCTACGTCGAGATGCATCCGCGGCACATCGATGCTGCCTCGGACTCGACCTACGACGGAGTAGATGCCGTCCAGGTCCGGGAGACTGTCGGAGAGGCCTTCGATCTGCTGGGCGCGGACCTGATCGGCAAGAACGCTCAGCTGCAGCTGCGAGCGGTCGATGCGGCCTGCGATGTTGATCGTGCCCTGCCCTTTGTGCAAGACCAGGTGATCGAGGTCGAGGACGGCGGCGTCGAGGCCCTGCGTAAAGTCGAACCAACGGTAGTGGCCGGCAAAGCTGCCGTGGTCGAAGGCGTAGCCGGCAAAGTTAGCGGAGAGCAGTTCGAAGTCGAGGGTCGTGTCGAAGGTTCCGTTGGGGCCATCGGTGGGGAAGCCGTGCGTAAAGCGCAAAGACATGCCGCCCCGCGCCGTCGCTTGGTAGGGCGTGTAGCGCTCGTCTTCTTCGTAGTGGAAGGTTTCGTAAAGGTCCGCGAGGAGAAGGCGCGAGGAGCTAAGGCGTCCGGTGACCTCTACGTGATCGGTGAAGTCGAAGAGCAGGTCGTCTACCTCATAGGTGCTGGCACCTTTGGTGGCGTCGACGTGAGGCAAGGACACCGCGTAGTAGTCACGAACGATGGACCACTCACTTGCGACGTGACCAAACTCGTAGCCGTCGAAGGAGAGCGCTTCCAAATCGAAGTTGCCGGCGACTTGTGGGTTGTCGAAGTCACCGGTGATCGCGAAGCGAACGTCTCCTGCGCCCCCGATGTCGAAGGTCGTGAGCGGCGAGACATCGGCGACATCGACGCGACCTGCGCCTTCGGCATGGAAGGCGTTGTCGAAGCCAAGGTGAACGATGGGGGCCTCGATACGCGTTCCGCCGACGTTGAGAATTACATTTTCAAAAAGGAATGCTTCTTCGGTGACATGCCAGTAGCCGCGCATGCGTGAGTTGGAGGTGCTGATGACGCGCTGGCGGGGTCGTTCGTGATGAGCATCGACGGTGATGAGAAAGGTGGGCGACAGAACCGCAATAGGTCCTCGCACATCAAACGGAGAGAGTGTGCCGTTGAACGAACCTTCCCCGCGAATGGACCACCACACAGGTGTGTCGGGTGTCACGCCAAGTTGCTCGATGAGGTGGGCGAACTGAATGTCGAGGTCAACATCGAGGGTGATCGGAAACCCGCGCGCTTCATCGAAGTCGATGCGTCCGTTGAGACCAAAACGTCCGCCGTCGGAGATGAGGCGCGCTTCGCTGCCTTCTTCGAAGATGAGGCGTTGCGTGGACGCATCGACGTGGAGCACGACTTCGTCGCCGAGACCCCATTTTCTGTCGATTCGGCCGTCGATGACACGCACTTCGCCCCGTGCTTCAGGGCCTGCCTCAGTGCTCTCGACCTCGACGCGTACAAGAACACGACCTTCGAGGGGCGGGAGTTCGATGCCGAGCGGGAGGTCCTGAAGATGAGCGATGTTGAACTCCACTTCGGCGTGAGAGTGGTAGGTGGGTTCTTCTTCCCCAAGTTGTGCTTCAGCGTCGCTGAGGCGGACGCTCAGGTATGGCGTTCGAAGCCTCGCTTCTTCGACGGTGATCGCACCGCCAAGGGTGAAGCTCCCGTCCAACACCAGTTCTTCGATGTCTTCACGGCCGTCTGGGTGGTCGATGACGCCACGACGTGAACGCAGGTCGATGGACATCTCGTCGCCGCTCGCGTCGATGTGAAGGTCCATCGGGCCGAGTCTCGCTTGGGCCAAAGGAGCCGCATCGATGGACACGGCGGCGTTGAGAATGTCGATGCGAGAAAACGGGAACTCGCTGGGGCCCTCGCCGCCGGACTCGGGCAGACGAGGAAGGTTCATAGGCCGACCGTCCTCATCGAGGCGAATATGAATTCGTGGAGAATCGACCTCGATGGAGTTGATGTCGATTTCACCCCGCAAGAACGCCCCAAGACTTGGGCGAATGACGAGGGCTTCGGCGTCGATGAAGTCGCCTTCCACCGGATGATCGATGTCGATGCCGTGTGCGCTCAGGGTCAGGGCCGGGGGAAGATATTCCCAGACGACTTCGACGCTTTCAATGTGTGCGTCGAGCCCCAGTTCATCGTGGAGAGCACGCTCGGCCAGCTCTCGGGCGCGGCCTTCGCCCCATTGCGTCTGAGAGAGGACGACGGCTCCCGCGAAAAGCCCAAGGGCGATGAGAACGGTCCACGTCAGTACGCGTCGCAGGCGAGATCTACGACGACGAGGCGCCGGCACAGCGCCATTTGACTCTTCGTGCTCAGGATCCACAGAAAACCAACGAATCAAAGTAGCACGTAGGCCCTTTCACGCCCTCCTATCGACAAAGTTGCGTTGCGTTGACAGTCGTATCTCGTCCATAAGCTGCCATCCCTATGACGCCGGAGATAGACAAAGACGCCGTGGATCGTCCCACGGAGGATAGCGCGCCCGAGCCCCAGGAAACGAGTCGTGGGGTCGTCGCGGCGCTCATCACCGTCCAGCTCGGTTTTGCGACACTTCCGGTGGCAGCAAAGCTGGTTCTCGCGGAGTTGTCGCCCTACGGGTTCGGGTTGATTCGACTGGTGGCGGCGGGCCTGTTCTTTACGGCCCTCGCGGCGATTCGCGGGAAGCTCAGCGTGCCGTTTCGGGACGTGTGGCGCATCGCCCTCGTGGGCCTTTTGGGCACCGCATTTAACCAACTTCTCTACCTCAATGGACTCGAGCGGAGCAACGCCACGCATGCGGCTGTTCTTGTGACGTTGATTCCCGTGTTCGCATTCATCATCGCCATCGCGTCACGAAAAGAGCGGGCTGTCCCCCTTGGGTTGCTAGGCGTTGGAATCGCATTTGCGGGCGTTCTGAGCCTTACTGGTGTGGAAGACGTCTCCATCGGCGTGGACACGATCGTTGGGGACGGCCTTATGGTCGCGAACGCGTTTTCGTACGCGCTCTACCTCGTTCTCTCCAAGCCCTACGTTGAACGTTATGGAGCGATTCCCGTAGTCGCGATCAGCTTCGTGGCCGCCAGTATCTTTGCGGCGCCCTTTGGTGTCTCTGAGCTCGGCGCGGTCACGTCGATGAGCAGCGAAGCGTTCGGCGCGCTCATCTACGTTGTTCTTGTGCCCACTCTCCTGACGTATCTGCTGAACGCATGGGCGCTTGCCCGTGCGAGCGCTTCCAAGGTCGCGATCTACATCTACCTGCAGCCACTCCTTGGGGTCCTACTCGCACACTGGATCCTTCATGAGGTGCTTGGGGCACGAGCGCTTGTGAGCAGCCTAGTGGTGATTTTTGGCATTTTCCTGGTCAACCGAGCACGACCTGCGGCACGCATCGCGAAAGCATAGCGCGAACGCTGGTACGCAATTGAGCGTGTCGCCTGCGACACGAATGTCGTGGGGGGGCGGGTGCCATCTTCGCACCACTTTTGAAAACTTGGTTAGATCCCAAGGGTTATCTCAAACGTAGTGTCTATGAGCGGTAGCCGGAACGGCCATTGCATTGAAACACACAGACGGCCTTCTTGCCGACGATGAAAGGTGACTCATGGACCGAGTTCTAGAACAGCTGTTCGAATACGGAAGTTTGCGTTCCGCCCCGGTGCTTTCGGAAGAAAGCGCGGCCCACCGTCGTTTACTGGAGCGCGTTCTCGGATCATCCCCGCCCTGGGTCGCTTTGCCGCCTGCGGCGATGGAACAATGCGCTGCCTACCCCGCTCGTTTTACTGTGGTCGGAGGTTTTGCCCAAGGCGAGGTTCGGTCGCTTTCCGGCGGCGGCCTCTGGATCGCAACCAGGGCGCATGTGCCTCTTGGGACGAACGTTCTGGTTCGCTTCGATGACAGCGAATTTGGCTCGTATCTGTTCCCGTCGATCGTTGCAGCGCGTCGCGTAGGTCGTTCACCTGCGCTTGGAATGCAATTCAATGGGCCTCCGGAACGAAGCGCCTTCGACTCCGCGTGGACCCCTCGTTTCACGCTACGTGTGGGTGGTCACTCGGCTGTGGCGCTGGTCTCGTAGGCAGCATAGGCGATCGCGAGCTCTCGGAGCAGAGCTCCCGTTCCGATCATGCCTGTGGTGTCGTCGTTGAGCTTCACTTCAGTCTCTGGATGCAAGTAGCAAACATGCGGTAAGAACTCGACTTCGCACAGCGCGATGGCGGGGTCGGGGTCTTCTCCTTGAGCGCCCATGTCGACGTGAACGACCTGGTAGTATCGCTCTAGGTAATTCTCAACATCGTCGTTGGCGAACACGCCGTCGAATACATCGAGGCTCTCGCTCGCGTATTCCGCCGTGAAGACGATGACGATGGGTCGCAGATCGATGCGAGCCGCCGCGCGGGCCTGTGGATAAGCCGCTGACCACTCAAGAAGTCGGGTGACCTGAGGCGTTGCGGGCTCTTCGGGCTCTTCAGGAGGACGCTGCGGGAGAGGCTCTTCGCCACTATCTTCGTTTGCTGCGGCGCCGTAGTAATCGATCTTGTCGATGGCGGACTGGATCAAAACGAAGAACACAAGAACCACGACGACGAGGAGCCCAACGCAGCCCCAAGCTCCAAAGAGCGTGGCTCGTTCCGAAAGCGGCGGAATCTTCTTGGGGTCGTAGGCTTCTTCTTCTTCGCCTGTCGATTCAGAGTCGTCAGAGTCGGAGTCGGAGTCGTCAGAGTCGGAGTCGTCAGAGTCGGAGTCGTCAGAGTCGGAGTCGTCAGAGTCGGAGTCGTCAGAGTCGGAGTCGTCAGAGTCGGAGTCGTCAGAGTCGGAGTCGTCAGAGTCGGAGTCAGAGTCGGAGTCGGAGTCGGAGTCGTCAGAGTCGTCAGAGTCAGAGGAATCCGTATCGCCCTTTTCTTCTGGGCTGCTTTCGTCGGGCTTCTCGTCATCGCCGTTCGACGGCGTCGCCGTTGCGCTAGAGCCGAAATCGAGGGCTTCGTCGGAGCTCGACTCCGATGCGTCGGACCTGGTTTCAGCCGAGCTGGACTCAGCTGGGTTGGATTCATCCGCGCTGGATTTGCCGGGGTCGTCCGAGCTGGAGTCGTCAGACAAGGGTTCGTCGCTAGCCACGGCGAGAGCATACACCGTCTTCCGGGGCGCCGGATGTTCTGCGCAAAGACGCCGCCGTTTACGAACGAAGTCGCCCCGTCACGCGTGGCTATCGCGCACTTGGTTCTGTGAACGAGTCCGGTGATGCGTCTTAAAAGCGAGAAGGAGGCCGGGCTGGGACCTGCGTGGGTGTCCAGTCGTTATTGCGCTGTGCCGGTCGCGCCTTGGAGCAAGCGCTCGACGGAATCGATGGCCGCGTCGGAGACGAGCATCGTTTCGCTCTGGCCTTCGGACAGCTGCACTGTGGCGTCGGTGTCCGGGTTCTGCAGCGTCAGATCACCGAAGGAACACCGCAGCACTTGCTCGTCGAAGGAGGCGCACTGGATGGTCGAACCGACCACCACGAAGCGCGCGCCGGATTCGTCAATGTACTCAACGCTTGGCATTTGTACGCGCATACCGTTCTCCCGGCTCGGCATCACCGTCTCAAAGGTTGCTGGGAGGGTCTCCTGGCGCAGGTCCGTGCCGAGAAAATGTATGCGGACTCCATGCTCAGTGCCTGCGCTCGCCCGCGCCCTGACCGTGGTGCCGCTGCGCATCGCAAAGTTATCCTCGGCGGGCATGTAGTCGAAGCGCATCGGGCGTCCGTCCACCATCACGGAGATGAAGCCCTCGGTTGTCGTGGGTGCTTCAGCCGTTGCGGGCGAGGAGGGCTGAGAAGGCACGGCGGCGACCTCAGGGTTCGCGTTCGCTTCGGCAGCCGGTGTCGCAGCGTCCTGCGATCCGCAGCCGACTAGCACCAGTAACCCTGTGATCAACGTTCTCATACCTGCTCCTGTGTGGCTCGCGCGGACACGCAAAATCCTAAGCCAGCCTATAACGCATCCCGCCTCTGGCCGGAAGCCTGAGGGATCGCTCCGGCACGCGCATCCACGGCGTCTTCTACGGCACCGGATGTTCCGTGTAGAGACGTGTGCCTGTTCCCAAACGCAGTCGCTTTCCGCGCCACACAATATGTTGCTGAAGAGGCGCCAGACACCACGCCCACAAGGCTAGAACGTCTCGGAGGGGAGAGCACAAGATCGCGAGAGTGAGCCCTTCTCGGCCACGGAGGAGATACCAGGAGGTGGCGTCGCGAAGGGTGCTGACGCCGATGGCCCAGGCGAAGGCAAGGCCGAGAGGTGCACCGACGAGCGGCGCGAGGAGTGCGAGAAAAATGGGATAGGAGATGGGTTCCGCAAGAAAAGGTAGCGTCACCAAGCGTAGACGAAGGCTCCCCCAGCGCGCTTGGCGAGCCACGAATCCTCGGAGCGTTTGATGAGTGACGACGTTGCGCACGGGCGAGGAAGTCAGGGCGATATCGAATCCGGCGCGGGCGAACATTTTCCCGAGGACGAGGTCTTCTGCGAGGACGTGGCCTACGCTCGCGAGGCCACCAATGCGCTTGAGCACGGAGCGGCGAAACGCCATGGACTTGCCCACGACGGCGGGTGCGCCACCTTCGACGGCTGCAGCGAGGGAGGGTGCGATGAAACCGTTGATGTGGAGGTTCTCCACGAGGGCGCCGACGCTGGCTTCGCCGACACCAACGATGGGGCTCGTCGCGAGCTCGACGTTCTCTTGCTCGAGGGCGCCGGCCATTTCTCGAAGGTAGCTAGGCGTGACGGAAATATTGGAGTCCGAGATCACCACGATGTCGTGCGCGGCGTAGGGCATCATCGCGAGGAGGTTTCGCACCTTTGGGTTCGGCACCAAGGATTCGCCGGCATGCACGATGACGCGCGCATCCACGTGAGGGTGCTCAGCGATGAGACGGCGAACGATGGGGAGCGCGTCGTCGCGTTCTTGAGCGCCACGACCTTCGACGCCGAAGACCAACTCGAAAGCTGGATGGTCCTGTTCAAAGAACGTACGGAGGTTCTCCTCTAGCGCTTCGTCCGCACCGCAGAGCGGCTTGAGGACCGTGACTGGGGTCTCGGCGTATTTCGCGTTCTCCTTGGACTGAGCACGGAGTGAAAGGACGCCGATAAGCGTCCAGACCGAACAGGCGAGAATGAGGATGGAGTAGAGCATATCCGGCTACCTAGCCGGTTTCGTGCCAACGTTGATTTTATTGAGTTTTTCAGGTTTTTGGGCACAATGGAGCGTGAACAAAGCGCATAATGAGTGACGCACTTGGGCAACGCTCTTCGCACCAACAAGGCTCCAAGCGACACGACTTACTCTGCAGCTTCGGAGGGTTTGATAGGCGCGAGTTATGATTGTCAAAACCGCAAACTGGCGGGTCGTGTCCGCCCTAATAAGGATTGCCCGCGCGCGTCAGCCCATCACCAGACAACTGGTACTGCTGCAAGGCGCCTCGTACTCGTACTATCACCGAGCTGGCCTGCGTCGTTCCGGCCCCAACAACGAACCGCGCCATCCATCAAGCGCGCGCAGCTGTGGTTAGAGCCTGCACTGATTTCCACCACGTTTGTGAGACCGGACACTGGTACTGCTGTGAGGCGGTTGGTCATCGTATTGTCGCCGAGCTGGCCTCGGCTGTTGACACCCCAGCAACGAACCGTGCCATCCATCAAGCGCGCGCAGCTGTGGTAGGAGCCCGCACTGTTTTCCGCCACGTTTGTGAGGCCAGACACTGGTACTGCTGTAAGGCGGTCGGTCGTCGTATTGTCACCGAGCTGGCCTGAGTTGTTCCGGCCCCAGCAACGAACCGTGCCATCCATCAAGCGCGCGCAGCTGTGGAAAGAGCTCGCACTGATTTCCACCACGTTTGTGAGACCGGACACTGGTACTGCTGTAAGGCGGTTGGTCCTCGTATTGTCACCGAGCTGGCCTGAGTCGTTCCTGCCCCAGCAACGAACCGTGCCATCCATCAAGCGCGCGCAGCTGTGGGCCGCGCCCGCACTGATTTCCACCACGTTTGTGAGACCGGACACTGCTACTGCTGTAAGACGGCTGGTCGTTGTATTGTCACCGAGTGCGCCATAGATGTTCCTGCCCCAGCAACGAACCGTGCCATCCATCAAGCGCGCGCAGCTGTGGTAGGAGCTCGCAATGATTTCCACCACGTTTGTGAGACCGGACACTGGTACTGCTGTAACCCGGTTGGTCGTCGTATTGTCACCGAGCTGGCCTTGGCTGTTGAGACCCCAGCAACGAACCGTGCCATCCATCAAGCGCGCGCAGCTGTGACTTCCGCCCGCATTGATTTCCACTACATCTGTGAGACCGGACACTGGTACTGCTGTGAGGCGGTTGGTCGTCGTATTGTCACCGAGCTGGCCTAGGTTGTTATGGCCCCAGCAACGAACCGTGCCATCCATCAAGCGCGCGCAGCTGTGGGCTCCGCCCGCATTGATTTCGACTACATCCTGACAAACGCTTGAGGAGCACGGGCCGCCGCAGGTGTTGTCACAGCTCCCACAATTGAGGACATCAGTCTCGAAGTAGCTAGCTGAACGACAGGTATCATCGCACAACGTCTCATCGGCGGAACAATCACATCCACCTGCCACGCATATCATTCCGCCGTGGCACTCATTGCCGCATGAGCCGCAGTTGGCGTCGTCTGTGTCAAAGTAGGCAGGGAGCCGGCACTCTCCAGCGCAGACCTCACCTCCACCTGGGCACACACAAGCGCCAGCAACGCAGCTTTCCCCTGCGCCACCAAGGGTCTCACACTGATTGCCGCAGGTGCCGCAGTTGGCGTCGTCGCTCGCAGTGTCGGTGCAAGTGCCGCCGCACTGCAGAACGGTTGAGCCAAGGCTCGTAGGGTCGCAGGTCAAGCTGTAGCCAAGCTCAGTCGTGATGGTCTCGCCGCTGCATTCGCCAGCGAGCACACACTCGTTCACGCATTGGCCCGAGGTCTGACACGATTCGCTCCGGTCGTCGCAGCCGCCGCAGTTGAAGCCGCCGCAGCTGCGGTCGTCGCAGATGGTCTCGATGAAGGCGGCGCAGCCCGGCGCGAAGCCGTCGGCGCTGAACGTAAAGCTAATGCTGTTGCTGGCGACGCCCCGTGACGGCAAGACACTCAGCTCGACCTCGCGGCTTCCCGCGCGGGCCGTGGAGCAGTACTTCAGTAGGTGTGTCCCCTCAGTCTGTTGCGCGATGCGCTGCGCTAGCTCTGCAAAGCGCTCATCCAGTTCGCTGAGCGCGCCCTCGGAGAGCCATCGTGTGTCATCCCCGAGAATCGCCAGCAAATCTGCGCGCGCCTCCGGCGTGTAGTCCGCCGCGTCATTTAGCGCGACGGCGTACGTCTGCACATTCCCTAGACTACCGGTCGCGCCCGCTGCATCTCGTGCCATCGCCACCGCGCTCGTCGCCGTCTCTCGTAGCGCCAGGTTCGACGTGTCTCGTCCATCCGTGAACGTCACCAAATACCCGCTCGTCACGATCCCCAGCTGATTCCGGTCCATGACGCGCTGCTGCCTGTCTTGCAAACTCTGAACGCTCGACGCGATCGCTCCGTTCAGGTTCGTCGAGCCCTCCTCGGCGAGAGGATCTGAGCGCCCAGCCAGCGCATCGATGGCCGCGCGTAGCTCAGCGATGTCTGGCGTCGGCTGCTGGACCGTCACAGGTTCCGCGCGTCCATCGAAGATCTCGATGCCCACCCACACCCGCTCCCTCGCGGCGAGCAGCGCATCGACGAACGCTCGCGCCGAAGCGAGCAGCTCCGTCTCAACAGGTCGCGTTGAGCTGGAGAAGTCGAGCAGCAAGGTCACGTACGCTCGCTGAGCGCCGGAGAGGTCCACGTCTGGCACGGCCTCGGAGCTGAGCGAAGAGCCGTTCTCCGTGAGCGAGTAGTAGTCGAAGACCGACTCCCCCGCGCTGGGGTTGAAGATCACAGTCTCGCCCTCGCAGGTCTCGATCCGGTAGAGCATCGCCACCGCCGACGGGTCCGTTGACCAGAGACGCAGCGGGATCATGTTCAAGCAGTTCAGGTCGGGGGGATTAGTGACGTCTCTCGCATCTGTGGGGATTTCCCGAACATCCGCTGCCGCATCGAAAAGAGGCATACTGGAGTCGTCTCCGCACCCGAGCAGAGAGAGCGCAACAATGACGCCTGAAGCGACATTTTCATGAGGCACGGCTAGTCGTCATAACTAGCCAGGTCAATCCCCCAAAAGATGGATCGCAACAACGGTACGGAAAGAGACGGCCCGTGGTCGGCGCATACATACAACGCGTGTGCGGGGCGACTGCGATGACGGTTTCCACTGTCGCTCGGGCCAGTGCATCCCCGGTGACCTCGAAGGAGTTGGTGGTGGCTGCCTCGAGAACGAGGAAGGTGCCGGAGCAAACGTGCTAGTTCATTTTGACCGAATTTGGTCCGCTCTCAAACTTGAACGCAGCCAGCACGCCGACGAAGGCCACCCCGAGAGCTGCTCCCATTCCCAGAGCCGCATTCGTGCCCACGACTCCTGTGAGCAGCCAGGAAGCGACGAGGACGACGGCGACGAGACGAGCGGACTCGAATCTCCAGGCCCAGCGACGGCTCTCACTGAGCCCCACGATAGCGATGAAGCTCGCCATCAACACGGCGGTGACGCTTGCGAGTTGAACGAGGCTGAGCCCGTGTTCGAAGAAGACAGCGACGCCGAGCGCCGTTCCTGCCAACGCAAACTGCACCAGTAGATAGGCACGTCGGCGTGGGGTGATGGAAGGGCGGTACTTTTCGTAGCTCTCGCGGTCGACCTTGGCATCGGTCTCCGTGACTCCGTTTGGAAGCCAAGCGGGATGCGCAACCCAAGCCCACATCTTTTCGCGGGTAGTCGACGCGCGCCGGGCGAGGGAGAGGATGCGGCCAATGTGCACGAAGTTCGCGCGGACCGGGCTGTAGCTTCGGAGCGGAACCGTCGTGCCGTAGATGGGCGTCTCTACCTCGGGTTCGAAGGTCCCGAAGAGACGGTCCCAGAGGACGAGGACCGCGCCGTAGTTTTTGTCGAGGTACTGCGGGTTGACCCCATGGTGCACGCGGTGATGGCTCGGCGTGTTGAGCAACCACTCCACCCAGGCCGGACCCTTGTCCACGATCTGCGTGTGAATCCAGAACTGGTAGAAGCGGTTGATGCCGTACGCCGCGAGGTAGACCAAAGGAGAGATCCCGAGGAGCGCGAGAGGGGCGTAGAAGACGAACCAGGTGATCGGCTCGAAGAGCGGCTGCCGCAGGGCAACGGCGAGGTTGTAGTCCTCACTCTGGTGGTGGACGCCGTGAACGGCCCACAGCACGTTGACCACGTGGCTGACGCGGTGCCACCAGTAAAACATGAAGTCGACGCCGATGATTCCGAGCAGCCACGGCCAGGGGCTACCCTCGTCCCAGGTCACCAAGCGTGCGTTCTCGAAGAGCCACACGTAGGCGGCGACGAGGACCAGGTTGAAGACGAGCTCGCCCGCCTGGTTGATGCTCCCACAGGCCAGATCGCTGAGCGAGGTGCCGAACGCGTAGAAGTCGCGACGCCTTGCGACCCGCGCCTCGACGAGGGTCGCGAGGAGGAAAATGGGGAGGGCGAGTGCCGCCCAGTTGTACTCGCCGTCCACGCCTACTCAGATCGGAGCGTTGCAGAGGCGGCCAGCCACGAGGTTGGCGAGGGCTGAGAGCGTGGGGGTGAGATCGGGTTCGCAGATGCTGGCGAGGAGCGCGTCGTTGCCACGGGAGAAACCGCCGACGAGCTCCACGATGCGCCGAGCGGGGATCGCCGTGCCCACTCCGCTGAACTCGCAGGCAGGCGCCAGCTTGTCGGGGTCTTCGGGGTCGTCCTGGAACTGCATTCGTGGATCCGCGAGTAGCGCCGTGAAGTCGACGTTCGTAGGATCCGCTGTGAGGTCGCGCGGCACGCCTGTGATCGCGGCGACGACGACATCACCGCGACGATCCAAGGAGAGCGCGCGGAGCGCCGACACGTAGCGGGAGATGGGGTGGAGCTGGTCTGGGTTGTCCGCACAGCGGCGCGGGTAAGGACCGAACTCGGTGCGCGCTTCCGGCGACGCCGAGAAGATCGCGTCGGATGACGCGGAGCAGTCGTCTTCGTCGGTCACGTAGACGACGGCGATGAGGGAATCGCCGCGAAAGAAGCCTTCGTTCGGCATACCCGGTTCCGCTTGATCGCCAAACGAACGAATGGAGGCTTCGAGCTGTTGTTCGAGTCCGCAGCCCTCCGTGCCGAGGCGCGCGAGACAAGCGAAGCTCTCGTTGAATTCGTCGGCGTTGGTGCCGTCGAACTGGAGCCAAGGCATGGGCCCCGTGTTGACGCCCGCGCACTCGCCAGCGCCGCGTGCCTCGGAGACGAAGACCGCGTCGTCGCCTGTGGCGGAGGGACAGCCAATGACGCCATTGTTGGCGCCGACGCCGAGGTCTGTGGTGACGACGGCGACGCGCAGATCGGTGATGGGCGGAAAGTCAGGCATGCCATCGCCGTTGGCGTCTGGCGGGTTGGTGAGGGTCTCGATGACCACGGGGAAGTTCAGCGCGAGGTTCTCTTGCTCCTGCGCCATGGAGTTGGAATTGTCGATGACCCAGAGCATGTCGACGGGGAGCGCGTCCACGCAGGGGCGTCCCGAGTCGAAGGGGCCTACGTCAAAGCCCGCGCCGTCGATTCCGGGGGACGCGTCGACTTCGGGTTCTTCGCCTCCACAGTCGCAGGCGCTGAGGAGGACGACACAGGCGAGAAAACGAACCATGTAAAGAGGATGCCTTGGGCTCGTGCAAAGCTCAATGTTCCGGGCGCTCCTCGAACACATCGCTTGGATGATCCCAGTCGAGTGTAGCATCACGAGGCAGCTCGACGAGCACACGCTGGTGAGGGGTGAGCGCACGAAGGAGCGACTGAAAAGATGTCCGACTCTGCGCGAGCTGGGACTCGATGACGGCACAGAGACCTGGGTCGCAGCGCGCAGGAAAGGGTTCGTAGAATGACTCCGTGCGGGAAAGCGCGATCAGTGCTTTGGGCGCGTCTATGAGGCTCTGGAGATGAGAGGTCTGGAGGAGCGGCATATCGCACGCCATCACCAAGGCCGGTCCGTGCCGTAAGAGCGGAAGAAGCCCGCCGAGTGCACCCACACCCGGCACTTCGTCTGGGCAGCGCCGAACTCCCGGCGCATGGTCGTCATAGGGAGACGCATCGCCCACCAGCACCGGCTCTAGATTTAGCGCGGCGGCGAGGGAGAGAGCGTGATCCAAGAGCGTGCTGCCTTCGTAGCGGAGGAGCCCTTTTGGCTGGCCCATCCGCGACGATGCGCCGCCGACGAAGATACCTAGCTGCACGCCACTAGTGCCCAAGTCGGTCGCAGGCGGCCTGCTGGCCGGCGAAGCAGGCAGCTTCGAGGGCGTGCTCGTCCATCTCGTCGACATCCACGTCGAGGGGCTCTTCTTCGTCTTCGAGGAGCTCTTCGTCGTCGGGCTCTTCTAAAACGGGGTCCACGGCCTGGCGAGTTTCTGGCTCGGTGGGTTCCGCGGGGTCGGTGGTCTCGTCACCTCCACACGCAACGCCGAGGATCAAGGAAAGGGCGGCAATTCGAAGAAGCCAGGCAAACACGAGGCATCGTCCCGCCAAAATCGCTTTGAGTAAAGTTGCTTGTTCGCCACCAGCGCGTCCGGCTGGTAGGAAGCGCCGTGCCCCTTCGACGCCGCGCCTGGTTCGTACTTGCCGCTATCGCGGCAGCGACGGCGTTTTGGTACCCGGCGCTTCGCCATTGGAACAAGACAGGCTTTGGGGACTGGCAGCAATTCCTCCACCAATGGGAAGCCGCGCGTATCGCCATGCTGCGGTACGGCGAGGTTCCTTTGTGGAACCCGTATCACTGCGGCGGCACGCTCCTCTTTGGTGACCCGCAAGCGCAGGGTTTTTCGCCGCTCTTCTTTCTGTTCATGCCTTTCGGCAGCGCGGCCGGGCTCAAGCTCTTCATGATCGCCCACTCCGCGTTGGGTTTCGGCGGCATGTTTGTGTTCGCGCGGAAGCACGTGAGCCTTGATACCATTTCCGCCGCCGGCGCTTCGTTCCTATGGGCCGGTTCAGGCTTCTTCGCTTGGCATGGCAGTGGGGGTCATCCCGCGTTTATGCCCTTCTATTTTGCGCCGCTCATTCTCCTGGTTTGGAGAGCGGCGCAGGTCGAGTGGAAGAACGCCGTGTGGCTCGCAGCGCTCATGGCCCTCGTGATCTTCGAGGGCGGCGTCTACCCCTTCCCTTACTTCGTGCTGCTCTTGGCCTTCGACACGTTGGTGATGACGCGGACGCGCGCGGAGTGGTGGCAGGTGATCAAGACCGGCACTTTGGCCGTGCTCCTAACCACCTTGCTCGCTGGCTTTCGCCTCGCGGGGATTCTCACGACGATACGGGACTACCCACGGTTTACACACGAGACGGACTCGGTGAGCTTGCTCGAAGTCCTAGAGATGCTCGTGCTTCCGGCTCTTGAGCACCCGCGTCTCATCGTCCACGAATACTCATGGGCCGAATACGGCTCTTATATTGGCGCCCTGGGCTTTGCGCTGTGCGCACTCGGCTTTGTGGTGTCGCTTCGTCGCCATCGCTGGCTCGCGGCGGGAACTCTGGTCTTCCTGGGCTTTGTCCTGGGGCATGCGACGCCGTGGCACCCCTGGCATCTTCTTCACCAGCTGCCCATCTACAGTTCGCTACGCGTGCCTTCGCGTTTCATGGTGCTTTTTCTCTTCTTCTTCGCGTTGCTCGGGGGCCTCGGCCTGCAGACGATTCGTCGAAAGATCACGGCGATGCGTCGGCCCACCCAGCGGGCCCTAGCGCTCGTGCCCGCCGCGCTCCTCGCTCTGGTCATCGTCCAGGTGATGCATGGACACCAACACGTCTTGGATCGATGGCGCGGGACCGCGATGGCAGGCCCCGAGGAAAAGACCGAGTACTACATCACAGCTCTGGGTGAGTATGGCGACCACGCGAGCTTTCCCGTCCGCAATGTGTCGACGCGTGGCTGCTACACCGGCGTGACCGCCTACGTCTCGGCGAGCGGCCTTTGGGAAGGGCGAGAGGCACAAGTCCGGGTCACGGGAGGTGAGCTTCTTGGCTATCGCCGGACGAGCCAGACGATGACGGCGCGGGTGCACCTCAACGAACAAGACGAACAAGACGAACAAGACGAACAAGACGAACAAGACGAACAAGACGAACAAGACGAACAAGACGAACAAGACGAACAAGACGAACAAGACGAACAAGACGAACAAGACGACGAATTGGAAGCGGTGGTGGTGTTCAACCAAACCTGGGCGCCGGGTTGGAACACGAACGAGGGTACGGTTCGACGCGGATCGACTGGACTCATCGAAGTGCGCGGGCTGAACGAAGGCGAGCACCGAGTGGTCGTGCGCTACCAGCCCAGGGAAGCCGTTTGGGGCGCTTGGGTCTCTCTTTGCGGACTCGTACTATCGGTATTGCTGATATTCGGGGGTCGACGTCGACGTCGACGCCCGAAGGCGAAAAAAGAGGAGGCTCCGACTCTTCCGTCGCCGGTTCCGGAGCGCTCCTGCGAGTAACGGGAAGGAATCCGCCAACTCCTGTAAGGTGCGCGATGTGTATGACGACACAGAGGTAAGCGTTCGCTACCCCCTTGAGAACGCGGCCATACTTCTCGACGGCACCAGGTGCCATGTGTCCGTCGAAGTCGCTGCTCTTGTGGCCCTCGAGCTATGTGAGCTCGCAAAGAACCGGTCCATCGAGCGCGAGTGCGTGTTCATCGACATCCTTGGCCAACTCAATGTGAGCGGCGAGAGCGAGAAGGACGAGCTCGCCGCGATCCTTGAGCTTTGGGAACGCGCCGCTCATCCCAAAGCTCGACCTTCCTTACGCAAAGCCCGCGAGAGCACGGATGACCTAGAAACGTGGATCGCGGTTTACGAAGACCTGCTCTTCCCCATCGAACGCTTCGAGGCACGGATGAGCCTGATGGGCGCCATCATGAAAGTGCAGGCGGCCACTGGGGGAGCACCGGAGATCGAGTCACTTCTCAGTGGGCTCGACGATGCCGTTCTTCTTCAACGAGTCGCTCCCCCGAAGCCTGTGTTGCTCGGGCCTTCCCATGATGAGCCTACGGAATTCAAGCTCGGTCGCTTTGACGTGTTTGGCCGTTTGGCCGTCGGCGGAGTGGCCGAAGTGCTCTTGGCGCGGGAGCCAGACCTTGGGCCATGTGTGCTCAAGCGAATGCTGCCTGAATCGCGTGCACGACCTCTCTTGCGCCAGATGTTCACGGATGAGGCGCGTCTTGGGCTCAGCCTTTCACATCCGAACATCGCGTCGGTTCTTGAGTACTGCGACGACGAGGAGAGCCCATTCATCGTCATGGAGTGGGCCCAAGGGCTTACTCTTTCGTCGACGCTGAGGCGCAGCAGCGCGATGGGACAAGGGCTCCCCTTCGGTGTCGTTCTTCGCATCGGCGAAGCGCTGTGTTCGGCGCTCTCCTACGCGTACACTACCGTCAAAGACCCGTCGGGACAGCCGCTGCGTCTTGGGCATCGTGACATCAGTCCGCAGAACGTAGTGCTGCAGTTCGACGGGTCTATCAAGCTCCTCGACTTTGGTGTTGCAAGGAGCGCCATCCAAGAAGAAGGCGATGATAGCGTCGGCAAGTTTGGGTATATGTCGCCGGAACAGTCCATGGGTCTTCCTGTGGACGACCGTTCCGACGTCTTCTGCGTCGCGATCTGTCTCTACGAAGCGTTGTCAGGTCAGCCACTGTTTGCAAGCGACGAGCGTCTTGGAGTCGTTCGCACCTTGGGCACAGCGCCCGTTCAAGACATCACAAACCTCCGCGCTGACGTATCGCCGATCTTCGCTCGACTTTTGGGGCAGATGCTCGACCCTGACGTTGAAGAGCGACCCACCGTTGAGCACATACAGGACGCTCTGAGCGCCATCGTCGATCATCGCGAGGATAGCGCCGCCATCGATGTTGCGAACGTGGTGCAGGCGCTCGAAGCCGATTGGAAAGACTGGCGAGGGCGGCTTCTCGGTGCCGAGAAGACGCCCGCGGAGGCAAGTCCAAAAGAGCTCGATGAAGAGACCTCGACGCCCGCTCCGGCGGAGCGACGAGCCCGATGGCCTTGGGTCATGGTCTTCATCGTCTTTTGCATCGTGTGTGGTGTCGTGACGTGGGCGCTTCTGCTCCCGCCCGTGCCGAGCAACCCGGCAGACGTCCTCTAGGGTCCCTCTCCAAATGTCTCGTCTGTGGACCCGTGGGGCGAGTCGATCCGCTCGAGGACTTTTGAGGAAAAGCCTCGGCTGAACCGGGCTCCAGCCTTCGCCTGTAGGACTAACGACCACGGCGCCGCGACCTTTTCTCCGTTCAGGTCGCCGGGAGGCTTGCGCGGCAGTTGACCGGATCTGCAGATAGTGGTTCAAGGAGGCGTTATGAACCAAGTCTTCTTCGCGTCTCTCGTGACGCTTCAAGGGGCAACAACAGAGGCCGCAGACGCCGAAGTTGAGACCCTCGACCCCATCAAGCTCATCATAGACGCGTCTTTTACCGTCCAGATGGTGATGTTCATCCTCGTGATGATGGGCATTATCTGCATCTTCATCATGGGTGCGAAGGCGGTTCGACTGCGCCAGGCGACCACCACGAGCCGACGCTTTCTCGCGGCGTTCTGGGGCGGCGATGAAGGCTCCAACTGGACGACGGAGAGGCTGGAGACGCTCTACGCACAGATTCGGACGTTTGACGGATCACCTGTGGCGGCTGTGTTCCGCGCTGGCTACGTCGAGCTCGCTCGCGTGATGGGTAGCGCCTCACCCACAGACCAGGGTGATATTGGAAACGTTGAGCGTGCGCTTTCACGAAGCGCCACCAGCGAGATGACCACGCTCGAAGCTCTCCTGCCCTTCTTGGCGACGACGGGAAGTACAGCGCCCTTCATCGGCCTGTTCGGAACGGTCTGGGGCATCATGAACTCGTTCATGGCCATCGGCGCGCAAAAGAGCGCGAGCCTCGATGTTGTCGCACCCGGCATCGCCGAGGCGCTCATCGCGACGGCGATTGGCCTCGTCGCGGCGATTCCAGCCGTCATGGCTTACAACTACTTCATTCGTAAAATCCAAGTGCTCGAGAGCGAGCTCGATGCCTTCGAGAAGGACTACCTCAACATTGTGCGCCGGCACTTCCTGAGGACGTAGAATGGGCATGTCAGGCGGAGGAGGCGGGCGAGGGCGCCAGCCGATGGGAGAGATCAACGTCACGCCGCTTGTCGACGTCATGTTGGTGCTGCTCATTATCTTCATGGTCGCCGCACCGATGATGTCGACGGGGGTCGAGGTTGACCTGCCCTCGACACGTGCGCCGCGCATGGAAATGGACGAAGAGAAGCTGGTTCTCTCCATCGACGCGGATCAAAACGTGTATTTGGGGGAAGAATTGATCCCCGCAGAACGTCTTCACGAGGTGCTCCTCAACAACGCGCGCCTCCAAGCGGATGACGAAATCTACGTAAGAGCCGATGAATCCGTGCCTTATGGCTTCGTTTTGAATGTTTTTACCATCGCGAACCAAGCTGGCATCGAGAAGCTGGGTCTAGTGACAGACCCTGCTGGAGGAGCAGGCGAAGTCCCCGCTGAGCTCAACGAGTAGAGTGTTGAAAGTCCGATGAACGTAAGGAGCACAGACTGGAGTCCCCCACTCCTCCTTGAGACCGCGACGCTCAGCCCGGCTGAGTGGATCGGCGGCTTTGCGGCCGTCAGCTCGGTCATCGTGCCAACGGTGATCATCCTCGCCCTCGGCGGTATCGGCGCCCTCATCACGATGGAAGAAGAAGCGCCGGTGGTCGTCGTGGAAGAAGAGATCGTCTCGGCACGATTCGTCCAGCTCGGGCGTGACTTTCAGGATGAGCTTCCAAACCGCGTCGTGCCCCAGGCTGCGACGGCGCCACCGGACGAAGTTGCGCTTTCGGACAACCCCCGAGAGAACGAAGAGCGCGAAGAGCGTGAACGTCCAGACGAGGCGCTCGAGCGTGACCTCAGCAACCTCCTCGACCGCTCGGACCTCTTCGCCGAAGAGGCGGAAGCGCGCGAGCGTGAGGGCAGCGAGCTGGGCATTGAGGAAGGCACAGAGACGCAGGCGCAGGACGGCGATATCTACGCTGGCCAGCTCTACGCGTTCTTTCGACGCGGCTGGAGTGTGCCGACGACGATCACCGAAGAACAGCGACGTGACCTCTCCGTCGAAGCGACGATCCAAGTCGCGGAGAACCTTCAGATCGTGTCTGTGCGCATTCGCGGAACGAGCGGGAACCCCGACTTCGACCAGAGCGTTGTCGCTCAGATCGAACGGCTTCGTGCGAACAACGTCGAGGTCCCGGAGCCGCCACTTGCGGTGCGTCCTCGTTATGTGGGGGCGCCTTTTACTCTGCGCTTTCACGGTCGTAACGCTCGGTAGCTCTCCGGAGTCCTCGCCAGTCTCACTGCAGATGCTGGCATGCGTGGCCCAAGGCGATTCGGCCTGCGTTGTGTCGCCATATTATTCTGGGTTCGTGAAGCTCTCGTTGCGCACACGGGCGCGCGGTCTTCAGCGGCAGCTCTCGAACCTCGTATGGGGCTTCGGCGGAGTTGTTGGCGCCGCTGCCTGTCAAAGCCGACTGTCGTCCCTCCCTCGAGGCGCAGTCGACGCTCGCTTGTTGCGGTACATCGCCGCATCAGCTTCCTTGAGAGCGTCTCGCACGCGGGACGAATCAGAGGTCCAGGCGCCGCCGACGGACAAGCTCAGACGGCCGCCGCCGTGGGTTAGCTCGTTGTGGAGACGCAGCGCTTTTTGGATCCGCGCAAGAGCGGCGCTGAGGTCCTCCTGAGACACATCTCGTAGCAGCACCGCGAACTCGTCCCCACCGGTGCGTGCGACGATGTCCTCGCCGCGGAATACGCCGCGAAGCACGGCGGCTGCGCGACGAATGAGCGCATCGCCGGCGTCATGTCCGAGCCGATCGTTGACGAGCTTGAGGCCATCGATGTCCGCGACGAGGAGGCCAACGCTCAGGTGACGTGCCACGCTCACTCGCCTGAGCTCGGCATCGAAGTAACCTCTGTTGTAGAGGTCGGTCATGGAATCGGTGGTGGTGAGGCGTTCAAGCTCCTCCTCGCGGGCTCGCAGCAGCGTGGCGTCACGGACCGAACAGATGACGTAGTGTCCGTGGCGCGACTTCAGCGGGGCGAGAGCAACCACGACAGGGACGCTCGTCCCGTCGGCACGCGAGGCCTCGACGATGCCCAAGTCGGCCATGGAGCGTGACCGCGGATTGCGAACGTAGCCGCGGCGCAAGGTCACGTGCTTTTCCCGCAGGACAGCCGGGACGAGGTGCTCGATCGGGTGACCGACCAAGGCCTCCGGCGTGTAGCCCAGCAGCTCGTGGACGCGCGCACTCGCCATGACGATAACGCCGTTGAGGTCCGTGGCGATCACCGCGTCTGGCATCGCGTCGAGGAGCTGGCTGCACAAGGGTGGGAGGTCAAAGCGAACCTTGGCTCTAGTGCTTGGTGGGAAGTTGCTGGAACCTCGACTCATTGGTCGGCCTTGGCGTCCGCTTCAGAGGGACGGGCTCCGGAGCGCGCTGGGCTCGTGAGCTTTTCATGAACGGACTGAATGTCATGCGTCAGCAAATGGGCTTGTTCGGTGTACATGTTGGCTTTCTCCGCAACATGGCCGATGCACGACGCGTACCAATTGCACGCGAGACGATACCCGCGGGGTCGTCCGCCGTGGTCTGGCCTGATCGGGCAGAGGCGCACCTCGCAGCCTGTGGCGGACACATCAAAATGGAAACGCGTTCCATCAAATTGATGAAGTGGACTGCCAGTTTCAGATCGCGGGCGACGCCTTGCCCGCTGAAGCTCTTATCAGACGATTCTAGAGTGGTGTGCGCCAGCTAAGCGGGAGCGAGGAGAGTGCGGATGCGGTCGACGAGGATATTCTCTTGTTCCTCGGTCTCGTCCGTTGCGGCGGCTCGTTCGACGGCCGCCATGAGCTGGGACCTGGTTTCATCGGAGAGCGTCGCGATTCGCTCTTCGACGGGGCTATCCAAGTCGATGCCCTTAAGAGCCGCTTTCTGCTCTTCCTTGCTCATTTCGAGCTCAGACATCACTTGGTCGAGGTGCTTACGTTCGTTGTCACCGAGGACCCCGTCGGCGATCAACACTTGGGCGACGATCTTCACGAATGTGCTCTGGTCTTCTGGCGTCATGGCCAAATATTCGGTGCGTAGCCGGCATTCGTCAATTTCTTTGGCTTCACAAAGAGCAACGGTGCGTCGCGGGTGGTGGATCTCGGCAAAAAAGCGGTGCCGGAGGTCCGGCGACGTCACCTGAATCATCGAGGCATTCCACGCCAGCTTCACTCCGCCGGCTTTAGTCTTCCGTGGCGAGAGCGGCGACAACCGCCTTCGCCTCGTCTGCGTCCAGTTCCTCGAAGAGCGACACCTCACCTGCCTCCGTGTGTGCGACCACTCGTACGACGTCGGCTGTGACAACCGCCTCGACGGTCTCATGCACCCCGACTCGAACCCGCTGAACGGGTCGGTCTCCGCGTGACTGAACCTCGACAAAACGTTCGGCGTGTCCTCGGTAGCCTTGGGCGTCATCGAGGAGGACTCGGACAGTGTCCGGTACGACGACACGCCTTGGCGCGAGATGAACTTCCAGGTGCTCGCTAATGACTTTTGTCTCTTCTGGGTCTAGGTCCCGAAACAGAGTGACGAGTTCGTCGTCGACGGACGCGAGGATGTCGAAGCTCTCTTCGCCTCGCTTACGCACGCGAAATGATCTGACGGCCTCGCGGTGCCATGACCGGTCCGTCGCTTGATTTGACGCAGAGCAGGTGATGCGCTCTTCCATCGCAAGGCGCTGCACGGGACGTGTGTTCACAGTTTCGGCGGCAGGCAGCCTAAGCGCGACGGTGTCATTTGCCCATCCACGCATGAACCCGATCACGATGAACAACACCGTAAAGGCCATGAAGAGAACGGCGCGAAGGTCGGGGTCCATGTCAACCAACCAAGCAAAACCTAGCAACGCGATGAGGGAAGCCATGAAGACTCCGCTCCGGAGGCTCCTCTCCCTTGGCGTCCAAGGACGCCGTCTGCGTGGGCCCCTCTGCAGATCTGCCAACGAATAGCGCCCTCTGACAACAATCGACCGCTCGCCCTGATCGTTCGATAGCTCGACCATTGGGTTCTGGTCCACGTCAGCTCTTCGTCTGCATGCGGATCACGCCGTCCCAGGCGTCATCCACGCCATCGCGCAGGAAGAGCAAGCAGCGGTCTATGTACTTTTGCGTGACTCGATCGTCGGGGTGGTGCTTTTGCGCCGCTTCGAACGCTCGTCGTGCGTCGCCAAAACGTCGGCTGTAGTAGTGGTCGACGGCTTCGGCGTGGAGCGGCGCGGCGGCGCGCTTGGCTTCGCCGTTGCGGATATCAGCATCGATGACTTCAAAGAGCGTGACGGGTTCAGACGTGCCGACGGGGACGATGCGCTCGACATGGCGAAGTCCCCAGGCGCCTGGAGACTTCAACGCGTCACGGGTTCGGTTGCTGATGAGCAGCGGGACGCCGTAGTGCTTGGTGAGGGACTCCACGCGGGAAGCGAGGTTCACGCTGTCTCCGATGACGCCGCACTTGAGGCTCGTGCTGCCGCCGATGGTGCCCAGCATCAGGGCGCCGGTGTTGACGCCGACGCCGCACTCGACGGGGGTTTGGCCCGGCCGCCCAGCGTTGAGCTCACGGAGGGCGCGCTGCATGGCGACGGCGGCGGCGACGGCGTTGTCGCTGGGCCCGTCAAAGAGCGCCATGATGGCGTCGCCGATGTACGAGTCGACGAAGCCGCCGTGGTCGATGATCGCCGGCTCCATGAAACTCAGATAACGATTGATGAAGGCGATGCTCTCCGCTGGCGAGAGGTTCTCGACGATGGTGGTGAAACCCCGGATGTCGCTGAAGAGAATCGACATCTCCTTCTCGACGTGATCACCGAGCCGGACATCAACGATTTGGTCTCGCTCAAGGGCCTGAAGGAACTGGTGAGGCACGAAGCGGCTGTGCGCCGTGGTCAGTCGCACCTGAGCCTCGAGGCTCTCTTCCAGGTTGGAGAAGAGCGCTGCGTTCTCCAACGAGATCGCCGCCTGAGCCGTGAGAAGACGGAGCATCTCGACCTGCCGTGATGAGAACGCATCCGGGAGCATGTCGTTCTCAACATAGAGGACGGCACGAAGCGTAGCTTGGTGAACAACCGGGAGACACAAGACCGAGCGAATCTGCCGGTCTCGAATCACCGGGTCCTGGGCGAAGGCGCCGTCGACGAACGCGTCGGACAAGAGGACATCTTGCTGCGTGCGTCGAACATAGCGGAAGACGCTGAGAGGGATTCCGCCGAAGTCTTCAATGGACGAGGTCGCGCGGACCGCATCTTTGCCTGCTTCCACGCTCGCTTCGACGCGTTCGCCAGCCCCAACAAGGACGGCGCGTGTGCCTCCACCGACTTCGAGGGCGATGCTGACGAGAGAACGAACCAGGTCGTCGAGGACAAGATGCTCGGAGAGGGCGTGTGAGACCTTGGCCACGGCCTCGGCATCCAGGTCGCCCTGCCCTGTGCCTGTTCCTGCACTTGAATGTGTGCCTCCAGTGCTTGAATGCGTAGACGTCAGGATGCGGTCCGTGCGTGAGTGTGAGGGCGTGTTCACGCCCATGCTCATCGCCTTGGCTTCGGCACCCCAGAGGCCGTACGCATAGGCTGACTCGCGTTCGTACGCGATGGCGAGGCGGGCGTTGCCCATGGCTCGCTGGTAGCGCGCGGCCATCTCTCCTGCGAGCGCCTCATCAAAGCGGTTCCCGTTCTTTCGTGCGGCTTCGATGGCGCGGTCATACTCGGCGAGGGCACGAACTTTACGGCCCATCACCCGGGCCAACTCGGCTTCGACGAGGTGCATCTTGGAGGCGTGGTTGATGGGGGTTCGCTTCGCCCAGCGTTTGAGTCGCGCTTGACTGACAGCGGCGCGCGGCAGCAGACGTGCGCGCTCCGCCATCGAAAGCTGCTCCCAGTTCTGCGTCGACGCAAAGACCTCGAGGGCAAGGAACGCGGGCACGCAGTACGTCGCGGGCACGGCGTCGATGTAGCGCCCCGCCTTCTTCGCGAGCTCCGGCGCTTCGGGTGACCGATGGACCACCGCGAGGAAGAGCCGAACAAAGAAGAAGTTGAAGAGCCCTGTGTTGTTCTCTTGGGCAGCGAGCGTCGCGTGAAGCGGCGCCTCCTCGCCAAGGCGAGTCGGGTCTGAAGCGCCTCTGCGCAAGTTCGCCGTGGCGCGCACGTAGCACTCGTTGACGGCGAGGGCGTGCTCTTGGTTGAGCTTCGCCGTGGCGTCGGTGTAGCGACGTGCTTCTGGCTCGAGAACACGAAGGTCCGCGCCGGAGAGAAACGACAGGATGATATACATCTGCGCGCAGAACGCGCCCCAGACGAAATCGCCGGCGTCGACGGCAAGCTCGAACCCTTCAGCAAGGGGCGCGCAACCATCCTTCGCAGCCCGCGACCAGTGGCGAACAAAGCCCTGAAGAAGCTGTGCGCGACGCCCTTTGATGCGCTCGTTTGGGAATCGCTCGCCGAGCTTTTCCGCGAGATCCCCGTAGTCTCTGGCGCTGGAGTAGTCGCCAAAGGCGCTGAGAACCAAGGCGTAGAGCGCGTAGCCATACGACGCGAGGTCGTTGACGCCGTGCTCTGCGATGATGCGCGCCATCGCACAGCCGAGAAGCGGGAGAAGGTCCTGGCGCGCCAGGTAGACGGGTGGAGCGATCTCCGCGAGGAGCTCCAGGGCCATGCTCTGGACCGGGTCTGTGAGCTCCGGATCGTCGACGCGGCTTAGGGGTGCGGTGCCGCGGAGGCGCAGGCCAGTACGCGCCATATCGGCGGCGATGCTCAGCTTCGTGGGAGCGCGAGGGAGGTCAACATCCAGTCGTCCAAGCGCCTCGATGCCGATGTCGACGGCTTCGCTCAGGGCGCCGCCGCTCACGGCCTGACGCATACGAATACGCAACGCCATCGCCTGCGCCAAGGAGTCATCACTGAGTCGCAGCACGGTGTCGACTTCAACGTTCGCCCGCTCGCGGTGACCGCTCAAATACGCAGCCTCCGCGGCTCCCAGATGCAGGCTCAGCGCCACTTCGCGGGTCGGCGTATTGGCGAGCCCTGAGTCAAAGAAGTTAAGCGCCGGGGCGTAGGCGACGCTCATCAACGCGCGCTGACCTGCTTCGAGGTTGTGCTCTGCGAGCTTCGTCCGCTCCTCTTCGCTCAGATGCGCGCTAGCTCGATTGAGGTGATGAACGAGCTCGAAGAGCGGCGGGGACTTCTGTGATGACAGGCGGCGGCCAATGCGAGCGTGCCACGAGGTCGCCGTCGCATCGTCCAAGCAAGAACGCGCCGCCTGCCGAATGCGATCATGAGCGAACTGAAATGCGCCGCCGTCGCGGACACGAAAGGAAAACACGAGCTCTTCGCGAACGGCGGCGGCGAGGGCTTCGCGCGTGTTGTTGAGATCCGTCGACAGAAGATCAGAGACGTCTTCGAGGTTGAAGCGATCGCCAAGGATCGACGCCGCCATGAGCGTCTCTTGAGTGGCTTCTGGGAGCTCCGCGATCTTGCTCGCCATGAACTCCGCTACGTTTTCGCTGGCAGCGTAGTCCCTGATGGCGTTCAGCTGCCAACGCCAAACACGCGCGCGCGGGTCGAATGAGAGATGGTCTTCGCGGGAGACGGCGCGAAGAAAGCGGCGGAGATAGAACGGGTTGCCACGCGTCTTGGCGATGGCGACGTCGGCGAGTGGTTCGATGGGGTCGGCGGCGGGCTCGAGAGCGTCCGTGAGCATCTCGATGACGGCTTGTCGGTCCAGGGGCTCGAGGTCGACGCGCGTGCAGCGCTCTTCCACATACGCTTTCGAGGTCAACGTGGTGAGGCCATGTTCCGGGCCGACTTCGGCGCGACGATAGGTGCCGAGAACCATCAGGTTCTTGCAGTCGGAGGCGAGGAGCGCGTCCAAGAAACGAAGACTTGAGGCATCCGCCCACTGCAGGTCATCGAGGAGCAAGACGAGGGGCTCTTTGTCACTGGCTACAGCGCGAATAAGCGCAGAGAGCGCTCGATGGACGCGAACTTCGGCTTCCGCGGGCGCCAAAGGCGGAAGCGGGGCGGTGCGGCCGAGGAGCGGCGAGAGCGAAGGGACAAGCTCTTCGAGCGCGCGACCGTGGACGCCGAGCGCGTTCTGGAGTCGAACACGGATCGTCTCGAGGGGCGCCGAAGCGAGCATCAGGAGCTGCGCGCCGAGACCGGCGAAGGCTTTCGTGAGGGCCGAATAGGGCTCATCTCGAGAAAACTGCTCGAATTTTCCACGGGCAAACTGCGTTCGAGAGGTCGCCAGTTCGCGCCAGAGGGCTTCGACCAGCGCGGTCTTCCCGACGCCTCCGGGCCCTGAGACCAGGCCCAACTGGACCTCGCCTTCGGCGGCTCGGCGGGCCACGGAGACGAGGGCGCGGAGTTCGGCTTGGCGTCCGTAGAGCCGGTTTGGGATCGAGAGGTCGCGGGCGACGTCGGCGGTGCCCAATGGAAAACAGGTGTCGCTGCCGGCCTCGATCAGACGCGCGCACTCACGGAGGTCATGGCGCAGACCTTCCGCGCTCTGGTAGCGGTCGGCGGGGCTTTTTTCAAGAAGCTTCATCACGACTTCAGCGAGCGAGGGTGGCACGCCGCCCATGTCTTGAAGCGGCGCCGGGCGCTTCGCGACGTGCGCGTGAACGAGCGCGAGCATGTCCTCGTCGAGGAAGGGCGGACGTCCCGCGAGCAGCTCGTAGAGCGTCGCGCCTAAGGAGTAGTAGTCGCTCCGGCGGTCGACGCTCTGACCGACGCGTCCCGTCTGCTCCGGAGCGATGTAGCGGAGAGTGCCTTCGAGCTCCTGAACCGTGGTGGGTCCCGCCTCGGCGTCGGACTGCGAGGAGATTCCGAAGTCGATGAGGGCGAGTCGATCCGTCTCGGCGTTCCACACCAAGTTCGACGGATTCACGTCCTTGTGGACGATATGAGCTTCGTGAACGCTGGCTAGGGCATCGGTGGCTTGCAACGCAAGCCGGACCACGAGGGACGGAGCCGGGCGGGCGTTTCGAAAGGCGATGGCCAGGGAATGCGCGCCGAAATCGTCGAGAACGAGGCGGGGCATGCCCTCAAATTCGTCGATTGCCACCACGTTGATGATGCCTGAGCCCTCCACGCGTTGTGTGATGCGGATCTCCCGCTCGAAGCGGGAACGCACTTCTTCCGAGGGGTAGGGGCCTCTGAGGACCTTGGCGACGACTTGGCGGCCGTCGATGCGCATTCGGTACACGTCCGTGTGCCGGCCCTGATGAATGAGGTCCACGAGCGGCTAAGCATAGCAAAAGATGGCGGCGAGCATCGGAGTGTCGTAAGGCAGCGGAACTGTGCCACGTCCTACTAAGCCGACCCTCGCCGCCGTGGTTCGCGAGCACCTTGGAGTGTCCTGGAATGCGGCACGCGATCTGTGCCGCACAGGCCGTGCTCAGGTCGACGGCGTCATCGAGCGAGACCCAGCGGTACGCGTCAACCCGGACAGCGTTGTGGTCGATCCGACCGCACCCAAGCTCAGCCGCGGAGTTCTGTCGAAGGAGAATATCCTCTTCACGGACCCGCATCTCGCGGTGGTCAACAAGCCCGCTGGCCTGCTGACGATTCCTTACGACGATGAACGCGACACGCTCATCGATCAGCTGCGGACCGCGCTTCGCCGACGCTCGAAGCAGTTCGCGCCGCCCCTTGGGATCGTGCATCGGCTCGACAAGGGAACCAGCGGTGTGCTGGTGTTTTCACGCAACCTGGCAGCGAAGCGACATCTCGCAGGCCTCTTTCGGTCCCACACCATCGAGCGCCGCTACGAAGCGCTGGTCCACGGACAAGCCGAGCGCACCTCGCATGAGAGCTGGATCATCGCGAATCGCGGAGACGGCCTCCGTGGTTCCTGGGGGGTGTTTCGACGTCCGATGGGCAAGCGCCCAACAGAAGCGCGCTGGTCGCGGACTCATGTGAAGAGCGTTGAACGCTTTGAGGGCGCAAGTCTGCTCACGGTGGAGCTTGAGACAGGCCGCCAACATCAGATCCGAATTCACCTCTCCGAAGTGGGCAACCCCATCGTCGGCGAGAAGGTCTACATTCGAGACTTCAAGCGTCGGAACATGCCGATCATTGAGGCTCCTCGACCGATGTTGCACGCGCGAACGCTTGGTTTCGAGCACCCAGTCACGGGCGAGATGATGCGTTTCGAAGCACCGCGTCCGCCGGACTTCGAAGAAGCCATCGCCGCCGTCAAGCCTCGCTAAGCCCTGATATCCGGGCCAATTTGTTCACTCAGCGGTGAACGCTTTCTATCGCTGATGCTGGCCCTGGAAGCACCGAACGGTCATCGTTCGAACATGAACGCTCTTCGGCTCTTCGCCTCCGTCTCACTCCTGCCGCTGGTATTGCTTGCCTGTTCGGACGACGACGACAGCCCAACCTCGGCACACGTCTGCGACGGTGGCCAGGACGCAGCGTCCGACGCTCTCGGCAGCCCTGACTACGGTGGCCTCGGTTACGACGCCGGCGATAACACGCCTGATGCGTCATGGGACGTCGTCCTCCCAGGCCCCTACGACCCCGATGATGTGCGCGCCGGTCGCTCCGGGTCGATCTTGCGACCGATCGCTTTGTGGAAACGGCTCGATAGAGGTAGCTGTGTGCGCGACGGGGACCGTGCCGGAGGTCTGCGACGGCGATGTCCTGGGCGATGCGACCTGTGAATCTCTCGGCTATGCTGGCGGAACGCTTGGCTGTCGAAACGACTGTCACTTCGACGTTAGCGAGTGCTCTCTTTGCGACCCGACGATCCCCAACTGCACGCAGTTGAATAGCGACGAAGGTGTCGCCGCTCAGGCCTCGATCATCGACGGAACGAGGCTCGTTATCGTCAGCGCGGGTTTCACCGGGCTTCGCCTCCGCATTCTCCAGGCGAGTGACTTCTCCGTGATCTCCGAGACCGAGTGCTTTGGGGGGACGCGGCTCGGTCAACGCCACGTGGCGATCGCGAACTTGCCAAGCGGATACGTCGTCGCATCGGTCTTGGGTTCGGCCACTCAAATCTACACGTTTGACGACGACGGGATGCTGATTGGCGAACGTACGGAAGAGAACATGCACGGGCCAATCTTCGCTTCGCGACCAGATGGGGGCCCTCTGCTCGTCTGGCAGGCGTTCCCGGAGAACGTCGCGCGGATCTCCCTCCTCGATGATGACGGTGAAGCGCTCTACGATCGAGAACTCTTCGCCGAGCCCCTCGAAACAGAATACGGGGACGCCACCTACGTGGGCGATGGCTTCTTGGTCGCCCTCCGCGGTCCCGGAGGGGTGCGTGTCGATCGCGTCGAGATGGACGGTACGGTCACGTCGACTCACCTCCCCGGTAGTGATGGCACCGAGTATCCACGAATCGACTGGAACGGTAGCGTCGCGCACATGACCTGGCGGTCTTTCCGCGGCGACGAACCGCCTCTGTACTGGGCGACGTATAACGCCGCAGGCTCACTCACGAACGGGCCCGTCGTCCTCGAGGCCTGTGGTCGCTCGAATCAAGCGGAGGTGCTCGCGTCTGAAAACGGGGCGATGTTGCTACTCAACGAACACACCGGCTTGACGGGAGTCAGCGACACCTTGTGGATGCAGTCCATCGACAATGCGGGCAACTTGGGAGAGCCGCGTACGTTGGTCACGGTTGGCCGCCAAGGCGACGCGGTTTTACTCGGCACGCCTGCTGCGCCCATCGCCACGTGGGTGCAGCTCGGGTACCCAGGCAGCCTCGGCTTAGCGGCGCTCGATGCCTTTGAATGAGTAGCTAGGCAGCGAGCTCGTCGCGGACTTTCCCGATGGTGGAGCGCGCGTACACGAACGCCACGAGTCCCATCACCACGTTCGCCGCGACGATGCCGCCGAAGAGACCCACGAGCCCAAAGAGCGATGAGCCTACCCAAGCGAGAGGCACGGCCAAGACCACCAGACGCAGCGCCGCGAGACCCGTCGCCTTGAGGGGCATGTTGAGTGCGTTGAACATCGAGGCCACGAGCATCGCGATACCAAAGGCGATGTAGCTCAGGGGCACGATGCGTAGGTAGAGCATCGTCTGTTCGATGATGACCGGGTCTTCGTTGAACACACGCGCGATGGGCCCCGAGAGAAAATAGAGCAAGATCGCGATGCCGCCGCCCCAAATGGCGCTGCCCTTCGTCACGAAGTAGAACGTGTCCATCACGCGCTGACCGTTCTTGGCGCCGTGGTTTTGGCCGACGAAGGTTGTGATGGCAGCGGTCATGGCGAAGACGCCGATCATCGAGAGGCTCTCGATGCGTGTTCCGACGCCATACGCAGCGACGGCGGTGTCCCCGTGACTGGAGACGATGCGCGTGAGCGCGCCGGCGGCGAGGGGCGTCAACAGGTTGGTGCCTGCGGCAGGGATCCCCACGAGCAGAATCGCGCCCCAAGAAGCACGGAGCTGCTTCCAACTGGGCACCTCGAAGGTGATCATCTTCTCGCGACGAATCAGGATGTAGCTCATCACCGCCATCGCGATGCCGTAGGAGGCGATGGTGGCGATAGCCGCGCCGGTGAGCCCAAGTTTTGGCACGGGGCCCCAGCCGAAGATGAGGATCGGGTCGAGACCCGCGTTCACAAAACCCGCGCACATCATGACAATGGCTGGGGTCTTCATGTCGCCGGTTGCGCGGATGGCGCCGTTGCCGAGCATGGGGACGACGAGGAGCCCGACGCCCCAGTACCAAGGGATCATGTAGTCCCCGATGAGCACGAGGATGTCTTCGCTGGCGCCGAGGGCGCGGAAGAGCGGCTCGAAGGTGACGAGCCCAAGAGCGCAGACGGCGATAACCACCAAGAGCGCCAAGATCAGCGCGTGCGTGGTGAGCCGCCGGACCTTGTCTTTGTGCCCTTCGCCGATGGCCCGGGCGATGGCCGCGGTAGCGCCGATGGACAAGCCGATGGTCAGGTTGCTGACCACCATGACGACGGGAAAAGTAAACGCCATCGCCGCTAGCTCATCGCCGCCAAGCTGGCCGACCCAGAATGTGTCGACGATGTTGAAGAAGATGACGGCGGCGATGCCCACCATCATCGGGAAGGCCATTCGGAGGAGCGTGGGACCGACGGGTCCGGTCAGAAGCTGCTTCTGCTTTTCGTCGTCCACGGTGAGGAGTTCGTAGACCCCGCGCGGCCGGCGTCAAGGCAGCGCTGGAGGGTGAGCAGACCGTGTGCTTTTTGCACCTACATCGGGAACTCTGTCTCAAAACCGGCTTGGTGAGTGCGTGCGTCAGCTCGATGTTAGCCGGAGCCGAAGCTTAGGGAGCAATGGTAATTCGAGTGCCGACCGCACGAGGAAGATGGTCTCGTCACGGTTCATCGCGTGGAGGACGGCACGGCGCATGTGAGCTTGGACGGCGGGAACGAACTCAACCTGCCGCTCTATTTCGACATGCTCCGTGAACCCAATTGATCCAAGCGCTCGCTAAGCACCCAATTGTCGTCGCTTTCGGGGGTCCTTCATAGCGCGGTGATCTTCGCCGCTCCTACCCCTTGAGGTGCTGCGATGAAGACTTCCTGGTTGAGCGCCCTCGCGCTCGTGACGGCCTGTGGTGCTGCGCAAACAGCCTCGACCAACATTCGGCGGGCCGACTGACGCGCGTCGACATCTCGCGACGCTCCCGTGCGTAGCCGTCAGTCAGCGACGACGCGGGTGTGAAAGTAACATCCTTGAAGCTGGTTGAAGCACTGCAGGACCAAGGCATAGTCACCGGCCGGGAGGTCGACCGTCGCATTCGTCCCGGATGAAGGGCGTGAAGTTTGTCCGTACACGAGTGGACCTTCCATCGGACCTGGTCTTGTGAGGTAGGCTTCAATGGACTCGCTTGGGACAATCGCGACGGTCCACCTATTGGGGGTATCTCTGTAGCCGTCGACGATGTCGTAGCTCACAGTCGTCGGTTCGGTGACCGTGAAGAAGCCCTGATAGTCGCCCCCCCCTCTTGAGGCCCCTTGCTCCACCTCGTTCAGTAGGTCTCCCGCCGAGTCGTTGACGATGCATGCGCATCGGTAGGACTGAAGTTCACCCTCAAGCTCCATGTTGGGTGGTTGTACGGCCTGCGGCGGGTACTGGCATGGCCAGCCTTGAGTGTCCGGCGAGCCGCCGTTCTCGTAGGTGGTCTGAGCCCCACCGGGATCGCCGGGTCCAGGTCGTTCGACATCCCATCGGTGGCGCGCGTCGCAGGTCAAGCCCTCATCTCTGCAGATGCTCTCGCACGACCTTAGGTCCTCTACATCACCAGGATAGAACCCCGGGGTGTTCTGCTCAACGTCGGGGAACACGTCCCGGACAACGTCCATGGGCACGTCCGGAACTCCGGCATCCGCTGGAACACCAGCGTCGCCGCCGGGGAGGATACAGGCACATTCGTAGTCGTCTGTGCCTTCGTAAGTCTCGCCGGAGCGCTCGAGAGTGTCCGGCGTGACTGTCTCACAAGGAAAACGCTCGCTTGCCGTATCGAATCGACTGATTCGGTAGATCCGCTCGCCGCCGCCTCGACGCGGGTTTCCAAACAAGTCGGTGCCCCAGACATGGTCTTCGTCACACACCAACGATTGCTCCGAGCAGATCTCATTGCAGGACAGCGACGGGTCACCCTCGTAGACCCCCGGGCCTTCTTGTGCACAGCCCACAACGAAAGCGAAAGTGAGCGCGAGGTACGAAAGTGAGCGCATGCTGGAACATACATTAGCTCCGAAGTATCCAACGACGATTGGGTGACGGTGCAGACTCGTCCTCCCACCTTCGACCCGACAAAACGCATCCAAGAACAAGTCCTCAAACCTGCGACGCCACTCCAGTAGATGCACCGGTGCAGACGCTGCGCTCAAGCAGCCGCGAGGTCGCCGAAGCGGCCGTCGTCGGCGTCCCCCACGACATCAAACGACAGGGAGTCTATGCCTATCTAGTCGCCCAAGGTGGCGCGAGCACCGGCGCCGTACTGAAGTAGAAGAACACGCGAGCTTCGTCCATACTCACGCAATGACCTCTCATCTCGATTCGCGCATCGACCCAGGTAAGCTCTCCAAAGAGCTAGACGCGATGACGTCCGCGGCCCGAAACCGATGGGTGCTCGGCCTGGGGCGTAGACAGCAGCGGCGGCTCTTCGCCGCGGTCGAAGGCCATAGTGCACTCAACTTTGACTTCTTGGTGCCCGCCGAGCGCGGCGTCATGAGTGAGGTGGTCCACGAGGGGCGAAACACGCTTCCGGCTTTTCGCCGATTCGCCAAGGTGTTCTGTCGTCCTGAGGGACGCGACGAACTGTGGGGCTACAACCGAACGAACACGCTGACCGAGACCGTCGTCGGGCCTGGCTACTTCGTCACCCGAACACATGGCGACGGGGAGCTCATCGTCGACTACTTGGTCACGCCCCCGGACTCTCCCCCCGGCTGGCCCAAGATCGTCCCGAATGAAACCCGCCTCAGCCGCTTTGTCTACGCGGGCACACAGGACATCCTTCGACGGGTGTCGGCAGATGTCAGCATTGGACGGGCGCAGAAGAAGGGCCGCTGGCTGCCAGCCTGGTTCGTTCTTGTTCGCCAGCAGCCCTAGCTTCGTCTCAGGCTCACCCGAGCCAACGAGAGTCTCCTTCGCACAACTTCCTCCGAGGTCAGCGAGCATACGACCGGCCCCGACTTCGCGGACAAAGCATCTACAAAACCGTCGTAGGAAACCTCCCAGGAATCACTCGTGGTCGCCGAACACAACAGGCTATTTTGTCGACATGGTTCGCGATTTGGTTTCACAGGTCGCGGGAACCTCCACTTCATATCGACTTAGGGCCTTCGTCACATCATTCAGGTTCTCGTGGCCGTAGCGCCGCATACCTCTTTCGGCGAGAGTGAGCTGCGCTATCGCCTGCTCTGTCTTACCAAGGTCTTGAAGGCTCATTCCGCGGACTCGATATGCTTCGATGCTCATCGGATGCTCCTCCCCGAACAAGTCGATGGCCGTGCTCACAGCTTGTTCGGCTGCGATTAGCGCGTTTTCGGCCTGTCCCGAAGCTCGCAACATATTGCAAAGAAGCACGTAGCATTCTGGGATCTCAGGGCTCCGCTCACCGAAGCATCGACGGCTGAGTTCAAGGGCATCTCGGGCAAATGTGACTGCGGCGTTGTGCTCGCCATGTCCGCTCGACCATCGTGCATCGACTCGCAGTCTGAAGATCTTCGACGTTCGGTTGCGAGCGCGGCTCACCCCTTGGAGCTTCGCGTAGATCTCGTCGGCGCGAGGCTCCCCTCCTCGCAGGTACACGCTGCAGAGGTCGGTCAACACTCTCTCCACGTTCGTCGGATCGGCGCCGTTCTCTTCGTATATTGCGAACGTCTTGCGAAGGAGCTCTTGAGCGAGACTGTATCGACCGCAGCTAGCGTGAAGTGCTCCAAGTCCATGGAGCGCCATCGCCCGAACGATGGGGGTCCGTGACTCGCCGGACTCCACTCTGTAGAGCGCCGTCGCATCATCAAAGCGACCCAACGCCTGAAGAACGGCACCTGCATAGATCGTCCGCGCTATCTCCATTGCAGGCGACGGTTGAACGGGGAGCGCTTCGAAGGTCTTCAGGGCGCGTTGTGCATCGGAGAACGCACCACGCACCAGGTGCCAGTGAACCAGTGATAACAACGAGATAGCTAAGCCTTCCTCCGTGACCTTCTCCTGTAGCGCGACGATTCGACGTTGGGCGGCGCCGTGCTCACCCTTCCGCCACAGGGCGCCGCAGTAGGCGACGAGAAGCGAAGCGTGGGCAACAGTCGGTTCTTCGCCGAGCAGCGACAGGCCTTCGTCAAGTTGGTCAGCTTCAAAGTGCAAATGGGCACTGGCCCGACGCAAGCGCGTATGTCCGGGGATCGATTCAGGGATGTCTTGAAGAGCTTTGAGCGTCGCGGCAAGAACGTCCTCCCCAGTGACGTCCAAGTACGCCACCAGCTCGGCAGCTCGCACCCGCAATTCAGGGGTGCACTCGCTGCGGTTGAGGACCTGCCTCAGAGGGCGAAGCGCGTGAATGCCATTACCGGCGCGGACGTAGCGTCCGGCCGCCCTGATAGCGTAGAGATCGACCTTCTCGGGGGCGGCGTTAGCCAGCGCGTCTTGCTCCGTTCGGATCGCGTCCTCAACGCGCCCCAGCGTGAAGAGCGCATTCGCCAAACGAAGCGGAGTCTCCACTGGATCGAGCGCTTCACGCGACGTGTCCACCGCGGTCCGTTGAGGCAGGCCGCGGTAGGGCCCGGCGGACGGCGACGAAGGCGCGATAACCAACAAACAGAGACGCTCAAGAAGTTCGGCGGACCGAATATGGTCGCCTTCCCGTTTTGTTACCCGTGCTCTCATCTCAATAGCCGTTGCGATCACGGCGTCATCAGCCGGCGCTTCTTTTCTCGGCCGAAGGGTCCGCTCTTCTTCGTCGAGAGCTTCGTGTGCTTCATCGAAGCGGCCAAGGATCGACAAGCTATTTGCGAGGGCTTCGTAGCCGTCCGTGCGAATGCGTAGGTGGTCCGTCGGGAGACGGGATTCAATCTCGATGCTCATCCGATATGCGACGACGGACTCCTCGTAGGCGCCTTCACATGCATGGTCTTGACCCCTAACCAAGCATGCCCACGCATGCTGCCAGCTCTTCTCACCGTGTCGCTTCCGTACCCTGCGTAGGAATCCGGCGACTTCGTGTCTTGTCTTTGCGTCCCGCTTGAAAACAGCCTGAGCAATACGAGGATACTGCGCCAGATCGCGGCGCTTCAACACGCCCTGACACATGACGCTGATGAGGATCAGGAGCGAGAAGGCGATCGCGCCAATGATCACGAATTGCATGGCGGTGTCAGATTACCATGGTGGCCAAAGAGCTGTGTCTACTCGTCGCGGGCCCCCTACTGGTCACTCGACAGCCGACGTGTGAGGTGGACGTGCTTCTCGTCGTTGAGGCATGGGTGTTTTCGTGTTTGAGGTGACTACCCGTTCCGAGGACGCAGCGCGTCGATCATGAAGCGGAGGTTACTGGCGGCTTCTTCGATGGGGCCTGGGTCCTGCACTTCGAGTGTCGCCCGAAAGATCGCCAGAGAATGCGCCAGCTCGTCGCGCGGGATACCTTTTAGCTCACCAAAGAGCGCGTCTCCGCGTGCGAGGAGCGTTCGGTTTGGGAGCGTCTCGCGGGGATGGAACTTGAGCGCGGCCATCGAGCGGCGCGCGGCTTCGAGCTCTCGCTTGGTGAGGGAGCCGGGGGCCTGCTCGATGACCATGTGTTCCACCTTGTCCTCCCCGATGACCTTCATCTCTATTTCGAGGATCCCGTTGAGGTCATAGGTAAAGCGCGACGTTCTGGTACCTCGTCATGGCGTATATGGCCGTTTACGGATCGGTGTTCTTGTACGTTCGATATGGAGACGTCGACCAGGTCTATGGCTCGATGGTTCTCATCTTGATGATGGGGCCGCTCGTTCTACTTGCGGGGGGTGGTGGGATGCGGTTCAACTCAGAGCGGGTCACGTATCGGGCTTCCTCCGATATTCAGCTACCGAGCGCAGGTGTGACGCCGGGGCAGAAGATTCTACGCCCCAACCAGCTGCTTACGTTGGGACCCCAAAGTATTCGTCAGGTCTACGAGGAAAACGCGATGAGCCGTCGAAATGTACCGCTCCGGGTTCAGAAGGGCGCTCGCCTCGAAGTTCGCGACGACGATGGTGAAGATGACGGAGTGCTCAACACCGCGGCGTTGTGGCTGGTTCATCCCGAATCGAATGACGAACAGCTGCTCCTCGAACATGTGACACCTGACGAACGCGATGGCGTAGTCGCAGCAGTTCGGAACGCGCTCCGTTATATGACGACGGAGGCGTGAACGCGTCGACACGCGGCTATCGCGGAGGGCGAAGACGACAAGCTGCCGAGTTAGTATCCGAGCGTTCGCATGGCGGCTTGATGGGCACGTCGTGTACTCGACGCGGCGGGCCTTGGCGCTGACCGGCTCGGCATGGCACTGGACTCGTCTTCGCTCTCCACGGAAGCTGCAAACTCGGCGTACTCCTCCGCGTTTTGCACGACGTCGCTGGTCATGAGCTCACGGGCGGCTTCGGCCTGGCCAATGCGCATCATGCGAACGGCTTCGATGGTTTGTACCGCAGCGCGCATTCGCTCGGCGGTCTCAAGAACGTCACCGTTGCGGCTCGCCGTGAGCGCGCTCTCGGACTCGCTCGCCTCGGCGCCTAAGAAGACGGTGCGACGAAGAGAGCCGGCGGAGTTCAGGGCGTCGGCGAAGCGAAGGTCCGCGTCGAGGAGCTCGACGAAGGCGCCAGTTCGACGGCCCGCGGCGCTCATGCGCACGATGTACTCGCGTGTTTCGCCTTCGCTGAGGTCGCCGACCTGGAGCTGAAGCGCTCCGCCGCCTTCCGGGGTGGTGTGGCCGATAACTTCGAGGAGCTCGACGCCGGGGCCGGGACGGAGTGTCAAAACCATCTGGCGTGCGACGAGCTGTTCGAGGCGCATGACCTGTTCGCGAAAGACTAGGGCGACGCGCTCTGGGTCTTCGACGAACTCGTAGACGCCACCGGACTGGCGGGCGATTTGACCCATGAGTGTTTCGTCAAACTCAAGTCCAAGGCCCAGGACCGCGACGGGGATTCGCTGTTGAGCGGCCTGAGCGGCGATGGGCAGCACGGTGTTGGGGTTGTTGGGGACGCCGTCACCAAGCATCACGAGCCAGTCGATGCTCTCGGGGGTTTTGAAGGTGTTCATCTGGCCCAGGGCCTGTTGAAAGCCGCTGGTGAGGTTCGTGGTGCCGCGCGCTTCGAGGGCGGCGATGGCATCCTCCACGTCCGTGGCGTCGAGGTCTTCGACGCGCGTCGCTGGGAGCACGACGTTGGCTTCGGTGTCGAAGGTAGTGAGGGAGACCGAGTCGTCGTCGCGGAGCATTCCAAGAATCTCACGCGTGGCGTTGCGGAGGTTCTCGATGGGTTCTCCGCGCATCGAGCCAGAGGTATCCAGCACAAGGCCCAAGTTCAGAGGGGGCCGGGCGTGAGAGTCGATGCGGGACCCAATGACCTGCAAGCGCGCGAGGACCTCTCCGCCGACTCCCGCAGCCACGAGATCATAGCCAAGAGCGCCTTGCATCTGCACAAGCCCTGGGTCCTCCGGGGCCTCTTGAACATCTGTGTGACAGCCCCAGGCCAATAAGCCTGCAAGAATCGATAGTCGTCTAATCATCGCGCCGAACTCCTTCTGGGAGGTGCCGACGCGTCAGGTCCGGAGTCGGTCTCAGAAAGTTGAGCGCTGGCTGTTTTTCTCAAACCGGGATGAAGGCAGGAAGCTATGGCCGCCCTTCGCGTAGAACACGCGGGCTCAGGAGAAAACAGTCGATGCTTAAGATGATGGTGGGACGCATACCCCAGGAAAATGGTCACCATATTTCAACGACATTCCTGTCGTTCATGGGTCCACTCATCCCGGTGAAGTCGATGTACGTGACCCATGAGGAGTACTCACGCTCCGCCGGGACCACGACGCACAGCTCGTTTGGCCAGGACTTGCCGGTCCAGTGGGACAGCACACTCCTCGGCTACCTGCGTGTTTGGCTTTGCTGGGCTGCCTGCGCCTCGCCCTTCGTCATGTTCTGGGAAGAGACCCTCGACCTTAACCGCCCGGAGTGGGCCATCACCATTGGACTCGCCGTCGCCTGGGTCACGTCGCTGGCTCTGCCCCAGTTCATCTTCCGGATGGGGCGCGAGAAACGTCTCGTCCTGGCGCAGGGAACGGGTATCTCCGTGGAGCCGCGCCGCTTCGGCAAGATACAGCGCTCTTCCCGCTGCGACACCCTGGCCGATCAAGTGGATCAGCTTGGGATGGACAGCACGAACCCGGCGGTCTTCGCGCAGCAAGCGACGAGCGCAAACGCCAGCGACTTTCCGCTGCTCTATTCCTACGCTCGCTACGCCGCGGCGATGGACTCCAAGTGGGAAGCGGCTGCGGACGCGGTTTGGAAATGGCGAGGGTCCCAGAGCTAGTGAGGCAACACGCCTAGGCCAGAAGCTCGCTCAGACGAATCTCCAGCTTCACCAGGTCGCGCTTTTTGTCCACGCGAACGCGGGCATCCACACCGAGCACCTCTTCCACCTGACGCGCCGCAACCTGCGCCGCTCGGGTGTCCGCACGCGTCGCCTTTGGAAGCGCCGCCCTCGCTGTGCCGAGCTTCTTCATACGCACGAGCGTCGCGATGTCCGCTGCCGAAAGCGTGCTCAGTTTTCTCCCAGGCGAACCGATGGCCGCATCCCGCTGCGCCAGCTGCGCGGCGGACAAACGCGTGTCCCATAGCGACGCGTACTGAACCAAGTGAAACGCTTTCTCCACGCCGAGGCGAAGCGCCACCACCTCCGAGTAGGACTTCGTCACCGTCATGTATCGCTGCGCTGTTGCGTGAGGCATCACGTGGGCGTCGAGGAACGCATCAAAGTTCGCCGCGTCAAAAGCCGCAAGCACCTCCGGTCGGTCGAGGCCCGCGAGCGCCTTGCCCACCGCGTAGTACTCCGCGTCGGCGCTTCGGAGCCGCTTGCGAATCGCCTTGATGGTCTTGTTGGCGCGCGCCAACGCCGTGACACGGAGACGAGGTGCCGGCGCCGGTCGAACGCGCGGTGCCGTAGGACGCGTGGGTACAAGGACGGAAGGGGGAAGCGTGATGCGAGGGCGGCGTGGCATGCACTGAGGATCGCACAAAAGGGCGAAGTGATGCGAGGAGCGAGTGTGCCTGCTTTGTCACTTCTGTGGCGAAAACACGTCTATCGGATCACAAATCAACCAATGTGCCGGCGCGAAGTGCAACCTTGGCATCCAAGGTTGGGGAGGCCACCCCAGGGACTGGCGGAGATCATCTGCTCGCGTTGCTGACATGCGAGTGACGTTAGCGCTTGGCACATGTTCGTCGGACGACGGTTGCACTCGGCACGCAGCAGGCGCAGTCGTAGCCCGTTTGCGTACACGCGCATGGGTCTCGCTTAGTAGCTGTCTAAATAGAAGTACGCCCGGAGTCCCGCGGCGTGGCGGATCTCTCGGTCCGCATAACTCTTCCAGGCAGGGTTGCTTCCGAGGAGCGCATCGGCGTCGTCATCGTTCACCTCGAAAACGTACACCTCAAAGCCTTCCTCCACCTCTTCGTCATCTTCGTCCTGCATGCTGCCTAGGAAGACGACCCGTCCTTGCGCAAGGCTCCGCCACCCTCCGCCGAGTGACATGTCCACCGCGACTGGGCGGCTAGCCTCGAGAGCAAGTGCGCCTTTGCTCGCATCCACCTCGGGGAGCTTGTAGTCTTCTGGCAGGTAGGAGCGCCGGGTCTCCACCTTGCCACTGAAGGGGTTAAGAGCTTCGAATGAGCGCGCCTCCGGCAGACCTGTCAACCAACCCGTACAGGCCGTTTGTATGTACGAAGGCTTGGTGAGAATGAAGAGTCCTTCTTGTGACATGGGTCGTTCTTATCATACGGTTTGCCTCGTATGTCTGAGAATGCGCCATCCGAAGAGCAGATCACCCGCGCTCTGGAGAGTTCGGAACTCGAAGCCATTCGCTTGATTCACGACGCCACGCTCACGGAAGTCGAGCTTGCGACGCTTCTCGACGTCGCCGTTCAGCACGATCGCGCCATTGCTGCCTACGAGCTTATGGAACGGGGCGCGCCGGTCAGCAAAGCGGTGCGAAAGCGAGCTCGCCGGGCTGGGAGCACGGCCATCAAGGAGCAGATCGACCACCGCATGCGCGACTTCAAGGCCGAAGCGGCGTTGACAAAGGCGCGAGACGAAGCGTTCATGGTGCAACACCCCGATCTGGAACCCGCAACGCATATCTCGCTACAAGCGCTGCTCGCGGAGCCGAAGACTTCTGGCAACGACGAGGCAAAACCCAACGAAGCGATTCAGTCCCTTGTCGCGGAACTGCTTCCGAGTCTTCTGCCCGCGATGAAGATGACGGTGGAAGGGTCCCAGGCGCCGGTGCTCTCGGAATCCTCCAAGAGGCAGCAGGCCGATGTGCTGGCGAGCGGAACAACATCGCTGGGATGGCTAAGGGCTCTCCTTGGGAGCGAAGTCTTCGGGCAGTGTTTCGTCTCTTCGGACGGCCGGTGCAACGTCCTGATGGCGGGAGTCAAGCAACCAAACTTTCAAGTGGCGGCCGTCGATTGCGTGTCACGAACACAGAGCGGTGACTACGTCACGACCTCCACGATGGACCAACTCGCGAACTTCCCTGACAAAGGCCTCCACCGCCGAGCGGTAGGTCAGCAGTCCATGTCGAAGCTGCTCGCAGCCCACGATGCGCACTTGAAGGAACTCTCGATGGAACCAGCGGCGGCGGCAAAGACGCTGGCACCGATGCTGGCGCTCGTTCGGGACTATCTGACGCGCCAGGGCGTGGGTCAGTAGAGCCGAACACAGATCCTCCTTCTTCAAGACTGCAGCAGCGTGGGCCAAGAGCTGCACCTGCAGCGCGTTTCGCCTCTATGTTAGCAGCCCAACACACCAACCAGCTGTAGACGGATGGTGGTGTTACGCCACAGAAACTCGGCAGAGGCCACAAAGCTTTCACTACAGGCGATGGACTCTGCGCGGGTCGTATGAACCCGTCCTTCAAGCACAGGTTCAAAGCCCTCCGGCGTTTCCACACCGGCTGCATATCTGAGGTTCGGGATATCGTCGGGTGATCCCATGACGTAGAAGTAGAAGTTCCCGAGTTGGAGCTGGTTGCCCCACTCCACATCTCGCACCCCACGAGCACCGGCTTGGTGTGTTCGTCCGCAAAGCGAGGCAAGGACCGCCAGCTCGTCCGCTGGACCGTCGCATACCACAAGACCAGCCTCGTCCAGTTCGATGGGCATGGGCGTGTAGGCAATAGAGCTTTAACCCGCCATGGGATCCACGGGGGTGGGACCGTAGTTGCAGGCCAAACTTAGGAGCAGTGCGGGAATAAGTGCCACGATTAGGGTGAGGCCTGTTCTCTTCATCATGGTGTAAAGAGCAAAACATGTGCCATCAGATTTCGCGGAAAAAGCTGGGATCGGTGAGTCAATCTGTGCCGCATTTTCACTCGCCTCGGAGTCGCGCTTTTGAACGAAGGCCATGACAGCCCGCTCGATGCACCAAAGTGGACTGAAGTGACTACGCAGGCGACGATACGAACATGAGTTCCATCGACAACATCAAGCGGGTCCGTCTCCGCAACTTCACGGTGTTTCGGAAACTGGATTTTCGCGCATCCCCAGGACTGAACGTCCTCATCGGGGAGAACGGGACAGGAAAGAGTCATCTGCTGAAGGTGCTCTACGCTTCTTTGCGTCAAGGGCCGGAGGGTCCCACGGCTGGCGCGACCAAAGATGAGATCAGGGCCGCACTTCGAACCTCACTGATGGAAGTCTTTCGGCCAGACCGCCTCAGTCGTCTCGTTACTCGGCAACGAGGCGCGGCCAACGCGGAGATCAAGGTCACGTTCAGCGCTCGTCCGAAAGATCGGACGCTTGAGTACAAGTTTTCGACAAGGCAAAAAGTTCCCATCGTCCTCTCTTCCATCACGCCGGAAGTCTCCACCGTATTCTTGCCCCCACACGAGGTCATGTCGTTCTTCCCTGGCTTCGTTCACGCCTGGGAGAAGCGGGAACTCGAGTTCGATGCCACCCACTACGACTTATGCCGAGCCCTAAGTGGCGCACCGCTAAAAAGGGGTCCTCGGGACCCAGGAGTCCAAGCCCTTGTCGAAGCATTGGAACAACAGCTCGGGGCGAAGGTCCGTGTTGTGGATGGGCGCTTCTACGTCAGGTCAGTCGATGGTGACATCGAGGCTCACCTCGTAGCGGAAGGACTTCGGAAGCTCGCAACCGTGATGTACTTGATTCTCAACGGCACCTTGTCCGGGAGCAGCGTCGTCTTTTGGGACGAGCCCGAAGCGAACCTCAACCCGCGCTATGTATCTGTGGTTGCCGGCATGCTGAACGCCCTGGCCAAGGCCGGCGTGCAGGTCTTCCTCGCAACGCATGACTATCTGCTGTCTGAGAAGCTATCCCTAGCGGCTGAAAACGACCCGAGCGCGGGCGCACGTTTTCATTCGCTGCGGCGTGGTGACGACGGAGTTCAGATCGAGAGCGCAAACACGCTCGCCGAACTGGACTACAACCCGATCCTCGACGAGTTCGCCAAGCACTACGATGAGGAGCTGGCTGCCGTGTCGAAGATTGAAACGGAAGACGAGTAGCGTGTCCTATATCGAGGAGGACAAGCTGGGCTTTCACTTCGGTGCCGGTTGGGAAGTCGCCAAGTACGACGACCAACCGATTTACCGCGCGATCGACAAGGCCGTGCCCCATACGGACCGCTGTCCAGGCACAAAAGGCGTCGACTTTGTCGCCACCAACGGCAACGCCGTCACGCTCGTCGAGGTGAAGGACTTTCGCTTAGGTCGGGTGCAAAACCGTGACCTAGAAGCCGAGGTTCCCGCAAAAGTCAGGGATACCTGCGCGGGGCTCATCGCTTCGAGCCGTCGCAGCCCCGACGCCCTCTGGCAGAAGGTAGGCGCGTCGGTCGTCGAGCAAAAGCGGCACCTCTTCATAGTGCTCTGGCTCGAAGAAGACATGCCTCCTGCCAGACACAAAGTGCGCTGCAGCGTCTTGCAGAAACAGCTAAAGAAGAGCCTCCACTGGATTGGCACCCGGCGAGTCCTCGTGGTGAGCCGCAACACGTTGGGGGCAAGCTCGATCGCTGGCATCGAGCGAGTGGAGTCGCTCGCGGGCGCGAGCACCGCCACCAACCCTACTCTCGGCAAGACCAAGTAGTAGCGACTCTAAACCGCGCGGTGCTCGCCCTCCCAGCGTTCCAGCAGTACTTTCGCTTCCTCCCAGTGCGGCATCGCCAATCCCAACGTGCTCCAAAACCGAGCCGAGTGATTCCGGTGCAGCAGATGCGCGACTTCGTGCGCGGCCACGTACTCCATGGCTACCTTCGGCGCTTGGATAAGACGCCAGTGGACGCGGATCACGCCGTCCTTTCCGCAGGTGCCCCACGCGTGCTTCGCTTCGCTGATGCGAGAGCCCGCTGCCTCTACGCCTAGATTGCGCTCATGTGTTCGGACGAAGCCTTCAAGGTCACGCAACACGCGCTCCCGGAGCCAAGCATCAAGCCCTGCCTGGACGGCTTTGAGCCGCCGCGTTCCCTTGAGCTTCTGCGGCACGACGATGTGAAACTTACTTCGACACGTGACCTCCACGCTGTCGACGTCGGCGGACTGAACGTCAAGCATCAGCCAGCGCCCGCGATACTGGAGCTTCGCGCCGCTCGAGTAATGTTGCTTTAGGAGCTTGCCTTGCTTGGCGGCGATCTCGCGCACGGCGTCGAACATCCAGCGTCGCTTAGTATGCACGAACGCAGTGACGCCACCGGACCCGGACAGCTCGGTCCCAACAGGTGCGATGACCTGCACGCCGTCCGGTCCCATACGTTAGTTTCCCTCAATGGACGCCGTGAGCGAAGACGCCGTGAGCGAAGACGACCTGCGCAGAGCACGTTCCACCGCGCCTGAGGTCAAACTCGCGCAAGCTCTCGAGCTGATGAAGCTGGGGTTCGAGCTCCGAGCGGCGGCGCTACGTGAACGATACCCGACAGAGTCCGAGGCACAGCTCGCTGCCCGTCTGCGTGCTTGGCTTCATGATGGCGCTTAGCCCAACGTCCGCGCTCTCGACAGTCATCCGCGACCTCGCCGCACTCA